>NZ_JBFLKW010000021.1:0-42871 GCF_040743205.1 Corynebacterium sp. 045007
CTAGATATATGCTTCCGGAGCATATACTTTCCGGAAACCTACAGGTCAATCCGTGAAAATCCGCGATTCCGGACACACTTTTTGACCCTTAACCCGGAAAACCATCGATAAGTCGGGCAGACAAAAAGACCCGCACCTTACCGGTGCGGGTCTGCGTTGTGCGCCCGAAGGGATTCGAACCCCTAACCTTCTGATCCGTAGTCAGATGCTCTATCCGTTGAGCTACGGGCGCATTTTGTTGTTATTCAGCGACTCTGGGGTAATTCCCTCGGTCCCTGCAACGAATAGATACTTTACTCATCCTGCTAAGTTTTACAAAATCGCCTGTTCAAGCAACCTTTTTCGGCACTTATTCAAGTACATATTCGTTGCACATTAATAACAGGTTTCGTAGCGGTTACCCCGGCCTATCCGAACAGGACCGACCGAGGTACCCCTGACCGAGGTAACGAAGAAACCGAGGAACTACTCGCCGCGGACCCAGCGGACAGCGTTGCCAAAGATGTCCTGCTCACCAATGCCCGGAATATTGCGCATCAGCCCCTCGCGGAAACGCTCCGGGTGGCCCATCTTGCCCAGGATCCTGCCGTCAGCACTGACAATGCCCTCAATGGCGTAGGAGGAACCGTTCGGGTTGGCTGGCGCTGTCATCGTCGGCACGCCCTCGGCATCGCCGTCGGCATCGACGTACTGGAAAGCGACCTGGCCGGCCTCGAACAGGCGGCGGGCCTCGTCCTCGGAAACCACGAAACGACCCTCACCGTGAGAAACCGGCATGAGGTGGGTCTGGCCTGGCTCGAAACCGCGCAGCCACGGGGAATCCACGGTCGCGACGCGAGTAGTAGCGATGCGGGACACGTGACGCAGCTGGCGGTTGTGGGCCAGGGTCGGCGAGTCCTCGCGGAGCTGCGCCGGGTCGCCGTACGGCAGGAAGCCGGACTTGACCAGCGCCTGGAAACCGTTACAAATACCGAGCACAAGACCGTTGTCGGCCACGAACTCCTTGACGGCGGCTGCGACGTCGTCGGAACGCAGGAACGCGGCGATGAACTTGGCGGACCCGTCCGGCTCATCACCCAGGGAGAAGCCACCGGAGAATGCCAGGATGTCGGCGTCCTGAAGCTTCTCGACGAACGCCTTCGTGTCCTCCGCCAGCATTGCCGGGGTCAGGTTGCGGATTACGTGGAACTCGTAGGTAGCGCCAGCCGCGACGAATGCCTCGGCCATGTCGTACTCGGAGTTGGTACCAGGGAAGACTGGCAGCAACACGTGGACATCCTTCTTGCCCGGGCTCTGCAGGTCGGTCTTGGTCTCGTTGACCTGGTTGGCGAACTCCGGCAGGGCCTCGCCCTCGTAGTCATTGAGCGGGAAGACCTCACGGTAACCGGACTCCATCGCCTCCAGAGCCTCGGCGACAGTGAAGGACTCCTCACCGAAGCGCAGCGTGCCCGACTCGTCGGTGGTACCAATCTTCACAGCACCTTCAACAGCACCATCAACATCCTGACCAGCCGGAACAGCCACAACAATGGAACCCAGCGGAGCCTCCGGAAGGGATGCCTCCAGGCCCACGCCATTACCCACAGCCATGTTGACCAGGGTCGCAGCCAGATCCGCGTTAGTAACAGCCGAGGCCGCAGCCGGACGCAGCTCGCGCACAGCAGCAAATAGTTCGTTGAGCTGCTCGTAGTTCGGTTCCCCGGACTCGAGCGGCTGGTGCGCAAACAGGTAGAGGTCGAAATTACCGGCCGGGATTGCAGCGGATACGGCGTCGGTCTCGTCCATCGCGGCAACTGCGAAGGTCACCAGGGTCGCCGGCACGTGCAGGTCCTCACCGTAGGTGCCGGACATGGAGTCCTTACCGCCAATAGCCGCAACCTGGAAGCCGTCCTGAGCCTCGAGCAGACCGAGCAGAGCCTGCGCAACCTCGCCCCAGCGCTGCGGGTCCTGGTCCAGGCGCTGGAAGTACTCCTGCACACTCAGCCAGGCGCCGCGCGGATCGCCACCGGCCGCTGCGAGCTTAGCTAGTGCCTCCACGACGGAGTAGGAACCCATGAGGTACGGGGATTCGTCGGCAAGCGATGGCGAGTAACCCCAGGTCATGATGGACGCGGTGCTCGTGCCGCCATCGACCGGCAGCGTCTGGATCGACGCCTGCTCGTCGGTCTTCTGCGTCGCACCGCCGTACGGCATGAGCACGGTGGAGCGGCCGACGGTCGAGTCGAACTGCTCGATCATGCCCTCCTGGGAGCCCGCCGTCGCCGCACGCAGCGACTCCAGTACGCTCGTCGGAGCCTGCTTTACGACGCCGCCCTCCGCAGCAACCATCTCGACGTTCTGGGCGCGGTCGGCGCCGTTGGTGTCGATGAACTCACGGGAGAGGTCGAACACGACCTCGTCGCCCATGAACATGCGCAGCCGACCGGTGTCGGTGATGTCTGCCAGCGCGACGGCCTCGATGTTCTCTTCGGCAGCGGCGGCGATGATGAAGTCAGCGTCCTCCGGGCGCACGACCAGCGCCATGCGCTCCTGGGACTCGGAAATCGCGATTTCGCGGGCATTCAGACCGGCGTACTTCAGCGGCACGCGCTCGAGGTGAATGTCGATGGAGTCAGCCAGCTCACCGACCGCAACGGACACGCCACCAGCGCCGAAGTCATTACAGCGGACAATCTTGGTGGCGACGTCCTCGCGGCGGAACAGGCGCTGAATCTTGCGCTCGTTGACCGGGTTGCCCTTCTGCACCTCGGCGCCGGAACGGCCCAGCGAGTCCTCATCGTGAGCCTTCGACGAGCCGGTCGCACCGCCGACGCCGTCACGGCCGGTGCGGCCACCGAGCATAATCACCACATCGCCCGGCGCAGGTTCGAGGCGCTTGACGTTGTCTGCCGGGGCAGCGGCGACGACGGCACCGAGTTCCATTCGCTTAGCGACGTATCCCGGGTGGACCAGCTCGCGCACACCAGTGGTGGCCAGACCGATCTGGTTGCCGTAGGAGGAGTAGCCGGCTGCGGCGCGGGAGGAAATATCGCGCTGCGGCAGCTTGCCCTCGAGGGTCTGCTCGCGCGGAGTGTTGATGTCACCTGCGCCGGACAGACGCATGGCCTGGTAGACCCACGAGCGACCCGACAGCGGGTCGCGGATAGCGCCACCGAGACAGGTGGAGGCACCACCGAATGGCTCGATTTCGGTCGGGTGGTTGTGAGTCTCGTTCTTGAACATGAGGAGCCACTTGCGGTCATCGCCCTCGACATCGACGTAGACGGAGCAAGCGTTGATTTCCTCGGAAACTTCCTGGTCATCCATGACACCCGTGCGACGCAGTTCGCGGCCCATGATGGTGCCCATGTCCATCAGGGTGCGTGGCTTGTGGGTGCGGCCGTTGAGCTCACGCAGCTCGTCGTAGCGACGCAGCGCGCGGTCGAGCTGTGCGGCAAAGCGCGGCTCGTTGTTCTCGATGGAGGTCAGCTCGGTGTTGAAGGTGGTGTGGCGGCAGTGGTCCGACCAGTAGGTATCCAACGCGGACAGCTCTACCTCGGTCGGAGTGCGGCCCTCGGAGCGGAAGTAATCCTGGATGGTCTTCAGGTCAGCCAGCGACATGGCCATGCCGTCGGCTGCGAGCAGCTCGGCCAGGCCTTCGTCATCCAGCTCGGTGAAGCCCGGGTACTCCTTCAGCGGCTCGATCTCGCCCATGCTCGGACGGCGCAGGACGCTCAGGTTCTTCTCCCCCGATTCGACCGGGTTGATGAGGAAGGAGCGCACGGCGTCATTCACCGGAGCATCGAAAACATACAGCGTTGCCGAGGTGATCTGCGCCTGCGTTTCCGGGCGGAGCAGGCGCAGGGCCTGCTCGGCGGCATCGGCACGCTGGTCGTACTGGCCAGGCAGCGGCTCGACAGCAAGGTAGTTCCCCAGCTCGGCGGGGGCCGGGAGCTCGACCAGCTCGTCGACACGCGAATCAGCAACTACCGACTCACGCAGCGCGACAAGATCCTCCTCCGTCGCATCGAAAGCATCGTAGAGATAGTAGATTGCCACCTCGCCGTCCTGGCCGATCGAGGACAGCAGCGTAGCTTCCTCATTGCGGAACTCGGGCTTACGGCGAACGGCTAGACGGGCGTCCATCAAGGCTCCTATCGAAATACGGGGAGGGCAACCGGGGTCTAAGTCTATTGCAACTGTTCAGGATAGGAAAATGTCCCCCGGTGTGCGAGGCGGCGCGGGGCGGAAGCGGCGCGGGGCGGAAGCCCCGATTGACCAAGTACAAGGCCAGGCTAATCGGATTCGGTCGGGCAAAGGCTGCGCGGGGGTGTTGGAGGTACGGCCGTGGCGGCTCAGGGAGGTGGCGAGTCGGTCGTCAGGTCCGGGTTGGTGCCTGTTGCTGCGCTTTGCTACCTGTTGCTGCGCGTTGCTGAAGCAAAGGGAGCTGGTTCGTTGTCTTATCGATGCATAGTTCACCCATCGATTCGCTATAGCCTGGCCACAAGTGAACAGTGCATCGACAAGTGCACACGTAGCACCCACAGCGTGCGCATAAGTGGCGCAAAACCATCGACAGGTCACGAGAAACCATCGATATGTGACCGAACCCTGGCCACAAGTGAAGGACCTCGCTGCCCCCGCCCCGCAATGCCCCGGCTCGCGCTGCCAGGTAATAAAAACAAAAAGCCCCGCACCTACAAGGTGCGGGTCTACATGGTGCGCCCGAAGGGATTCGAACCCCTAACCTTCTGATCCGTAGTCAGATGCTCTATCCGTTGAGCTACGGGCGCGTGTGGCGGAGGCGAGAGGATTCGAACCTCCGGCCCGTCGCAAGACAGGCAACTCCTTAGCAGGGAGCCCCATTCGGCCGCTCTGGCACGCCTCCAAAACCACTGGCATCGATCCCGCTTCAGCAAAGCTGTTCGCCATTGCGTGGACGAGACCAAATAACCGCAGCCAATCCTACAGAACACAAGAATTGAAAAGCAAAACACCCGCGGAGCCACCAAATACGGCGCCACAAATAGCGACCACACCTTGGGATTTTGCGGGGATTCTGTACTGCCCAATCCGGGCCATGTTCTACAGTTAGGCCTATGACCAACGATGCATCTTCAGTTCAGCCCAAAACCCGCGCCGACCTCGAGCAGGTTCCGGCCTATGTCCCGGGCAAGGCTGTGCCCGGCGCGCTGAAGATCGCGTCCAATGAAATGACTCAACCGCCACTGCCCTCGGTGGTGGAGGCCATCTCGCAGACCATCGCTGACCCAACCACCAGCCCGAACCGCTACCCGGACATGGGCGCGGTTGACCTGCGCATTAAGCTCGGCGAGCACCTGGATCTGCCCCTGGAGCAGGTCGCGGTCGGCTGCGGCTCCTCTGCTCTGTGCCTGCAGCTCGTACAGGCCACCTGTGCGGATGGGGATGAGCTCGTGTTCCCGTGGCGCAGCTTCGAGGCCTACCCCATTCTCGCTCGCGTCGCCGGGGCTACTCCGGTGCCGGTGCCGCTGGATGCGCAGGGTCGCAATGATCTTTCGGCAATGGCTGCGGCTATCACCGACCGCACGCGCCTGGTTTTCGTCTGTAATCCCAACAACCCAACGGGCACGACCATCACTCGCGAGGCATTCGCGGAGTTTATGGCGCAGGTTCCGGGCGATGTTGTGGTCGCTCTCGACGAGGCCTACATCGAGCTGGTGGACGAGGCCACTCACGCCACTACCCCGTTGGCGCATGAGCTGCTGGATACCTACCCCAACCTGGTCGGTTTGCGCACATTCTCCAAGGTCTACGGCCTGGCTGGGCTCCGCGTGGGCTACATGTTCGGCCCGGAGAAGCTTGTGGAGGCCGTGAATAAAGTCGCCATCCCCTTCTCTGTGAACACCCCCGCGCAGATCGCCGCGCTCGCCTCGCTGGACGCGCAAGAAGAGCTCTCCGCCCGCATCGCTGAGGTCCGCACGCAGCGCGTCGCTGTCACCGAGGCCATCAATGCCGCCACCGGCCGCGAGACGGTGCTGCCGAACTCGCAGGCCAACTTCATTTGGATTGACGAGGGTCGGATCGCGGATCTCTCTTTGCTTGACGACGTCTCGGTGGCCACCACCACGGATCTCGGTGACTTCCTGGCGCAGCGCAACATTCTCATTCGCTGCTTTGCCGGCGAAGGTGCTCGCATCACCATCACTACTGAGGAAGAGACCTCGCAGCTGCTGGCTGCGCTAGGAATTGAGCGCTAACAGCTATCGCTCAGCTAGCAGCTACCGGCGCGGCCGGTGGTCGCGCCACCGCTGCGCTCAATCGCCTTTGCGATGCGGTCAAGCATTTGCTGGCCGGTCTCATAGGTGCCGTCGTCAGGCTGGGCTGCGATAGCTACACCAACGAAGGTGCCCGGCTTCTTGCCCGGCAGATAGCCGAACTGCCGCACAAGGTAGACGCCTTCATCATCGGGACCCCAACCGCCCTTGAAGTGGGCGCCGCGGATGCGTCCGAGGCCGTAGGACTGCTCGTCGGCAATCTGTCCCATGAGGTCAGCGACCTTTGGGCCCGCCTCGATGCACTGCAAATTGGCGCCGAAAATAGCCTGGTCGCGCAAATCCCACTGCGTCTGCCCGAAGACGGTGTATTCCGCACGGATGCGGTCAGTGCCCATGACGGTGCGGGTGTCGTGGCCCTCTCGGAGAATCTCGTCGGTGGTCGCGCCCGCGGTCGCGTCATCGCCCAGGGAGTACCACATGGACTCAGCCGCATCGTTATCGGAAACCGTGATTGCGTCTTCGACCAGGGAATCCACGCCCGATTGGCGCACATAAGCCACCGCAATCGGCACCTTGGAGGTCGACCAGGCCGGACCCGTTTTGAAGTCACCCGTGGAAACCACTTCGGAATCCTTATCCGGCGTTGCCAGAGCGGCGCCGGCCAAACCACCGAGTTCCTTTTGCGCGGATTTCACGGCCTCGACAACTTCGCGAGGCATCTCACCGGGCACAACTTTCCCGTCGGAGGATGCGCCGCCGGGGCCGTCGTCAAGCGGATTGGACAGCGTCGGCGACGGCATGCCCGCCGAATCGGTGCCAATGGTGCAGGCGCTAAGGCCGAGCGTGACGACGGCGGTTGCGGCCAGAGCCGCTCGGAGACGTTTAGACAATGTGCACCGTCGCATTCGTACCGCCGGTGCAAGTGACAACCTCACCGTTATCGCGGCAGGTCATGCTGTATGTCTTGCCTGTTGTTGGGCTGCTAGCGGTGACAGTACCGTTGAGCTTCTTCGTAAGTTGGTACTGCTCAACGAAGGAATTGCGGACGTTGGTGGCAAACTGACAGGTCGTCGTGTTACCGCCGACATCTTCTGCATATACCAAGTTCAAATCACCCGGATCGCCCGAGCCGGAGCAGTGACGCCAGTTCGATGGCGGCTGGAACCCTTCAGCGCGACGCTTCTGCTCAGCGGTCGACGAGGTGGAGGAACCCTCAGCACTAGCGGACTGAACCGACTGGGGCGAGTTGCTGCCGGCCGAATTCACTCCCTTCGAATCGGAGAAGTAGAAGTAAGCCATTGCGCCGACGAAGAGAGCGACCGCAACGAGTGCCAGGACAATAACCGCGATGGTCAGCCCCTTGTTGTCATTGCGCGGCGCAGCAGCCGGACCAGCTTGCGGACCTGGAACATAGGGGGCAGGGCGGTATGGTTCAGGCTGCTGGGACTGTGGATACTGCTGCTGCAGATACTGCGTTTGCCCCTCAGGCTGCTCCCACTGTGCCCCATCCACAGCGCTCCACGCATTTGCCGGCGTATCAGCGGAGGGTTGATCATCTGACGTGCCCGGATTTATGCTCCACTCACCGAACGAGTCGTCCGAGTGGTTGCTCCGATTCGTTGCCATTGTTCGACCTTTTCCCTCAATACCGTCCGCCAGTATGACGCTGGGTTTGTATTACAGCAAGACCGAGCTTACCGGTTTTGGCAATTTGCCCGTATTGTTTCAGGCCACAGTACACGTTGGTCGGAGCAATTAAATTACCTCCGCAAAATTACCTGTGGCAGATTTCGGACACACGAAACCCCCGACCGCATGCGACCGGGGGTTACGTTCTGCAATTCGCTCTCTATCCGGGGGAAGTTTTTACTTATCCCTCAGAGAGAACTGCCGCTAATCGCGACCTAGAACAGTCGTTAGAACGGCCACCACGACGGCTTCGCATTCTTGTTCACGACTACCTTTTCGCCGCCGACAACCCAGTTCTCGTTGGGGTTCAAAAGCGCGCCCACGTGGGCGTAGCCGCCGTTGTCGAACTCACCTTCGTAGTCCGGAGCCCGGTACGTGAAGTCAACGGAGACAGACTTCGAACTGCTGACAGTCGGGTTGTCCTTGAAGGCACCGAGGAAGCCGCCCTCCGTCCAGGACAGGCGCACCTGACGATTACCGTTGCGCTCGGTGTTGACGTACTCCCCCTCCTTCAGCGTGTAAATACCGCCGCCGAGGATATTGTCCTGCGACTGGCGAGTCACACGAACGAGCTCAAAGTCAGCCGGGATGTTGTGGCCGATTCCCCGCAGCTTGGCGTTGCCGTTGACACCGACGACCTCAATACGGATCGTGACCTCGTCACCCGGTCGGACCTCCTTACCGCGGATAATCTGCGAGTAAACATCAGCAGACCATGCCGGGCCACCGATGGTGCCGAGCTTCTTCTTCGGGGCGCTCGAGCCCGGCAGGGTCAGACCAGGCGAATTAAGTCCTGGCGAGTTCAGACTCGGCGAGGGCAGACCCGGGGACTGCGCCATGGCCGGAGCGCCGAAACCGAAGGTCAAGCCAGCTGCGAGGGTAACTGCGGCAATGGCGGTACGGGAGCGACGTCGCGGACGAGAGGCCGCGATGTTCTTGGAGTGCATATTGCGCATGATGGGAAAACTTTCTGTGAAAACCTGAAAACAGGCGCGGTGGAAAAGCTGGAATTACTTAGCGGTTAATGCCCGGCGACGGCAGCCCCGGGGACTGGAAGCCCGGTGACGGCAGGCTCGGCGACTGCAGGCTCGGGGAGCCCAGCGAGCCACCTGGGACATCCGGAATACCCGGAATATCCGGAGCTGGCGCCTCCCGCTTCACAGTGAGCTTCGGCCCCATGTCATGCAGCTTCTCCACCGAATTGCTCGGGTTGAAGTGGATTTCGGTTCCCGTATTCAACGCACCGTCGGCAATTGCGTTCGTGACGCGGTACTTCCACTTGAAACTCACAGTCGACGTGGTCGGGGAGCCCCATGCCTGAAAGATGGTGCCGGCCTTAAACTCCACCGCACCGTTGTTAACGATTTCCAGCCACTTATCCGACTCGTTCGGATTCGCCCACTCATCGTTGCCGACCTTGTACGTCGCCGAGTTGGCCACGTACTGCAGACCATTCGGAATGACATCGGTCATGCGCTGAATGTAGGACTTCGCACCCCAGATGTTGTTGTCCGTGTAGGTCAGAGTAAAGGTCACGACATCGCCAGGCTTGACGACGGCACCCGCGACACCATTGACCTCAACGGATCGCGTCACATTGGAGTTCTTCCAGCTATGCGTCGCGCTGGAGGAACCAGTACCGGTGACTTCACCAATGGCGTCGGTGACAGTCTGAGTGATGGAATCAACGCTCAGCAGGTCCTGAGCATGTGCGGTATTACCGAATCCCGCAAAGGTCATACCTGCGGCTAGAGAGAATGCAGCAATGCGAGCAATGCTGCGGTTACGTACGGTGCGAGTTGCCATCTGTCACGGGCTCCTTTTAACGATGCGAAGACTTGCGGCCGGAGTAGGCCAAATATGGCGGCTCTCCAGTAGGAATGCACGCGTGATGCATCGGCGTGCGGTTCACTTGGCGATAGTTAATACGACACCTATCGACGGCGGCAACAAGTAGCCATTTTTCGAACATCAACCTAAAAATCGAAAACCATGTCGCCACATCAGTCACGCCAGTCACATGTCCGCACATGCGTTACAGGTTTGGGCCGGCTGGAATACTTTTAACTATAGAAATACGCACTGCCCTGAAATGGCCGTTTCCCACCGCTGCCGAAATTGACCCCATTTTCCATCCCGCGACAAAACACCCCAGCTTGCCCCCTGTAACGCTGTTCAGGGGTATCCAAAGAGCCCAATTACATGCCCGTCCGACCACCCCATAACGGGGTTAACCACGAAAGCCTCCCAAAGGTCCGACTATCCGTCGCTGACCTCAGCACATACGCCAACTTTTAGGAGAAATGGAGAAACCCCCGGTAGAAGATCTACCGAGGGCTCCCAGCTGCGGAAGTAGAGGGATTTGAACCCCCGGAGGTGTGACCCTCGCTGGTTTTCAAGACCAGTGCATTCGGCCGCTCTGCCATACTTCCAACGCCAACATCATAACCGCATACCGCCGTAAGGCAGCAAACGCCCTCATAACACCCCTTGCCAGCACCTTTCGCAAGCCCTTCATCGGAAACCGCACCCCAAGCATCCACCTCTACAGACATAACTATTTTTGCTAACTGCAAAAGAGCTTGAAATACCGCGTGCATAACCAGTTTTTGCATTACCTTTGAAGACTATGAAGGCAATCATTCAGACTGATCTTTCCAACCCCCGCGCCCTGGAATGGGCCGATGCTCCGGAACCGACTCTCGAGGATGGGCAGGTGCTGGTCAAGGTCAAAGCCGCTGGCGTAAACCGCGCTGACCTACTGCAGGCCGCTGGCCACTACCCGCCACCGAAAGGCGTGACCGACACCCTCGGCCTGGAGTGCGCGGGTGTCATTGAAGAGGTCAAGGGGGACTCCCAGGGCTGGAAAGTCGGCGACGAGGTCTGCTGCCTTCTCTCCGGTGGCGCTTACGCCGAAAAGGTCGCAGTCCCGGCCGGCCAGATTCTCCCCCTGCCACATGGCTACTCCTTCACCGAGGCCGCATCCATCGTCGAGGTTGCCTGCACGGTGTTCTCGAATGTCGTGATGATTGCCGGCCTCAAGGAAGGCGACCTACTGCTGGTCCACGGTGGCGCGGGTGGCATCGGCACTTTCGCTATTCAGATGGCCAAGCGGCTCGGTGCTCGCGTCGCAGTCACCGCCGGTTCGGCGGAGAAGCTGGCTAAGTGCAAGGAGCTCGGCGCCGACATCCTCATCAATTACAAGGAAGAGGACTTCGAGGAGATCGTTGCAGCTGAGGGTGGCGCCAATGTCATTCTGGACATCATGGGCGCAAAGTACCTCGACCGAAACGTCAAGGCCCTGGCGAAGGACGGCCACCTGGTCATCATCGGCATGCAGGGAGGCGTTAAGGGCGAGCTCAACATCGGCCGCCTGCTGAGCAAGCGCGGCTCCATCACCGCCACCGGCCTGCGCTACCGCGATCTCGCTGACAAGGCTCGCATCGTCAACGCCACAGAGGACACCATCTGGCCAATGCTTGCCGACGGCACCGTCACCCCTCAAATTCATGAGGTCATGGATATGCGCGACGCAGCCAAGGCCCACGAGCTGCTCGACAGCGGCGCGGTCAGCGGCAAGATTGTGCTGACCGTCTAGTTAGCTGACTACCTAGTTAACCGAGCGAGGCAACTGCGCGCACGAGCTGGTCAATGTCGTGCGGCGTATTGAACGGCTGGAGGCCAACTCCCACGGCGCCTCCAGCCTCATCGATGCCCATGGCCTCCAGCAGTGGCGATTCGTATGCATCAACAATGCTGGTCACCAGGCCATTATCCAGCAGCCTGTCCACAACCACCTTCGCCGACACCCCATCGACGAGGAAGCTAACGCGCGGAATGTGCTGTGCCCGCGACACACTCGCGAAAGAATCATCTTCGGTATCCATACCGATGATGTACACCCGAGGCAGGGTCATCAACGCTGCAATCAGGCGTTCCGACAACGTCGTCAAGTAGCGAGAAACCTGCGGCATCGCCGTTTCAATGCGATGCCTACGTGACCCCCTCGCCGTGCTATCCAGCGATGCCAGGTGCAGCACCGATTCCGACACTCCGCCGAGCAATGCCGGCGACACCGCGGAAACCTCGATCCGCTCGACGCCGCGCACATTCGGCACATAGCTTAACGACGTCATGCGCTCGAACATCTCGGGATCCTTGAACACCAATGCTGCGACCTCAGGCCCGCCCAGCACGGAGGCATCAACCAGCATGATGTCGGCGCCCAGCTTGCTCATCGACACATCGCGGTAGGCGACAATATCCGAGGCATCAACCAAAACCCAGGCGTTGGAGTGCTCATGCACCCGCCGAGAAATGTCAGCTACCGGGGCAATGGTGCCAATGAACGGATCCGCGGCCGGGACGACAACGAGGCGAGTGTGCTCGTCTACGAGCTCGTCGAACTGCCAGGACGGCAACGTACCCGAGGACAAGTCGGCCTCAGCAATGCGGACTTGAGCTCCGTAGAGATTGGCTGCCCGGCGTAGTGGTGCGTGTACAACTTGCGAACCAATGCGAGAAATCACCAGGTTAGAGCCGAGCGTCAAGCGTCGACTCATTGCGGACGTGAACTGCTCCATGAGCACCTCACGCGAAGATCCCAACACCACGCCGGCGACCGGGCCGCCAGTGAGGTCGGCAAAAGCCCGGCGCGCACTGGCGGTTAGCTCCGCTGCAGCGGGAACGCCCGAGCTGCGCGACTGGCCATGAGCCCCCGCCCCAGTCTCACCAGGAAGGGACTTCTGGGCATTGCGAAATGCAGAAATCATCGCAGCCTGGACACGCTCGGGTACCTGGGTGCGTTGACCCGCATTGAGGTATGTCCAACCGTCGGAAAGCGACGAGTAAGCACCCCTGGTTGTCGGCACATCGAAGGCCATGAAAACCCTTTCCCGGTTTCGAATTCAAGCTGCGATATCTATTTCAGAGTTAACTGTGCAATCACCCACGAATCGAGCGTTCATGCCCCGAACCGTGTATCGCTTGCACATCTTAGTTGGAACCAATTCTATCGAAGCAACCCCATATAGGATAATCTTTATCCCTTTTTAGCAGTTGCTTAAAATTGGCCGAACTTTTCCTGCCTGTATCCATGCGCAAGCACTCCCGATGCGTGAACCATATGCACCAGCTGCATGCCATAAAGCAGTTACAGCGGCGATTGTATGTAAGTTTTCCAGGGTCACATAACCAGTCACATAACCAACCGTGGAAACAGCCTCAGAAGCACCACGTCACCACCAATGACGACCGTCCCACGCGACCGTTGTTCGCTGTCACGACATGGAATAATGGCTCGCCCAGTGCCGTCGGTATTCAATCTAAACCGCCCTAGCTAGTAGTTTGGAGACGTGACTAACGCAGAAAATGATCGCCAATCCGCAGCTGCAGCCGACCAGCCGGCCAATACTGTGCGCAATGGCTCCGCTATCCGCACGGAGGAAACTCTCCGTCGCGACATTGCGCGCATAACTGACGCAACGGGTGAGGCACCGGCTTTCAAGTCGCGTTCCCGCACCATGGGTGCCGCCTGGCAGGATCTGGTTACCGGCTTCGGCCAGCGTGAGCTGTGGCTGCAACTGGGCTGGCAGGACATCAAACAGCGGTACCGCCGCTCCACGCTTGGCCCACTGTGGATCACCATTGCCACCGGCGCCATGGCCCTGGCTCTCGGCCTGCTGTACTCGCTGCTGTTCCAGCAGGAGCTGGCGTTCTTCCTGCCACACGTGACCGTTGGCCTGATCATCTGGGGATTCATCTCCGGCTGCGTGCGCGAGGGCGCAACCGTCTTCATTGAAAACGAAGGTCTGATCAAACAGTTGCCCAGCGCGCTGAGTGTTCACGTCTACAGGCTGGTATGGCGGCAGCTGCTCTTCCTGGCCCACAACATGGTGATCTGGCTGATCCTCGTGCTGGTCTTCCGGCCGGATTTGGGCTGGAACTTCTTCCTGGTCATCCCCGCGATGGCGCTGCTGGTGGTCAACGGTGTGTGGGTGACGATGTTCTTCGGCATCATCGCTACGCGCTACCGCGACGTGGCACCACTGCTGGATTCCCTAATTCAGCTGGTGTTTTACATGACTCCGATTGTGTGGACCACCAAGACACTGGAGGAACAGGGCGGTGCCGTCGCCGAACGCGCACGCATCGCAGAGATCAATCCCCTGTTCCACTACCTGGAAATCATCCGCGCCCCACTGACCGGCCAGCCGGTGGATACCTACCACTGGTGGATCGTCCTCGCCTGCACCGCAGTTGGCCTGTTGCTGGCACTCGGGGCCATGCGCCTGTGGCGCTCCCGCGTGAGCTACTGGGTTTAGGCCGCAAAGGCCGTCGTTAAGCGAATAGAACTAGCAAGGGATAAGCATGGTCAGCATTGATACTTACAACGCGTGCGTTGACTTCCCCATTTTCGACGCCAAATCGCGGTCGATGAAGAAGGCGTTCCTCGGCGCCGCGGGTGGTGCGATTGGCCGCAATGACTCCAATGTCGTGGTCATTGAGGCGCTGAAGGACATCAACATCCACCTGCGTGAGGGCGACCGCGTCGGCTTGGTTGGCCACAACGGAGCGGGTAAGTCCACGCTGCTGCGACTGCTGTCGGGCATCTATGAGCCCACGCGCGGTGCCGCCGATGTGCGCGGCCGTGTGGCTCCGGTGTTCGACCTCGGTGTCGGCATGGACCCGGAGATCTCAGGCCTGGAAAACATCATTATCCGCGGTCTGTTCCTGGGGCAGACGCGCAAGCAGATGAAATCCAAGCTCGACGAAATCGCAGAGTTCACCGAACTCGGCGACTACCTGCACATGCCACTGCGCACCTACTCCACCGGTATGCGCGTGCGACTGGCGCTCGGCGTGGTCACGTCCATTGAGCCGGAGATTTTGCTTCTCGACGAAGGCATCGGAGCCGTCGACGCCGCATTCATGGCGAAGGCCCGGACGAAGTTGACCGAATTGGTCGATCGCTCCGGTCTGCTGGTGTTTGCGTCGCACTCAAATGAGTTCCTGGCGCAGCTGTGCGACACGGCGCTGTGGATTGATCACGGTACGGTTCGACAGGCAGGGCTTGTCGACGAAGTGGTCGAAGCCTACGAAGGTAAAGAGGCCGCCGACCAGGTGCGCCGCGTGCTCGCGCAGCGACGGTAGCAGCTTCGCCGGGAGTCCGGGCGCGGTTCCCCCATCGTGGCCGAGCGAGCGGCTCGCGGGCAGCCGGCCGGCGGCTGGCGGGCGGCACGGATGCTTGGAATTGCTCACCCGGAGCAACATGGCAAGATAGACAGCAATAAAAACAGTAATAAACGGTACGTCCCCGATGGAGAACGAAGTGAGCGAAAACTCGGCTGACCACCCAAATCACGATGAGGCAGCAACGGCCGCAATCGTGGTGACTCACAACCGCATCGAGGACCTGCGCCAATCGCTTCCCATCGTTGCCAGCCAGACCCACATGCCGAAGTGGCTCATCATCGTCGACAACGGCAACGACCCGAAGGTCAAGGAACTCGCCGAGCAGGTGGCGGCGCAGCAGTCGTCGGAAAGCGGATCGGCGCCGGAGATTCACTACGTCGGTTCCAAGACGAACCTGGGCGGCGCTGGTGGTTTCGCACTGGGCATGCTGACCGCGCTGTCGCTCGGCGCGGAGTGGATTTGGTGCGCCGATGACGACGGGCGCCCGGAGGACTCCTACGTGCTGAAGGCGCTGCACAGCTGCGCGCGACGCCACCAGCTCGACGCTGTCTCGCCGGTGGTCTGCGATATTAAGGCCCCGAACAAGCTGGCATTCCCCCTGCGCCGCGGGCTGGTGTGGCGCCGTCATCGCGAGGAGCTTTTCGAAAGCGGCATCAACCCCAAACTCCCGGCAGTGAACGACTCTGAGGGGCGGAGATGGTTCACCAACTTTGCAGATCAGAAGGCTGCGACCGGGCTCGAACTGCCTAGCGACCTCGAAACCATCGACGGCAACCACGACCTCCTGCCCGGCATCGCATCCCTGTTCAACGGCGCGCTGTTTAGCGCCCGCTCGCTGGAACAGCTCGGCGTTCCCGACTACCGCCTATTCATCCGCGGCGACGAGGTCGAATTCCACCGCCGCCTGGTCCGCTCCGGCCTCCGGTTCGGCACATGCTTGACGACGGCCTACCTGCACCCCTCCGGTTCGGGTGAATTTGTGCCCATTCTCGGCGGCAAAATGCACACGCAGTACCCGACCAATGACTTCAAGCGCTACTTCACCTACCGCAACCGTGGCTACCTGATGAGCCAGCCTGGCATGCGCAAGCTCATGCCACAGGAGTTCCTGCGCTTCGGCTGGTTCTTCCTGGTCCAGCGCCGCGATGTCCGCGGCTTCTACCGCTGGTTCAAGCTACTGAAGCAGGGGCGCAGGGAGAACTTCGAGCGCTTCGATCCAAAGTCGAAGTAGTTCGGGCTGGCGTTGCGGCTGGTGGGGCTGAGGCTGTGGCGCTGGCCTGCATATTTGATCTCGCCCGGGTCGTGTAGTCCGCATTTCGAGTGCTCAGTGCGCAAAAGTGTTACCTAACCCCTGGTTCCCTTCTCCTCCACTGACATATCGATGAGGTATTCACTCATCGATGCGCTACAGCCTGCGCATAAGTGAATAGTCCTACGATAAGTGCGCGGGCCAGGCCAACAGCGTGGCCATAAGTCCTGAAAAGTCATCGACAAGTGGCGGAAAGTTGGCCATAAGTCGCTGGAAATCCGAGCCAGTCCGCTCGTAATCGTTCCAAGTCCGGTGAGCACAATTGCAATAGGTCAGAAGCCGAACTCAGCGGGAGTCGCGCGAGGCCGGTGCATTTTCCAGAAGCTGCAAACGCTGCTTACGCTCCTGGATTCTGGACTCACGGAGCTGCCGATCTTTATACGGGACAGTGGCTTGACGAAAACGCCCAACTTCGGACGAAAATACCAACCCACCTGCCTGAATGCGCTGCCTCTGCCGAATAGCGAACTGTCGCAAGACCTCCACGCAGTCCCCATTAATGACCTGTGACCATTGGAAGCGGAGTACATCTAAGTGGAGGTTTCGCAGACGCTTCTCGCGAGCTTGCTCTTTCAGAAGCACAGTCTCCGTAGCTGCTACCCCGCCACCGGAATACTTAGTCAGCCCATCGAACTCAATGATCAAATTCAGATGAGGCACATAAAAATCGACGCGCCCAATGAATCCTTCACTGTCATAGAACTCGACTTGCTGCATGAGCACGCATTTTTCGTCGTAAAGCGTGGCAATTCCTGAGTCGATTATGCATTTCTTTGTGATTGACTCACCGATGGTTTCGCTGTGTGCGCTGGCAGTTCGAAGTAGCTCGCGGGCGCGGCGGGTACCCGGCGAACGTGGGTAATTTGTGAGGACGGTGTGCAGTTCTTCGAGGTCACACCACTGTCGCAGTGCGGTGTCAACGATGACTGGCCCGTTTTCGGACTCGGCGGTGCGGCAGATATCGATGACGGTTTTCGGCACATCGGTAACGCAGCGCCCACCAATGCGAACGATGTCTTGTTCGAGGATTCTGTCACCGACATGGCGCAATCCGCCGCCAGGTCGGCGCAGGCCGGAATTGGCAAGCGCGATTGTGGCATTTCGAACAAGCAACGGGATGCCATGCAACGCAGCGGCTGCTTCACCCGTAATGATTGTCCCGGAACCTGGCTTGACCAGTGCCTTTATCTGCAGTTGAAAACGTTCGAATGCTGACAGCGCATTCCAGCGAGAGCACTCGATGTATGTGCCGTACGCCAGTCTGAGCAGGGATCCATCTCGAATATTTGCGCTTCCGACGTGCCCGTGCAGATTATCCAGCTCTGACTTGGCACTGACATATTCACAAGGATGCTTGATTTGTTTCTGCGAAGCCGCGTGAATGAGGCCATCGGAATCGTAAGTCCAGTTAGGCATTGGTTTAGGCACGCTCCCCGAGGTGGGCTACAGGAATTCACGCATTGGAATTAGTGCCTTTAGTTATGGTCGACCCCGCGGAAATTGGCAGCAGAAAAGCCGCCGAATTGCCCGTTTCTGTGGACAATTTGGCGGCTGTGGATAACTAGCTGCGGACACCCAGCTGTCGCTTACTTAGTACTTGGCGCCGTCCTCAACTGCGAGACCGAACGGAATGACGGTGTCTGACGGCCAGTACTTCTCGTCAGCTGAGAAGCTAATCGTTACCCTTTCCCCGTCGCTGTGGAGACTTGGGTTAATCACGACATGGTCAATAGTGCGTGTCTCAGATTCATTACTTCCTGCAAGCTTTGCTGTCACTTCAGTTGGCTGGTCGAGAACCAGAATCGCAAATTGTCGATCGTCGGCAGTATGGGGGTTGGGATCCTCACGCTGCTGATAAGCGAGAACCTCGGCTCGATTCTGGAAAACCTTCACAGTACCGGTCACGGTCTGCTGGCCGCTGGTTCCGTTGCTCGACCCCTGCGAACTAGAACCCGAAGCCCCAGACTGCGAACCCGAACCAGCCCCCGACTCCGAAGCCGACTGCCCCGCCGTCGGATTCGGGCCACCGTTGCCACCGTTACCACCATCAGCGCCAGTACCATTCGAGCCCGAGCCCGGCGCGCAGTCATTACCAGCAGCAATGGCCTCGACGACATCCAGGTTGTCAGCCGGAATCCAGTTAAACTGTTCGAACTCCCCGGCACCCGGATTCGCAGGCGTTTCCACCAGCTCATTGCCCTGGCGCGTCACCAGCAAATCTTCCTGATCGCGCCCCATCCTCTCTGCAGAAAACGAGAACATACCCGGCTGACCAGTAGCTCGCTGAAGAGCGCGACGTACACCGCCCACAGAAGTCACGCCGTCATGGTAGGAATTCTGAAACTGAATTTCCTGACCATTCTCGTCAACGCCGTAGACACCAATCGCATCAATTTCGGCGCTCATCGCACTTGTGCCATAGTTCAGCACCAGCTCGGGCACGCACCCATCATCAAGATGCACGAGCGCATATTTCATCGCCCCACCGGGGCTAACTTCTCCGACAAAAGTCTGCAGTGGCGCCGGGTTCGCCAGCACCTGCTTGTACACAACGACGGCCTTCTCCGCCTGCGCCTGCACCTGCGCATCGCCATTTTCGCGTGACGACGACACACTGCCCTCGGCAGCCGCCGAATCGCCACCTCGATCCCCAGAAACCTGGAGGAAAAGGAACAGAGCCAGCAACAGGATAATCAGCACCAATAGCACCAAAATGGCGATGAGCTGCTTGCGGGTTTTGCCACCTGAGCTAGTCGAAGGCGTGGGTGTGTGCGTGGTCATGATTGAAGAACTACTCGCCTTGGAAGAACTTCTCCCAGTTGTCCTCGCTGGTCAAAAATGGCACGGCGGCACGCCACTGCTTCGCCAGGTCGTCCCACTTGGAGGAAAGTTCGCGCATGAGGCTGATGGTCTCGGCACGCATGGACTTTTCCTTTTCCAGGTCGCGGACCAGGTGACGCACTCCATTCTGGGAAGCATCGGTAACCCACACGTCGTCGAAGGTGGAAATGTGCCACCAGAAGGAGTCCTCGAAGGCCACAGCCACCGGACCCGGGCGCTTCTTACCCATCTGCGTATAAGCCAAACGCTTGGCCATCGTCTTGTTTTCGCTGGAGATCTCGTGTGACGGCGGACGAACTGGGGTCAGACCGCCCGGCATCTCGTGCATCGGCAGCAGCTCGGTCTCCGGGAAGTTCTTTCGACCAGCGGAAATGCGAGCGAAGTCGCCCTGCGATGCGTTCTTCAGCACCTCCGGGCCACGCAGCAGGTCACGGACAGCTTCCATCTGCGTCCAGGCCAGGCCGTAGCGCATGGAGACCAGGTTCGAGAGGATTCGTCGTGAAGCGACGTTGACCATGTCCTTTGCGGTGACATCGCCGTGCATGGTGGCGGCGATGAGGGAGTTGCGCAGGCCGAAGTACTGGGCGGCGTTTTCGATGTCCTTCCAGTAGAAATCGGCGTGCCAGACGGCGGCGCCCGGAATGGTGTCGGTCGGGTAGCCGGCCTTGGCGGCGCGGAATCCGTAGTCGATGTCGTCGTACTGGAAGAACAGCGGCAGCGCCAGGCCAATCTTCTTAATGACCTCGGACGGCACCAGGCAGGTCCACCAGGCGTTGTAGTCAACGCCCAGGCGACGCAGCTGGTGGTACTTGCGCACGTCCACGTCGGCGTAACCGAACTTGGGGTCGTTCTCCTCGACGGTCAGCGCCTTCCAGTTGTAGGTCTCGCCGGTGCGGAAGAGGCTGGTCGGGTTGAACAGGAAGAGCATCTGCGCGCCGAGCAGCATCGGCTTTTCCGCGCATACGGCCAGGGCGGATAGGCGCAAGGTAGTTTCGGGCTCGGGGCGGATGTCGTCGTCGGTAAGCAGAACCATGCAGTCGCCCGCAGCGGTGGCGTCGCGCATGCCGCGGGAGAAACCGCCGGCGCCGCCGAGGTTCGGCTGGTGGACAACGTTCAGACGCTCGCCGAGGATCTCCTTGGCCTGGATGAAGTCGGCTTCGTCGGCCGGGTGCTGTTCGCCCTGGTCAACGACGCGGATGGTGCGAACGCGCTCAAGGGCTGGCAGGTCCTCTGCCAGCGTGGCGACGGTTCGAGCACAGTCAACCGGTCGGTTGTAAGAACAAATGACCAGGTCAGTCGGAATATCGCGCTTGATAGCCGACTTGGGCACAACATAGCGGACATCGGAAATCTTTGCGCCTGCGTCCTCGGTGTCGAAGCGCAGGTGAATGGCACCGCCATCGGCGAAGCGGTCCAGCGGAACGGTCAGGCGCACCTCTTCATTTGCAGAGCCCGACATCGGCGAGTGCTCACCGGTCCAGTTGCCGTCGGCATCCGAGCCGCCCGCTGCCCAGGAGTCCTCCAAGCGAAGGTGGCCCCCAATATCTTCGGTGTAGGCCAGCACACGCGCGGAACCGACCACGCGCGCACGGATTTCGACCTGCTTAATTGAGGTCCAGCGCTGCCAGTAAGAAGCTCGGAAGCGACCGAAGTAGGTGTCAGTGCGCACCACGGTGTGGCGACCGAGCGTGATCGAGTTACGGGTGGCCTGCACCGAGCTGTCGTAGGCGCCAACGCCTTCGACTCGGTAGTACAAATCCGGCTCCACCCAGTCTGCGGGCGGAGCAAACAGCACGCGCTGAATAGTCAGCATGTCAACATCGGTTTCGGCGGTCAGCTGAGTGGATTCCTTATTAGAAGCAGTCGAAGTCACGTCCCCCAGCGTATCGCGCTATTTCACACGGAAGATGAATACACGCTGAATGATGAAGTTAATTACCGTCGCAACGCCCTGTGCGACGACGAATGCGCCGAACTGTGCCCACTGCGCGTTCCAATCCCAGGCCTCGACAAGCCAGGGCTGCAACACATTAAAGATGCCGACCTGTGTGGCGTAAGTAATCAAGTACAGCACCGCAACTGCCAGCACCTTCTTCGCCGAGGACTTCGACTTGAAGGTCCAGCGGCTGTTAATGATGTACGCCGTAATCGTGCCGAAAACCCAGCCGACCGTCTTACCCCAGAAGTTGGTCGCCCCGAAGGCGTTGAGCATGATAAACGTCAGGCCGAAGTCCACCACCGCCGCGATGACGCCGGAGATGATAAAGCGCATCATCTGCACTTTCAGTCCGTGCTCGTCCTTGGTCTCCGTCGCCATTGGCACTGCGGCCGAGTCCTCTACGACAAAACCGTTTTCGTGGGAGCCGTTTCCGAGCTTGCCGTTGTCGCGGTTCGGGTTTTCATTTGCTGTTTCATTCGCTGACACGCCTAGGAATTCTAGGCCACCGGCCAGCTAACAAACAGCCAGCGCGAACATAAACAGGCAATAAAGAGGAGAAAAGAACTAACGCCGCAGCGCCTCACGCAGCAGATCCAGCCGCTCCACCGGCGAGAGCGCATCCTCCCCAGCTAGCCCCAACGCGCTCATCTCCGCCCAGCTAGCCGCCGCCAATTCCTCAACGTCCTCGCCGGATAGCGGGATGCCCTCGTCGCTCTCCCAGCCGAGGCGCTCCATGACATGCGCCGCCACATCATGCCGTAGCTCATCCGAGGTCAGCGCCGCCAAGCACAGCAGCTCCACCAATGCCGCATCGTGCCCGGCTGGGTCTTTCTCGGCGTCCTCTATAGGCAATGCGCGCAATCGCTTAACGACGCTCTCCCCCGCCTCCCCGGTCAATTCCAGCGCGGTTGCTTCCGACCTCTGCAGGTCCAGAGCCTGTAACAGGGGCACGAATTCAAACACCCCCGACCTCTCGATGATGTCCACGATATCGGCACGAGCGGTGGCCAGCGTATTTTGAATAGAGTCCCGTCCGGTCAATTCCCTATTGATTGCGGCAATATCTACCGGCTCCTCCGCGTCCACATCCCCCAGTGCGCGGATTGAACCCGAGCCACCGATGCACAGGGCATCCGGGGTGGCCTCATCGCGGGCAAAAGCTTCTCTGACCTGCAAGGTATGTTCCCACAGGCCCCACTGCCAGATAAGGGTATCGCCGGGACTTTGCAGCACCTCGGCAACTGTGGTGGACAGGGGAACATCGACGACTCCGACCGCTGCGGGTCTGCCGCCAGTCACCAGCTGCGCCGCAGACTCCACCGCAGAGCCGGGCAAATGGAACTTCGTCGGCACGCTTTCCTCGCCCCACCCAAAGATGACCGCTAACACGCGGGACAGGCTTCGCAAATCCATCTGGTCATTGACCCCGAAGACGCGGTGGGCACTGCACGGTTCTTCCTCTAAAGAGGCACCGATAATGAGCGTGGCCGGTTCCGTGGCCACGCGAACGCCTGGGAAGGCGACTACGTTATCGGTCTGTGCTGCCATACCTCACAGCGTACGCAGGAAAAACAATGTGGCCTGGATAGCAAAAACTCGCTACAATGCGCGCGTTTTTACCAGCGGAATCTGGCGCGGCTCCGCACCCCATGGCTCTACCAAGTACTTGCGACGCAGGCGCTGCGACTCCACCGCGGTCCACTGCGCCACCAGCTCTTCTACCCCGCGGGCAAGCCCCAGCACCGGCCCTGCGACCTTTTCGCCAACATGCGGAAAATCAATAACCTCCACGTCGTTGACCTTGGGAAACCGCGGCTCCGTCAGATTTCCCTTGCCGGGCTTGGCCTTCTCTTCCTTCGCGGCGGCGCGCAGCTGTCCGATGTGGTCACGAATGCCGGCCACGGATGCCGGCAGGTCAATCACCGTGGCCCCCGCCTGCTCAATCGCTTGCGATAGCAAGTCCGCACCCTCAGCACCCTCAGCGCTCTCTGCCGCAGCGTCACCGTCACCATCGCCCGCGGTCACAGTTGCAACAAAGCAACCGGTGAGCAGATTGGTGGCGGTCTCCAGGGCTCCGTCGTCAAGCGGATCCACCAGCCATGCACCCGACAACCTCTCGCCTGCAAAGGACGGCGAGAGCTCCACATGCCAAATGACAACGGGCGATGTGGAACTACATACGGCAAGGGTCTGCGGAGTAGCAGCAGGCGTGGAAGTCATGAGGTTGATGGTATCGCGAGTGACGGATCCCACGCGGGGTAGCCTTTATCGCATGTTCGACTTTTTCAAGAAGAAGCCGCGTGAAACCATCAACATGGCCGCCGAGTACACCAACACCCCGCTGTCGAACCAGATGGTCATGCTGTTCGCCGAGGAACTGCCCATCCTCGACAGCAAGGAACGCGCACAGGTCTACCGCGCACTCGAGGCGTACGACGGCCCGCAGATCACCTCGCAGGAAATGCTGCCGGAAGAGATCCGAAAAATTATGGATCTATAGTCTCTCCGTACATTTCACTCGCTTTCCGACGGCCCGTGCGCGGCCTCAAGCGTGACCAACACCTCGGAGCGTCACGGGCGACGGAGCCGGTGCAAAGGGGTAGCCTAGCCTTGATGTCCACTAACACTAACGGCAAGTCCAGCACCGATGCTTCGAACGGTGCCTACGGAGCCGTACACACAGAAGCCAGGACCCTGACCGGTTGGGGTCGTACCGCCCCCGCTAAGTCCCAGGTGCTGTCGACGCCGGACTTGGATGAAATCGTTAACGCCGTCAAGGCTGTCGCAGACCAGAACTCCGACAAGCCTGCCCACCTGCGCCGCGGTGTAATTGCCCGCGGTATGGGCCGCTCTTACGGCGACCCCGCCCAGAACTCGGGCGGTCTTGTCATCGACATGCAGAAGCTCAACAAGATCCACTCCATTGACCAGGAGTCGGCGATTGTTGATGTCGACGGCGGTGTCACACTGGATCAGCTGATGAAGGCCGCGCTGCCCTACGGCCTGTGGGTGCCGGTACTGCCGGGTACTCGCCAGGTCACCATCGGTGGTGCCATTGGTCCGGATATTCACGGTAAGAACCACCACTCCGCAGGTTCTTTCGGCAACCATGTGCTGTCGATGGAGCTGCTGGTCGCTGATGGCCGTATCCTGCACCTCGAGCCGGAGGGCTCCGCAGATGATCCGGACGGCAAGCTGTTCTGGGCAACTGTCGGCGGCATGGGCCTGACCGGCATTATTGTCCGCGCTCGGATCAAGATGACCAAGACCGAGACGGCCTACTTCATCGCTGATACGGACCGCACGAATAACCTCGACGAGACCGTGGCATTCCACTCCGATGGCTCGGAGCACAACTACACGTACTCCTCCGCGTGGTTCGACGTCATCTCCCCGGAGCCAAAGCTGGGCCGTTCCACTATTTCCCGCGGTTCGCTGGCAACCTTGGCGCAGCTGGAGGAATTCGCCCCGAAGCTGGCCAAGGATCCGTTGAAGTTCAACGCTCCGCAGCTGATGACGGTTCCGGATATCTTCCCGAACTTCACCATGAATAAGCTTTCCCTCATGGCTA
This sequence comes from Corynebacterium sp. 045007, assembly GCF_040743205.1. NCBI lineage: Bacteria > Bacillati > Actinomycetota > Actinomycetes > Mycobacteriales > Corynebacteriaceae > Corynebacterium > Corynebacterium sp. 045007. Next base: position 24,780 of record NZ_JBFLKW010000021.1, read on the forward strand.
TCGGTGAGGCCTACTACCTCATGGGCGCCCCGGCGCGTAACCAGGTCAAAAACCTCACCCAGTTCTACCAGCCGCTGGATCTCATCGGCGAGTGGAACCGTGGCTACGGCTCCAACGGCTTCCTGCAGTACCAGTTCGTGGTACCGACCGACGCCGTCGAGCCTTTCAAGGACATCATCCGGGACATGCAGCGCTCCGGCCACTACTCCGCGCTCAACGTGTTCAAGCTCTTTGGCCCCGGCAACAAGGCCCCACTGTCCTACCCGATGCCGGGTTGGAACGTCTGCGTGGACTTCCCGATCAAGCCGGGTCTGGGCGCCTTCCTCGATGATCTGGATAAGCGCGTCATGGAGTTCGGCGGCCGCCTCTACCTGGCCAAGGAATCGCGCACTTCCGCCGCTAACTTCCACCAGATGTACCCCGAGATGCAGAGCTGGCTGAACACCCGCAACGAGATCGACCCGCACGGTGTCTTCGCCTCTGACATGTCGCGTCGACTGGAACTGCACTAAAAGAACCGAGAGGATTTAAGCCCCAATGATTAATGCTGTAGGCGCTGCCCAGTCCATCCTGCTGCTCGGCGGCACTAGTGAAATCGGCCTGGCTATTACCGCCGAGTTCCTGAAGAAGGGCCCGGCCAAGGTCATCCTGGCTTCCCTGCCCAACGATCCACTGCGCGAGGCCTCCGCTGAGAAGATGAAGGCCGCCGGCGCTTCCGAGGTGGTCACCCTCGACTTCGACGCAACGGACTTCGACTCCCACCCGGAGGTCGTCGAGAAGGCATTTGCCGACGGCGACGTGGATATCTGCATCGTCGCGTTTGGCATGCTTGGCGACGCCGAGGAGCTCTGGCAGAACCAGCGCAAGGCCGTCCTGGCTGCGAACATCAACTACACCGGCGCGGTGTCGATGGGTGTTCTGGTTGGTCAGAAGTTCAAGGCGCAGGGTCACGGCCAGTTCATTGCCATGTCCTCCGTTGCTGGTGAGCGCGTGCGTCGCTCCAACTTTGTCTACGGTTCCACCAAGGCCGGCCTGGATGGTTTCTACCTGAACCTGGGTGAGGCCCTGGAGGAGTACGGCGTCAAGACCCTGGTTATCCGCCCGGGTCAGGTCCGTACCCGTATGTCCGCTGACGTGGACGAGGCTCCGTTGACCGTGAACAAGGAAGATGTCGCCAAGCTCGCAGTGAAATCCGTCGAGGCCGGTAAGACCCTGGTCTGGGCTCCGCCGGCATTCCAGCTAGTGATGATGGTGCTGAAGCACATCCCGCGCCCGATCTTCAAGAAGCTGCCGATTTAAGACTCGAACAGCAGAGCTTTTACAGGGTATTTCCGCGCTGACTCTCAAGTTTCTTGCATCCGTTTCGATAAAACCCCAGGGCTGTTTTCTGAGGAGGGCGAGAAGTGCAAGAAACTTGAGAGTTTCTTGCACTTAGGCCCCTTTTCATCCTTGACCCCACTTTTAGCGCCTGGGCTCAGACAACCAAGCGTGTATTGGTCTCAACCCACAGCTGCAGTTCCAATTGGGATAACCGTGGAGCAATACGATTGCAGCAGCTCATCATCGTGACTGACTAGAACTATGCCCATTCCCTCGCTGTTGAGTTCTTGCAGAACGCTCATCACTTTGGTCGCTGCTTGATAATCAAGCGCAGAGGTAATTTCATCGCAGAGCAGGAGCTTTGGGCGCACGGCTAGAGCACGTGCGATTGCAACACGCTGCCTCTGCCCTCCAGAGAGTCCACTTGGCTTACGCTGTGCGAGCTGCTTATCGATACCGACTTTATCGAGCAAATCTATTGCCGCTCGGCGTGCGTCACGGCGTCCCCTTACCGACACCCGGGCTGCACGCGCTACGGCATCGAGCGCGGTCATTTTCGGGTTCAACGTAGAGGCAGGATCCTGCGGAACTATCTGCATCATCAAACGATTCTTCCGTGGCCATGTACGCTTAGCTTCACGAGTTACACCAGCACATTCAATCTCACCCGACTCTGCGTGGTTTAGCCCGATTAGGCACCGAAGTAGTGTCGACTTTCCGCTTCCCGACGGTCCCTTGACCCCAACCATAGTGCCACGCTGTACAGCGAAAGAGAGGCCCTGAAAAAGAGTCACGCGTTCATTATTCACGCAGCTCAAGTTGGAAACTCTTAAGACTGGAGACGCGCCCGCCCCTGCCCCCGCCCCCGGCATAGATTCACCGATCGAGGCTTTGGATAGTTCTGTGACCTGGGTATCTTTCGTTACCAAATGCAGGATTTGATCAGTCTTCGTCCCTGCACTCTGGCGTTCCGCAATCTGGCATTTCGAACCGTTTTCTTCGATTCCATTCCCGACAACCGCGACTTTGTCAATGCCAATCGCGAGCTTAGGAACCTGGTGAGCGGTGAAGATGACCGTAACACCGCTATCCGCAATGTCCCTGAGCAGATGAGCGATAACCGTCGATGTACCGGAATCGAGGCCAGCGAACGGCTCATCGAGAACAATTGCTTTAGACGAACGTGATAGCGCCCGAGCTAATGCCACCCGCCGCTGTTGCCCACCGGACAGCTGGTGAATCCGCCGGGAAGCAATGCTGGCTGGAAGATCTACACGCTGCAGCAACGCTGCAACGTCGGCCGCTGGAGCTAGCTCCCGGAGCATCCGGGCTACTGACATCAATGGTGGCAACTCGGCGCCCGGATCCTGTCCTACGAAAGCAATGTGCTCACGGCGAAAATGAGCTAATTCACATGATGGAAGCTCCAGCGGGTTTACATCTCGCCACTCACTGGACTCGACAGAAACCCCACCAATTACTTCCGATCTCTCCGGTACCGCACCAATCAATGCCTTTAAAAGTGAGGTCTTCCCGGAGCCGCTCACCCCAGTTAAAACCGTAATCTCACCCGCTCGGGCAGTGAGCACTGTGCGGGGTAGGATAACGTGCCCGCTTTGCATCACGGAAATATCTACATCAATCACGAGCTCGGCACATCCTTCGGTTCCTTCTGCCTCCCATTAATCAGGGCCACTACAGCAATCGATGTCGCTGCCAACGCGGCGGCTGGTGCAAGTACTGACCAGGGGTTCAGTGATATTCCACTCGCGTTATCCCGCACCATCGCTGACCATGCAAACTCACCGAGGCTTCTCCCGACCCCAAGGAAGCTCGCCGTAGCCAGCACATACAGCGCTTCGATAATGCGAAGACTCCATACCGAACGAAGTACTGCGGAAATATTGGGAATGATGTCCCGCAAGATTATCGAGACGGTCGATACGCCACTGCCCAGCGCAGCCTGAACATAACCAGCGTTAGCAGCGGGATAGGTGGCGGCGGCGACCACACGGGCAGCATAAGGCGTACCCACCACAACCGAAACACCAATAAGCGCTGGTAGCCCACCATTGGGATACAAGACTGCGGTTAAAAGCAAAAGAATTACTGCGGGCACCAAGATGGTGACATCCGCCACTGCTTCAATAAAGAAGCCCAGTTTTGGCTTTAGCGACCCCAAGATACCGAATAGAGCGCCAAATGCCGTGGTCAAAGAACCGACGATAATTGCAGTTACGACCAAGGACCGGCCACCGACAAGCACTGCAGCGCCCACGCTTCTCCCCAGGTGTTCTGTTCCTAGGAAACCCTCCTCGTTACCGTTAGCGAAGGGCACGCCATGCGCCGACAGTTCAATGCCAAACAAACCAGCAGCGACCGGTCCGCCTAACACTAGGGCGATAAAGGCCCCCGCTAAAAACCTTCGAATCATAGTTGCACCTTCGGGGTGAATGCGACTTTTATTGCATCTGCCACAGTCAGCAACACCAATATGATCGCCCCTGTTACAGCAAGTACGGCAAGAATCACCGAGATATCCCGTTGCGCGACTGCATTAGACACCAAAAGCCCCACTCCAGGATGGTTAAATAACGCTTCGACTGTGACTGTCCCTGCTATCAAAACACCTGCTGTTGTAGCCATTGAAGTAGCAAATGTCGGTGCGGATAGCGGCAGGATATGTCGAAGTGCCAGCTGATTTCCCACGATTCCGTTTAGCTCAGCATTGCGGACCGCAGTGTTGTGAGAAGCATCCTCGAACGCTGCGAAAAGCATTCTCGAATTCCAGGCCGCCTGAGGAATTACCAGCGCCATAACCGGTAATGCGTACATACTTATCTGGGTTGGCAAGCCTTCCGCGGTAATAGTGACCGCGGGAAACCAACCAAGCCAGAGAGAGAATACCGCTACCAGAAACACACCAACGACAAACTCTGGTAGCGCAATTAATGCCACTGTCGATCGGTCAATAATGTGCGAAATCCAGGGTCTTTCAGCACGTGAAGCCCAAAAAATGGCGATTGCTACCGAAAGAACAGCAGTGACTAAAAATGCCATACCAGTTGTTGCCAGCGTCACAGGCAGCGCTGAACTCAGCAGATTAATAATCGGTACTCCGTTTACGGAAGTACCAAAGTCGCCCGCAAACGCACTTCCCAGCCAGCTCAGGAAGCGGGCCATAAGCGGCTTATCAAGATTCAGGTTTCTTTCTAGCGCTGCCAGAGCTTCCGGGGTCCGGTTTGCGCCCAAGATTGCGGAGGCAGCATTACCGGGCAGCCAATCAATCGCTACAAAAACAAGTCCGAGAACTGCGAAAAGTAAGCCTCCACGAATTATCAGCCGAGGAATAAGCCAACGCGCGATTTCCGCTGGCACACTAAGCCTTCTGGACGGTTTCAAGAAGGACACGACCATAGCCTGGAGCCTTAGGCAGACCACTCAAATTAGCTCTCGCAATATCGACTCCGTCAGATGCACCCCAGACCAGATACCCGGATCGCTCGAACTCAATCTTCTGCAGCTGGCGGCTTAGCTGGTTAATTCTCTCAGTATCGGTGCTTTCCAGTACCTGATCATAGATCTCGTTGAATTCAGCATCATCAAATGCGGTCTCATTAGAGGCCGCGTCACCGTCGAGAACCTTCCCAGCGAAGAAGAGCACAGAATCATTAGTTCCCCAATAGCCACAATATAGGTCTGCCTTGGTCCATGTCTCGTCGTAGAAAGTACCCGAATCCTGCTCCACTACATTGAGAGTCATGCCGATTTCTTTCACCTGATCAGCGATAACCTTCATCGCCTCTACTTGACCCGGAGCCTCAGGGGTAACGTACAAGTCATACGTTTTCTCAAGGTCAAAATCTGCCTCTTGGAGGAGATTCTTCGCTTTCACAACGTCACGCTTACGCACTAACGAAGAATCCAGGTTCGAATCTGCCGTTCCAAGAATGTCGTTTGCAGGGGTTCCATAACCGGAGAGAGCTCGTTGGATGATTTGCTCCCGATCAACTGCAAGGCGCAGCGCCTGACGAACTTTCACATCTGAGAAAGGCCCATCTGAGGTACGCATGATTAGTGGAATAACCGAGTCATTCATCCGGCGCACAATCTTTATATCTTCATTTCCTTCGACGGATCGGGCCGCAATAGGACCCGCAGCTTGAGCTAAGTCAATTTGCCCGGACAACAGCGCATTAGTCATTGCGGTGGAGTCTTCAAATGGAATGACATGGACCTCAGCAACTCCTGCTACTGTTCCGTGATAGTTATCGAAACGCTTGAGCTTAGCAGAACCATTTTCCCAACTGACCAGCTGGAACGGCCCCGATCCAATGGGCTTTTCAGCAGAGGAACCCTTCTTCATCACGAAGGTCATCAATCGCGCAAGCATCGGAAGCTGTGAATTCGGTTCCGCAGTTTCCATCACAACGACGTTGGCTCCAGCAGCACGAATGCTATCAGGCATCACTGGAAGCCGGAATGAGTTTTCCTCATCCGAAAGCATCTTCTTCAACGACCACACGACATCTTCAGATGTGACCGAGGAACCATCATGGAAGGTAGCACCGTCGGCAATCATAAATTCCCACTCAGTCGGATTATTCTGTTTCCATTCCTGCATCAGGCGTGGCACTACAGTTTCTTTCTCGCCCGGCACCGTCAGAGCCTCCCAGATCAGGGAGCTAATAAGCATATCTGAATCATTAGGCAAAAGCTGGTAAGGGTCTCGTTGAGCGCTTGCCGCTTTCCCGAGAGCCCCAACACGCAGCACATTAACGTTTTCGACTTCATCCCCACTGGCAGCCCCATCCCCTGCCGTCGACTCTCGTGACGTACACGCCGTCAGAAAAGTGCCTGTCCCAATAACTGCCATTGCAGCGAGGAATTGGCGTCGAGAAAAATTGGTCATGATGGTTCCTTAATCTCTAAGAAAGACTGCCCACAGGGGAAAAGACATAGCTAACAACTACAGCAGCAGTAAAGCTTAGGCAAGCCTACTAACGAAATTCTTTTAAGAATAATTACCTAGGTCACCCTTTACAGCATAGGCTACCCCCACCTAATCTCTCTGTCATGCAGCATTTGCACCTGAGCCAAGAACTCTCACACAGGATCGTTAAAGCTGCCGACGAACTGGCTGCGACACAGAAGATTAGCTCTCCCGACTCGTACAATGCCATCAATCATCTTTTGACTGATGAGCTGGAGGAACTGAAAGAACTAATTCTGCTCTCCCCTACTGCCCATGCCACTTCCATCCATGGACTTCCCTTCCCTGCAGTTCACGGACCTACCCCAGCCACGTGGCAGGAATGCGTTGGCAAGGTCCGAACCTGGAGATTCGTTCTTGCGATCATCGCTAGCGCTGTCGGTCGCCCATTCGGATGGTTCGGACAGCAGAAAGGCCGTATCACCACAGACTTGGTGCCGACCCGCAGCCAGGAGAACCAGCAAGTTGGCGCCAGCAGCAACACCACATTGACTCTGCACACAGAAGATGCTTTTCATCCGCGGCGCGCGACGCACTTCGCTTTATTTGGTCTTCGTAACCCCAAAAATGTCGGCACTACGCTGGCCCCCATCGATGAAGCATGGCATCTACTCGATGTAGATTCGAAAAAAATTCTAACCGGGGACGGAGCCATCATTATTCCAGATGCATCTTACGGTGATTACGAATATGCAGCTCCTACTGCCATGACATCAATCTGGAAAACTGATGGCAATTTAGGCATGCGGTTTGACCCCGCCTACACAGACAAAAATTCTGGAACCTTACAGTGGTGGGAGGCATTTGAGAAGCTTCAACAGGCTCTTCACACTGTCACCTATACGGTGCCTATAAAGCCAGGTCAGATGGTCATCATCAACAATGACCGATGCGCCCACGGACGAGTACCTTTCGTAGCCAACTACGACGGGACCGACCGCTGGATGCTACGCATCAACATTATGGGAACCAAAAACACACGCCCCATCAATGAAATCAACGAACCCGGCTACGGCCAACACATCCGATTTATGGATGGTGAAATCCTATGAAACAGCGAACTAACCTGACCGTCCTCAGCAGATCAGAACTAGCTCAAATAAAAATTTCACCCGAGTCCGTACTCGAGTCGGTGAAATCCGCTCTCATCGAGCTCGACCAGCCAGGAACTCTGTGCCCAGGGAAAATCAAAGTTGAAGTACCTGAAAGCGTGAGTTACTCGATGGTCGGCAGAAGTCGTTCTTCAAATTCCGTCGGATTCAAGACTTCCTATACCCATTGGAGCAAAACTCACCAACAAAGCGCCAGGGATAGAAGCTATTACACGACCCTCACACTGTACGACGATTCCAGCGGATATCCTATTGCACTTCTCGACGGCGCTGCGGCAGGAACTCTCAGAACCCCGGCAGTCTCAGCGCTGTTGGCACAGTATGCTGGTGCAATTCCTCAGAGCGCTCTCATCATCGGTTCGGGAACCCAAGGACAAAACGCAGCCCCTTTTCTCCTTGAAACCTTTGAAACATTAAACACGATTTATCTCGCCGGCAGCCACAGCGTGGGACTAGAGAAAGGCGCCAAGATTGCATCAACAGCAGCAGTGAAGCTTGGCCGAAAAATAAAAATCAAGATTGTAGACGATCCTACAACTGTGAGTTCAAACTGTGATCTCATTATCGGGGCCGCTGGACCTGAGACTCGTTGTACTGTCACAGCATCCGATATTCCCCGGCACGCAACCGTCGTTGTTGTGGGCTACGGAATCGCCCCTGATATCTGTCATCAAGCGAGCAGAGTCATCACGACGAGTATCGAACAGATGAATGTTACCGGTCGCGATTACGCTGACACCGATGGTCGGTTGCCGAATGTCCATGCCGAACTATCCGATTTGCTCCGCAAAGGGCGCAAACTGCCTCGTATTGACGAAACTACGTTTTGCTATAACAGCGGACTAGTTCTAACCGATATCGCTGTCGGCCAAATCCTCGCCAAGGAAGGTCTTAAGCAGGGATTCGGGACGGAGATATCCCTGTGGTAAGTGCCATATCATGCAAGATTGATGTTCCAAGCTGGCAAACGGCTCTGATTGGCTCAGGGAAACTTGACTTCATTGCTGAGCTTTCCGACACCCCTTTTCATGTCCTTTGCCCAAACCAATTTGCTCAAACACTTTCAGCCTGGCATACAACCGCTAAGGAAGTCGGCATTAAATTCGGTATTCGATTTGGCAAAAAGGCAAATAAGTCCGCGCACTTCAGTCGCGAGATAGCACTGAGTGCTCTTCGTGGTTTCGACAGTGGAATCGATGTCGCCAGCGTAGAAGAGTTCCAATCATCTCTGGCCGCTGGTGTACCAGGAAATAAATTAATCATTACTGGTGCTACACCGAGTCGAGAACTTATCCATTTGGCAGTTTGCCACGATGCAACTCTAACTATTTCCAATGAAGTAGATTCAAGAATAATTTCCCAATTTGTCGACGAAATCGATACGCCTAATCAGCTCCGAGTTCTTCTCCGGATTGCGAACCAAACCCCCTCCACACGGTTTGGTATGAGCATCGATACCGCCTTGTCTCTAACCGCTCGTCTTAGCCAAGGCCGTGCCAACATCGAAATTACCGGCCTAAGTTTCCACTGCAACGGTTATGACCTCCACGAGAGGATAAACATGTCGCATCTGGCAATCGACACCCTACTCAAGGTGCGCTCCCTGTCTCCACGGGCCGACACTATTTCCATTGGAGGTGGATTTCCCACAAGCTCAGTCGAGTATGGAGTCTGGCGAAACCTGCAATCTCGACTAAAAAACGAAATGTTCATAGATTCGGATAAACCTAAAGACCAATATCCGTTCGGATCACCTTTATCCGGACAATACTCACTACGGTTTATAGCTAATCAACATCGCCCACTGACACGTCGAGATATGGAGTCCACTCGACGCAGCTCGGACTCCATGGCTCAGCGCGCTCATCGTCACAACATAAAGATTTTGGCAGAGCCTGGACGGTCTTTATGCCAGTTCGCGGGTGCTAGTTTCTTTCCTGTTCTTTCGTGTCACGCATTGCCCAATGCTGCACGGACAGTAACTGTCGTACGTGGAACTAGTCTCAGCCTCTCAGAGCAATGGTTCAACTCGGAGTATTATCCGGACCCATACCTTGTGCGTAACGGAGTCATTATCGACTCGGGAGTAGCTACCGCAACAGCAGTTTCCGGATCAACGTGCTTAGACAGCGATTATCTCAGCAAAAGAATGATTCAACTCCCCGACAGGCCTCGACCTGGAGATTTCCTAGTCTATCCCGACACAGCCGGGTATCAAATGGACTCGAACGAGTCTGCTTTCCACGGATATCGGATTCCTCAGAAATACGCCTTTAATCCTGTCACCATGACCATCACGGAAGATCGCTAGAACAGAGGCCAAATAAAGATGCCAAAAAGAATTTATACGCAGATGTCTCAACTCATTGGCAATACTCCTCTGTTCGAGCTTGTCTGTACTCCCCAGAAAAGTCGCGTTTTGCTTAAGCTCGAGCAATTCAACCCAACTGGAAGTGCGAAAATCCGGATGGCCCAGTCGATGATTAAGGCGGCAGAGCAGGATAACCGACTTCAAGAGCATGGCACTATCGTTGAATCGACTTCCGGTAATACTGGACAGGGCTTAGCACTTCTTGCACTTGAGCGCGGATACGACTTCGTAGCAGTCGTCGATAATCATTCTTGTAAAGATAAATTGAACTCCATGCGTGCAATGAATGCACAGATGTGCTTCGTTTCCAATCAAGATGACGATTCGCTCGCCACATCGGCTAGAGAAAACCATGCTGAGGAGCTCGGCAAACAACACGGCTGGGTATTCATGAAGCAGCATGACAATGTCGCAAACTCGATGGGTTATTACCCTGCAGCTGATGAAATTTTGAATGATCTTGGGGAAAGTCCGACTCATATCATTAGTGCCGTAGGCACAGGTGGAAGCCTCTTTGGAGTTACTGAACGTCTCCATCAATTGGGACACCGTCCCACTATTATAGGCGTCGAACCGGAAGGTTCCATTGCATTCGGTGCTCCTGGACACGACTATTGGCAATCTGGAACGGGCACCCCCGAAGGTGCAGTTATCGGCACTTCAGTTCGCTATGACTTACTCGACTACGGAGCAAAGGTATCCGACAAAGCAGCTTTCGCTGCATGCCGAACAATCGGAAAGCACATGGGGCTTCTACTGGGAGGATCTGCTGGCGGAGCCGTAATAGCAGCCCTCGAGCTCCTGCCGGGCTTTCCCGCTGGCTCTACATCGTTGACCATGGTGTGCGATGGAGGGGAAAAGTATCTAGATACCGTATTCAACGATGAGTGGATGTCCGAACGTGGTTTACTCGATGTCGCCCTCGAGGACAAAATTTGGGCACAAATTACGTCATTGCGCGCTGGGAAAAGTTCAATTCCGCTAGGTTCAACACGAATTTCATGGTCGAAGGAAAAGTAGTGCCCGGTACTACCTCACAGAACTTAAATCGTCAGCTTTTGGCGATGTCTCTTCCCCTCGCCGGCACACAGCTTGCGAACATCGCAATCTCAACCACGGACACTCTCATGATGGGTCAACTTAGCCTCGAGGCTCTGGCTGGCGGAGGCTTGGCAGTGGTGTGGTTTAACCAAGTACGCACAATGGCTGTGGGCCTATTAACACCACTGGGCAATAGGATTGCGTCGGCTCATGCGCTGTACGAAAGCAAATCTCGCGAACGAGCGGACTCTGAACTATCTGTTACTACGTTGCAAGGCGAAATTCGCAATCTTTCACGCACCGGCTGGTTCCTAGCAACTGCCAGTGGCCTCGTGGGAGCACTAGTGCTAATCGGGATTGCCTACGCGCTGCCATTTTTCGGCCAGTCCGCTGAGATTAGTTCCGCAGCCACTTCCATGATGTGGTTGCTCGCGCCAGGTCTTGTTCCTTGTTTGTGGTTCCAAGTCTCCCGTCAGTTTTGTGTAGGCCTCGGCAAACCAAAATCGCTACTACACATAACCGTGGCGATGATCGTAGTGAATGCAGCGTTGAACTACGCGCTCGGTTTTGGATTCGGGCCGTTTCCTGCATTGGGTCTGCTAGGCATTGGACTGTCCACCACACTGGTTCATTTAATGTCGGCCCTAATTTATCTGCGAATCACCATCCGAGATCCCGACCTCTCAACTTTTCTTGCCCTCGATTTCTGGAGTGCCGACGGAGACACGATGCACGGAAGGCTCCGTCACCTCGTCCGCACTCAGCTTCGTCTGGGGCTTCCAGTCTCAGCAACCTACGGAGCCGAAGCGGGCATGTTTTCTGTGCTGGCGATGGTCATGGGATCCTTTGGCACAGAAGCACTCGCAGCGCACAACGTCGTCTATCAAATAACCTTTATTGTTTTCCAGATTGGTGTTGGGTTCTCCCACGGCAGCTCTATTCTTGTGAGTCGCGCTTGGGGTCTGAATGACAACTCCCTTGCACGCCAAGTCGGCATTCGAACTCAAACGATGATGGCTGCCATCGTTGCTGTTGCTTCCGTCAGCTTTCTTTGCGCTCCCCGCCTCGTACTTTCCCCATTTATAAACAGCTCCGAGAAATCCAATGCCACCGAGACATTAAGCATCGCATTGGGGTTGTTGGCTATTGGCGCAGTGATGGAATTTGTCGATACTGCACAAAACATAGCTATCGGTCTCCTGCGCGGGATTAGCGACACCACTACTGGTTTGAAGGCATCCCTCACTGGTTATTGGATTATAGGTTTGCCAGCTGCTTTAATACTTGCTTTTCCCATCGGTCTAGGGCCTCACGGGGTGTGGTGGGGATTGGTCATCGGGCTTGCCAGTTCTTCAATAATCCTTTGGAGAGCTTTCCTTCTCGCGACGCGTAAAGACCTTACCGTGAAACTCTAAAGAACTCGTCCCTCAAAGCGATATCCACGTCGCAGGTATCCGGTCGTTCACGTTCGTGTGCAACACTTAAAAGCATGGTTGACAAGCAGGCCGACACCTCATCATGCAGCGAAGCCCAACAGGCTTCGCCAGCTTTTGACGAAACTACAGAGTTTTCCACAAACCGGCTCGCAGGCGAGTTCACCGACGAAGACCGTTACGAGATCTTCAACGACGACCAGCTCTCCCTCAAGGCTGCCTTCCTCTACCTGGTCGCAGCGCTTGTGGGCGGTTCGGTTATCGCTCTGGCGTCCTGGTTTGTGTTCCACCGCCTGTCGCTGCCGGCCTTTGGCGGCTCGCAGCTGACCAGGGCGGTCGCAACAGCGCTGATTGTCATCACGCTGACGCTCACCACCGTCCTGCTGTATTTCTTCGCCACCAAGGGCAAAGACAATCGCCCCAGGTGGCTAACGTGGTTGACGTACCTGATGGCTTACATGTCACCGGCCATTCTGGTGGTCTCTGCCGTCGGCCTGCCGCTGGGCTCGACCAGGCTGTGGCTGGACGGCCTTTCTGTCGACCAGGAGTTCCGCACTGAGTACCTCACCAGGATGGCCGCGGAGCCTGGCCTGCATGACATGTCGTACATCGACATCCCGTCTTTCTACCCCGCTGGTTGGTTCTTCCTGGGCGGACGCCTGGCCAATATCCTGGGCATTGCCGGCTGGGAGGTCTTCCAGCCCTGGGCGTTGATGACACTCGCCGCTGCTGGCTGTGTTTTGGTTCCGGTGTGGCAACGCCTGAGTGGCTCCCTGCCAGTAGCCACTGGCATTGCGCTGACAACCACGGCCGTCGCCCTGGCCACTGTCGCCGATGAACCCTACGCCGCAGTCGTTGCTATGGGTCTTCCGGCGATGACCGTGATGGCCTGGCGCGGTCTCACCGGCGCTTGGTCCGCCATGTTTGGCGTGCTCGTCTTCCTGGGTATTTCTGCGACTTTCTACACTCTTTACACTGCCGTAGGCGCGCTTATTGTGGTCGTGTTGGCCGTGGTCGCGTGGACGTCGTCAAGCTCGTGGATGCCTGTAGTGCGCCTGATCATAATGGGCGTGGGATCGATGCTGATTGCGGCGACGGTGTGGGGTCCGTACATGCTGGCGGTTGCGGCGGGGGCACCGCGCTCGGGCGCGACAGCGACGCATTACCTGCCGCCAGAGGGCGCGCAGCTGCCTTTGCCGATGCTCGCTGCCAGCGTGATCGGTGTGCTGTGTTTCATCGGTGTGGTGCGCATGTTGGTCAGCGCCACGGAGCCGGATGCCCGCGCGCTCGGCCTGGGCACGCTGGTGCTCTATGGCTGGGTAGTGGCCTCGATGGTGGCGACACTGCTCGGACGCACGCTGCTGGGGTTTCGCCTCACCGCACCGATTACGTTCATGTTGATCGCGGCTGGTGTGGTCGCGCTTGCCGACGCCCGTCTCAACGGAATCGAGAAGTACTGGCCGCAGACGGCACCAGCTCACATTGCCAAGCGTGTTTCCGCGGTAATGGCGGCAGTCTTGTTGCTGGCGGGCATTGGCTACGCACAGTCGATTCCGAATAAGTTGCATGGCGCCATCGACTTGGCGCATACCGACACCGACGGTAACGGCGAGCGCGCGGACCGATTCCCACCGAATGCCGGGGCGTGGTACTCAGCGGTGGACCAAACGCTGAAGGAGGCTGGGCTCGATCCGGCCCAGACAGTGGTGCTGACGGATGAGAAGAATTTCCAGGCACTCTATCCCTGGTACGGATTCCAGGCACTGACCAGCCACTACGCTAACCCTCTGGGTGAGTTTGACCGCCGTAATCAGGCGTTGGAGGAATGGTCGGAGATTCGCGACCCCGATGAGCTCGTGCAGGCAATGGACGAAACGCCGTGGCGCGGACCAGATGCCATTGTGCTGCGGGGCGAAGTTGAGACGCCTGATGGCGAGGATGCCGCTCCGCTGACGTTGGACATCGCGGATGATATCTATCCGAACAATCCGAATGTGGTCTTCCGGAGCCTGAATTTTGCCCGCTCTGCATTTGAGAAGCACTGGGAGCTAAACCAGGTCGGCCCGTTTGTAGTGGCGGTTCGCAAGTAGGTGTTGGCAAGTAGGTATTGGCAAGTCGATATTGAGCGGCTATCCCCTGCCGCAAACGTGATTCCTGTTACTAATGTGGAAACTGTGATGTAACTTTCGCGTTGCAAACTCAAAGAAAAAGGCCAATTACCGTAGTATCTTTCCTTGTGACTGCCGAAACTAAAGAAATCAAAGAAAGTGTCGACGGTTCACCCGAAGTGACCATCGACCGCGTGGAGAGACCGCCTATGGACGGCCCCTCTCCTACGACACTGACTCGTTGGACAGCGATTATCGCTGGAATCGTCGGTTTCATTTGCTTTGTCATCACACCGTTCCTTCCGGTCGTGAATACTCAGTCCTCCGTGTCTTGGCCTCAGCGCGACACACTGAACTCAGTGGATACGCCACTCATGGCGCAGGCACCGTTGGATCTGAGCGTCGATTTGCCTCTGTCGCTGACGGATGAACTTTCCGACAAGCGGACAACCCTATTGTCGACTATCCCGCCAACCGCGGATAAGCCGACCAAACGGGGCTTGATGGTGCGTTCGGGCAAGGACGGCCTCGACGTCATTCTGCGCGACAGCGTGGTGATGAGCCTGGATAAGAAGGAGCTTGCCAGCAACAAGGGCAAGATCCTGGAGATCCGCTCAAACGAGCATGAGACCACCGTCAACATCGACGGCGCCAAGAACTCAGATGGTGAGAAGCTCACCGCCACCGCACAGGGCGATTACCGCCCGCAGGTCACCGGTATCTACACTGACCTGCCCGCTGACGGCGACGTGGCCAAGGCCGTAGCCGATGGACTCGATGTCCACATGAACATCGACTCCCGCTACACCTCACACCCGACAGTGGTGAAGTACATCGTCATGTACTTGGGTCTGCTTCTGACGCTGGCTTCTCTGGTCGCGTTAGCTCGCATTGACCGTATCGACGGTTCCTCCTTCACTCCGCTGTTCAAGCGCGGTGCGTTGAAGCCGACTCCGCTGGACATCCTGGTTGGCACGATTTTGGTCGTTTGGCACTTCATCGGTGGCAACACCTCCGATGACGGTTACATCTTCACCATGGCGCGCGTCTCCGACGAGTCGGGCTACATGGCGAACTACTACCGTTGGTTCGGCGCTCCTGAGTCACCGTTCGGCAGCCCCTACTACGACCTGCTGTCGCTGATGGTGAAGGTGTCCACCTCGTCTCTGTGGATGCGACTTCCTGCGCTGCTGTCCGCACTGCTGGTGTGGTTCATTATTTCCCGAATGGTTATCCCGCGCCTCGGCGAGAAGATTGCCCAGCGCCGGGTGGCCTACTGGTCTGCTGCTGGTGTGCTGTTGGCCTTCTGGCTGCCGTACAACAACGGACTGCGCCCGGAGCCGGTCATTGCTCTGGGATCCCTGCTGACCTGGGTATTTATCGAGCGCGCAATTCTAACTCGACGCCTGCTGCCAGCTGCAGTCGCAGTGGTTATCGCCACGCTGGCACTGGGCTCGGGCCCAACGGGCCTAATGGCAGTTGCTGCCCTGCTCGCAGGCATCCCGATGCTGGTACGCATTGTCGTTGAGCGCCATAAGGCTCTCGGTGGTGGTTGGCAGGCCCCACTGATGCAGATTGCACCGTTCCTGGCTGCGGGCACCGCCATCTTGGTCGGTGTCTTCGGCGACCAGACTTTGGCCACGGTCCGCGAGTCCATTCGTGTCCGCAGCATCATCGGCCCGTCGGAGCCTTGGTACAACGAGTACGTCCGCTACTACTGGCTGGTGCTGCAGTCGGTCGACGGCGCCTTCCCGCGTCGTTTCCCGGTTCTGATTGCACTGGCGTGCTTGAGCATCACGATTGCCGCGCTGCTTCGTCACCGCACCGTTCCGGGGGCTCTGGCCGGTCCGTCGGCACGCCTGGTGTTCATGTTCATCGGCACCATGTTCTTCCTGACCTTCACGCCGACAAAGTGGACGCACCACTTCGGCGTGTACGCGGGCATCGCGGCTTCCCTGGCAGCACTTGCCGCTATGGCCATTAGCCATTGGGTAGCAGGTAACCCGCGCAACCAGCTGTTCTTTGCCGGTGGTTTCACCTTCATCCTCGCTTTCTCGCTGATGGGTATTAACGGCTGGTGGTATGTGTCGTCCTACGGTGTGCCGTGGTTCGACAAGACCATTCAGCTGCGCGGCCACCAGCTGGGTTCAGCAGTATTGGCTCTGGCCTTGCTACTGCTGCTGGCTGGTGCAGTAATGAACTTCGTCCAGGAGTTCCGCACCAAGCCGAAGTCGCAGGAAAAGTCGGCACGCGCGCGCCGCATCAATGCAGTTGCATCGTCCCCGATTGCGGTGACAACACTGTTGGTGACGATGTTCATGGTGGCTTCGCTGGGCAAGGGCGCAGTATCGCAGTACCCGGCCTACTCGGTCGCCGCGGGTAATATCCGCTCCTTGGCTGGTCAGACATGTAATCTGGCGAGCGATGTGCTGATGGAAACCGATCCGAACGATGGCTTCCTGAATACCGTCGATGGCAAGCCGCTAGCGGAATCGCTGCGCGGTGGCGGCAAGAGCCGTGGCTTCGACCCGAACGGCGTCCCGTCAAACATGAAGGCCGAAGCTGTGGACACCAGCCAGAGCCAGGCAAGTACTGCCGACACTGATGATCAATCTTCTGATCCGGAAGCCACAGTTGAGGGCGGTTCCGCGTCGGGCACCGACGGCGGTAAGCGCGCCGACAAGGGTGTCAACGGCTCGCAGGTCGAGCTGCCATTTGGCTTGAATCCGGATAAGGTACCGGTGCTTGGCTCCTACTCCGAGGACATTCAGCGTCCGGCAAGCCTGGAAACTTCCTGGTTCCAGCTGCCTGAGATTGACGAGGACCACCCGCTACTCGTCGTATCGGCGGCCGGCCGTATCTTCCACCACGACATCAACGGTGTGGCTCAGCCGGGTCGCAAGCTGGTGGCACAGTATGGTCGCAAGGGCGGCGACGAGGATGGCTTCGAGGTCCTCTCCGAGTCGGAACCGATTGATATCGGCCCTGCTCCGACCTGGCGTAACCTGCGCTTCCTGACCGAGGAGATCCCAGAGGGAGCCACCGCTGTGCGACTGGTCGCGGAGGACAATGACGTCTCCGAGGATCAGTGGCTGGCGCTGACCCCGCCTCGCCTGGCCGAACTGCAGTCGATGACTGATGTCATCTCACCGGAAACTGCGACTATCCCGGACTGGCCGGTTGCCTTCCAGTTCCCGTGCCAGCGTCCGTTCGACCACTACGCCGGTGTCGCGGAACTTCCGGAGTACCGCATCACTCCGGACCGTGGTCTGAAGGTCGTCGGCGCAGATGTCTGGCAGTCGGTCGATGGCGGTGGTCCGCTCGGATTCTCCGACGCTGTAAATGAGGCTACGTCCGTACCGACTTACCTCAAGAACGACTGGCGCCGCGACTGGGGTTCCGTCGAGAAGCTCTCGCCGCGTCCGAATAAGGACAAGGTCAAGCCGGATGTCGCCGAAATTGAGTATGAAGATATCACTCGCTCGGGTCTATACTCGCCCGGGAAGATGATTGTGAAGGATCCCTAGGTGTGATGTCCAGGGACGTTGTTCTGGCCCCCGCCCGTAATGACACCGTGCCGATTCAAGAAGTATCTGTCCAGACCGCTTGCCATTGAAGGTGAGGTTACCCTCGTTTAGTGGACACCCTATTTGTGCGGATCTTGTGTCCGTAGGAGAGGATGTTCATTGTGAGTCAACAGCGCAAGAAGTACAC
>NZ_JBFLKW010000022.1:0-29711 GCF_040743205.1 Corynebacterium sp. 045007
CGCCCGGTCCCATTCCGAACCCGGAAGCTAAGTCCACCAGCGCCGATGGTACTGCACTCGGGAGGGTGTGGGAGAGTAGGTCGCCGCCGGCATAAAAAGTTTATTGTGTGGGTCGTGGTAGCCAGTTCCCGTGTGGGGTTGGGTGCTGCGGCCCACTTTTTGTTACCCACGAGTAAACAACATTCAACGACGGTTGTTGTGGTAAGGCGTGGCGCTATACCAGATACTTCTGGCGCAATTGGTTGATGTCGGCGTCGGAAAGCCCGATGCCTTGTCGGACGAAGTTGTCGAAAGTACCGTAGTTCTCTTCGATAGCGTCCCACGACATCTTGAGCCACTTTTTGTCTACCGCGTCTTCACGATTGAGGTAAGCGTTGCTGGCAAGGAAATCCTGCTCGATTGCTTCGTAACTAACTCCCAAGATGGCCAAGAGGAACGCGGCACGGAGGCCGGTTCGGTCTTTGCCAGCACTGCAGTGGAAAACGACGGCGCCGTCTTCATATGCGAGTGCTTGGAGAAGATCCTTCCAAGCGGTTCGCGGTGCTTCTCCGGTAATCATCAATTCATAGCCGAGCAGTTGGCCGAAGTATTTCACTTCATCGTCGAAAATCTCTGCATCACGCGCTTTGATGCTGTCTCCCGCCGCTTCGTAGAACTCGGGCGCGTGGCCGTAGAGCTGCTCGCCAGTAGTTACGACAGGATTCTTCACAAAGCCCAAGCCATTGCGAACACCGATGATGTCCGCTACTTGGTAAGTCACGCCGTCGGGCAAGACGTCTGGGGATTCGTTGCGCTCTTTAATGTTTCGCAAATCCACGACGTGTGTCACACCTGCCTCAATCATGCGGGCAAGATCTTCGTCGCTTGGCTCTCGTAAAGCATTTGACCTGTATGCGAGGCCTTGGCGGATACGGCGACCGTCCTCGGTCATGATTGGGTTGGCGCTACTTCCCGCTACATCGCGGAAGTTGCTGAGTGAGGAGAGTGAGCCGGACTCGATAGGGGTTTGAGATCTGGTAGGCGCCGTGGTGGTAGCAGACTGTCCGGCGGCCTGTGTCTCGGTCGCACTAATCCCTGTTGTGACTGCATTAAACAGCGAGGTGTCAGGGCTGGCCGATGCGGGCGCTGGGGTCATAGTGCCGAGTGGTAGAAGTAGGACCGCGGTTAGGCCAGCGGCTTGAGCGCGATGGTTCGCGCGGCCCAGGTTAGTTGTATTCACGGGTAATGAGGTTAGTGTGCTTCAGGTTTTCGGCAACTTATAAGAAAAGCTCTTTCTCGCATAGCCCCGCCGGCGCAATAAGGTCCTTTGGAACGCGGTAAGAACGTAACGGGGGTACCTGGCTGCACTACTCGGAAAATGCCCGCTACCATTGCAAATTAGCCAACACTAAGACAAGTTCGAAATATGCCCTAAATATTGCGCAATTTCATAATGCATTTACTTGTTAAATAGGGAACCCTAAGCTAATGTCTCACAGGTAATGATTACCTAAGTAAGTGATTGGGTAACGGCGTCTTAGTGGCGTTTGTTTAACCATCGTACTGTGACCGAAGGGATGCCTTTAAGTGGCGCGTTCAAACCCCGGCCGTATTCGCAATATTGTAGTTGCATCTGTTGCGAGCCTTGGACTTGTTCTTGGTGCATGTTCTACTGATGCCGGTAACGAGGATAAGTCTGCAGCTGCAGGCAACGAGTCTACTATTACCGTTACTGATAATCACGGTGAGCAGACCGTACCTGCCGAGATTGACTCTGTTGTGGCCACGGATAACCGTTCCTTCGAGATGCTCAACCAGTGGGGTATTAAGCTGGCGGCAGCTCCGAAGCAGCTGATTCCGTTCACGATTCCTGACTACAAGGACAACCCTGACATTCAGGACATCGGCAATCACCGCGAGCCGAATCTCGAAATTGTTGCTGCTGCTGACCCGGACCTGATTGTGAACGGTCAGCGTTTCGGTCAGTACTACGATGACCTGAAGAAGCTTGCCCCGAACTCCGCGATTGTGGAGTTTGAGCCGCGCGAGGGTAAGCCACTGGACGAGGAGCTCAAGCGGCACGCTAAGGGCCTGGGCACCATCTTCGGTAAGGAGAAGGAGGCCGATCAGCTCATCGCTGACTTTGACAAGGCTCTGGAGCGCGCCCGCAAGGCTTACAACCCGGACGTGAAGGTCATGGCACTTAACTCGTCGGGCGGCACCCTCGGTTACATTGCTCCGACTGTTGGTCGTACCTACGGCCCGCTGTTCGACCTGATTGGCATGAAGCCGGCGCTGGAGGTCGACAAGGCCAGCGATGACCACCAGGGTGATGAGATTTCCGCCGAGTCCATCGCTGAGGCGAACCCGGACTTCATCATGGTGCTTGACCGCGATGCCGGCACCTCTGTCCGCGGTACCGATGAGTACCGTTCGGCACAGTCTGTGGTCGAGGAGGCTGCTCCGCTGAAGAACGTGAAGGCAGTCAAGGAGGGCAAGATCTACTACGCCCCAGAGGACACCTACACCAACGAGTCCATTATCACGTACACGGAGATTCTGAACGGGCTTGCCGACGCCTTCGAGCAGGCCTAATAGTTCTCTGACCAGTCACAGGAGTACCTCACCAACTCTATGCAGAAGTTACTGGATTCCCGACTAGCCATCGGGATTGCCTTTGTGGCAGTCCTGGTGGCTATGTCGCTGTTTGTAGGCCAATACGACATCCTGGGCGCCGACGACGGCTGGGAGATGTTCGCCACTACGCGTATACCGCGAACCATTGCACTAGTGCTCTCGGGTGCCGCGATGGCGATGTGTGGCTTGGTCATGCAGCTACTTACGCGCAACAAGTTCGTCGAACCCACCACCACGGGAACCACGGAGTGGGCTGGTCTCGGCCTGATTTTCGTGATGTATTTCTTTCCTTCGGCCTCGATGCTTGGCCGGATGGGCGGGGCAATCATCTTCGCTTTCATCGGCACGGCAGTGTTCTTCCTGTTCTTGCGCCGTGTCGCTTTGAAGTCAAGTCTGGTTGTGCCCATCGTGGGCATCATGTTGGGTGCGGTAGTCAGTTCGATTTCGACTTTCTTTGCGTTGCAGACGGACATGCTGCAGTCGCTAGGCGTGTGGTTCGCAGGCTCTTTTACTGCCATTTATAAAGGGCAATACGAATTCCTGTGGCTGGTCGTCATTGTGGTTGCGATTGTCTTCGTATTCAGCGATCGGTTAACGGTTGCGGGGCTTGGTGAGGACATTGCCACCAACGTCGGTCTGAACTACAAGCGAATCGTGTTCCTGGGCACCGGCCTGATTGCCATTGCAACGGGCCTGGTTACGGTAGTGGTGGGCAATCTGCCCTTCCTGGGCCTCGTTGTCCCCAACATTGTCTCCATGTTCCGTGGCGATGATCTGCGCTCCAATCTGCCCTGGGTATGCCTGGTGGGCATTGCCATTGTGACGGTCGCGGACTTGATTGGCCGCGTCATTATCGCCCCGTTCGAGATCCCGGTATCGGTAATTCTCGGCATCCTGGGTGCTGCCATTTTCGTCTATCTGATTGTGGAGCGGCGTCGTGCTTAATCTCAGTTCAACTACAGCTAGAACCAACCAAGTTGGCCCGCAAACGACGTCGTTTAGTACGGGTGCCGCGGCGCGCAGGTACTGGATTATCATTGCTGTGCTGGCGGGTCTGGCAGTGTTGTTTACGGCGGGCCTGCTCGCGTGGGACAACCCGTTGCCGTTCGGGACGGATGGTTTTTGGCTGATTGCGCGTCGGCGCCTTGATGCCGTCATTGCCATGATTGTGGTTGCCTGCTGCCATGCCGTCGCGACAGTGGCGTTCCAGTCGATTGCGAATAACCGAATTATTACGCCGTCGATTATGGGGTTTGAAGCGCTGTACGTGGCTATCAGTACCGCTGCGGTGTACTTCTTCGGGGCGACAGGTCTGATGAATGCCGGCTCGGTTGGGGCGTTTGTGCTGCAGCTCGTGCTGATGGTGGGGCTGTCGCTGGTGCTGTATGCGTGGCTGCTGACTGGGCAGGGCGCGGATATGCACAGCATGCTGCTGGTGGGCATTGTTATCGGTGGCGGGCTGGGCTCGGTATCGACATTTATGCAGCGCATGCTGACGCCTTCGGATTTTGACCTGCTGACGGCGCGGCTGTTCGGCTCTGTCAACAACGCGGACCCGGAGTTTTTCCCGGTGGCGATCCCGCTGGTGATTGCGGCAATCGTGGTGATTGCGCTGCATTCGCGGGCCCTCAATGTCATGTCGTTGGGGCGTGAAGTCGCGACGAATCTGGGCGTGAATTACCAGGTTCGGTCCATCACCGTGCTGGTTGCGGTGTCGGTGCTGATGGCAGTATCGACGGCTATGGTCGGCCCGATGACATTCCTCGGCTTCCTGGTCGCGACCATTGCGTACCAGGCTGCGGATACCTATGACCACCGCTTTGTGCTGCCGATGGCGGCGCTGATTGGCTACGTCACGCTGGCCAGTGCGTATTTCATCCTTAATCACGTTTTCTATGCCCAGGGCGTGGTATCCATCATCATCGAGCTGGTTGGCGGTTCGATCTTCCTCTACGTCGTTTTGAAGAAGGGACGGCTATGATTCTCCTCGACAGTGTAAGCAAGAGCTATACCAGCGAGGTGTCAATTGGCCCCGTTGACCTGGAAATTCCAACCAATGCGATTACGGCTCTGATTGGGCCGAATGGTGCGGGCAAGTCCACGCTCTTGACTATGATTGGCCGCCTTCTGGCCGTCGATTCCGGCGACATCAACGTCGGCCCGTACAACGTGGGCAAGACCAAGTCGAAGGATCTGGCGAAGGTGCTGTCGATTCTGCGTCAGGACAATCACTTCGTCACCCGTCTCACCGTGCGCCAGCTAGTCAGCTTCGGCCGCTTCCCGTACAGCCAGGGGCGCCTGACCGCCGAGGATGAGCGCATCATCTCTCAGTACATCGAGTTCCTCAACCTCGAGTCGCTCCAGGGTCGCTACTTGGACGAGCTCTCGGGCGGTCAGCGTCAGCGCGCGTATGTCGCAATGGTGCTCTGTCAGGAGACGGATTACGTGCTTCTCGACGAGCCGTTGAACAACCTGGACATTTCTCATTCGGTCGACATCATGTCGCACCTGCGCACTGCAGTGCGCGAGTTGGGTCGCACCATGGTGGTCGTGTTACATGACATCAATTTCGCGGCTCGCTACGCCGATTACATCTGTGCGGTCAAGGATGGCCAGATTATTGAGCACGGCCCAACCTCAGAGCTGATGCGTACGGAGGTTCTGAGCCCAATCTTCAACACTCAGATTGACATTGTCGAGGGCCCGCACGGCCCGGTCGCCTGCTACGGCTCTTAAGCCAATTCCGAGCCGGCCCCACGCAGCCGATACAATCTAGCCTCATGACTATTACTGCTGCCGTTGACGGTTCCGCCTTGCACAACCCCGGACCTGCCGGGTGGTGCTGGTATATCGACGACAGCTGCTGGGCCGCCGGTGGATGGAAAGAGGGAACCAACAACCGCGGCGAGCTCACCGCTCTTGCCGAGCTTCTCCGCGCCACCGCTCACATCCCCGACGAGCCTCTTTTCGTACTGTGTGATTCGCAGTACGTGATTAACTCCGTTACCAAGTGGATGCCAGGGTGGAAGCGCAAGGGCTGGAAGAAGCGCGACGGCAAGCCCGTCCTCAACGTCGATATCTTGCAGGACATCGACCAGCTGCTCGTCGGCCGCAATATCCACCTCGAGTGGGTTAAGGGACACTCCGGCCACGACATGAACGAGGCCGCTGATCAGCGCGCCCGAGCCGCCGCCACCGCGTATCAGAAGGGCACCGCAGTGCCCGAGGGGCCAGGTTTCGCCGGTGCGGGGAGTCGCGGGCAGGCGAATGCAGCACAGGCGAATGCAGCGCCGGCAAAAACCACGTCCGGCGCGCCTATATCCGAGCCCAAACAACCCAAGACCACAACCTTCGAGCAGGAGGGTCTCTTTGACCTCGCTGCCGACACCACCGTGACGCCCGAGGACGCCGCCAAGGAAGCGCTCACCGTTTTCCGCCGCGCCGCACATCGCGCTGAACAGGGCAATGCCCGCGCCCTCAAGGCATTGCTTAACGACGCCCTGGGCGCCAACCTCGCCGTGCCAGACGGGCTTTCGGATGCCGAGCATGAGCTCCGCGTCGAGGGAACCACCGCTACCGCGCAGTTCACTACCGACGGCTGGGTTGGCTTGGCTGTCTGGGATTTGTCCCAGGCAGTGGGGAAGGCCACAGGTTCCGCGCGTTTGCTGGGCTGGAATGTGGGTAGGTCTTAGCAGTAGTATGAAAGTTTGGTCTTTTAGGTAGACCATCAGGCAATCCGGGGTTACTGGTAGCCTGAAAACACATAAATTCTTTTACTCATTACATATAAGGAGCTCCGACTTCATGGCTGAGCACGAAGGTCCTCGTTCCGGCGAAGGCCGAGGAAATCGCGGAAACCGCGGGTCTAACCGTTCCCATGGTCGTGGCGAGGGCGGCTTTAACGGGCGCAACCGCAACGATCGTCGTGGACAGGGCGGTGGCCCAGGTGGTCGTGGCCGTGGTGGTCACGGTGGTCATGGCGGCAACCGCGATTCCCGTGGTTCGCGGGGCTTCCGTCGTGATGATCGCGACGATCGTGACTTTAACGGCGGTGACCGCAATGAACGCGGTGGTCGTGGCGGTCGTGGTTACAACCGCAACGACCGCAACGACCGGGGCGACCGCAATGATCGTCGCGGCCCGGGCGGACGCGGTGGCCAGGGAGGCCGCAACTTCGACCGTCGTGGTGGCAAGCCACGTCGCTCCAACCGTGGTGGCCGCTTCCAGGATGAGAAGCGTACGCACCGCACCGGCCCGCAGCGCCCAGGTTTCCGCGAGGAGCGCATTGAGGCCCGCAAGAACGAGCCGAAGCTGCCAGATGACATTCGTGCAGACGAGCTCGACCCGAGCGTGCGCCAGGATCTGAAGAGCCTGGCTAAGGACAACGCCGACAAGGTTGCTCGTCACATGATTATGGCCGCAATCCTGATGGCTGAAGACCCGCAGCGTGCCCTGGAGCACGCCCGCGCAGCGAAGGACCGCGCAGGCCGCGTCGGTGTCGTTCGTGAGACAGCTGGTGTCGCCGCTTACCACGCAGGTGAGTGGAAGGAAGCCCTGGCTGAGCTGCGTGCTGCTCGTCGCATCTCCGGTGGCCCGGGCATGCTCGCGGTGATGGCGGACTGTGAGCGCGGCCTCGGCCGCCCGGAGAAGGCCATCGAGCTGGCTCGCTCCGAGGAAGCCAAGCAGCTGGACAACGAGTCCAAGACTGAGCTGGCTATCGTCGCCGCAGGTGCTCGCCGCGATATGGGCCAGATTGATGCGGCTCTGGTTGAGCTGGAGACCCAGGATCTGAACCCGGACCGTGAGGATTTCGAAGCAGCACGTCTGTTCTACGCCTACGCTGATGCGCTGGTGGAGGCCGGTCGTAAAGACGACGCGAAGGTGTGGTTTACCCGCTGCGCCAAGATTGATGTCGACCAGATGCTCGATGCTCGCGAGCGCATCGAGGAGCTGAGCAAGTAATCAGCCCAGCCGCCCGGCTCGCAGAACCAGCCACCGCTGGCGCAATCCGGCCGCGCATCTACAATTCGTCGTAAAGCGTTCCTATTTCGTAAAAGGAGAAATGCACCTCATGGCTTCTGTCGCTTCTTCCTATGATGCCGCTCTGCTGGATCTGGATGGCACGATCTACGAGGGCGGCGCGGCGATTCCGAACGCGCTGGAGGGGCTGACTGAGGCGGCGCTGCCGATGGTGTTTATTACGAACAACGCCTCGCGTGCGCCGCAGACGGTGGCGGATCAGCTCAATGAGCTGGGGTATGACGTGCATGCCGAAGATGTGATGACGTCGGCGCAGGCGGCCATTGAGATGGCTGCGGAGGTCATTGAGCCGGGCTCGAACGTTTTTGTGTTGGGGGCGGAGTCGTTTAAGCAGTTGGCTCGTGAGGCGGGGTACACCGTGGTGGATTCCGCTGATGACAACCCTGCGGCGGTTTTCCAGGGGCTCAACCGTGAGATGACGTGGAAGCAGATGTCGGAGGCGGCGCTGGCGGTGTCGCGAGGTGCGCGCTTCCTGGTGTCGAATTTGGATACGACGTTGCCGTCGGAGCGCGGTTTCCTGGTTGGCAATGGTTCGGTCGCTGCGGCGATTTCGACGACCACGGGTGTCGCACCGCTGTCGGCGGGTAAGCCGAAGCCGCCGATGTTCATTAAGGCGGCGGAGCGTGTGGGTGCGAAGAATCCGCTGGCGATTGGGGATCGTCTGGATACCGACATCGCGGGCGGAAATGCTGCGAAGATGGACACGTTTATGGTGGTCACGGGCGTTTCCACGCATATGGATGTCGTCGCAGCGCCGCCTGAGCACCGTCCGACGCTCATCGGTGCTGACATGACCGCCCTGAATCGTGAGCTGGATCAGGCACGTCCGGCTCCGCAGGCTGGTTTCACCGCGCGTCACGACGACGCGGAGGCCGGTGTCATCGTTCTTTCTGGCGGTGACACGGAGGATCCTCGGTTGGCGAACCCGGCGGAGGCCGCGGTGGCGGCGCTGCTGACGGTCGTGGATGTGGTGTGGAACTCTGAGGCTGGTCGTGCTGGCGCAGTCGAGGTTGCGCAGGTCCGCGCGGAGGGCCCGGCTGCTGAGGCGGCGCTGGCTGCCTGGCGGAAGTGATAGCCGATGAGTGAGGTTGCACCGAAGCCAGGGCAGGGGCAGGGGTCTGGTCCTGTGCCGGGGCCGAAACCCGGCCCTGCATCTGTACCTAACCCGGCACCTAGCCCTGCAGCGATGCCCGGCGCGCGCGAGGTAACTCCGGAGGATGTCCGCGAGCAGGTGGCGGCCGCACTGTCTGCACCTGCGCCAACTCCGCAGGAGAGAGTCGCGCAGTTTGAGCGGGCGCATGAGATTTTGTATGAGGCCCTGGGCTCGTCACGCAGGGAAGGAAAGTGAACGCGGTGGCAAAGAAAGCTCCTAAGCGCAGGCTCGATGCGGAGTTGGTGCGAAGGAAGATTGCTCGCTCCCGTGAAGCGGCAGTGGACATGATTAAGGCCGGCCGAGTGGAGGTCGGCGGTTTTGTCGCCTCCAAGCCTGCGACTGCGGTGACAGGCGACGTGTCCATTCGCGTCAGTGGTCTGGAAGAAGACGAGAACTGGGCATCGCGCGGTGCACACAAGCTGCTCGGCGCGTTGGAAGCTTTCGAGCCGCAGGGTCTGGACTTGAAGGGCCGGAAGGTGCTGGATGCCGGTGCCTCCACGGGCGGTTTCACCGATGTGTGTCTGCGTCGCGATGTTGAGACCGTCTACGCCGTCGATGTTGGTTACGGTCAGCTGATTTGGCGCTTGCAGGACGACCCGCGGGTGGTTGTGCTCGACCGAACTAATGTCCGCACGCTGACGCCGGAGATACTTGGCGGCACGGCCGATGTCATGGTTGGCGACCTGTCGTTTATTTCTTTGAAGCTGGTCCTGCCAGCGATTGTTTCCTGCCTCGACGAGGGTGCTGACCTGCTGCCGATGGTCAAGCCGCAGTTTGAAGTGGGCAAGGAGCGCCTTGGCTCCGGTGGTGTCGTGCGCAGCGATGCACTGCGTCAGGAAGTTGTCCAGGAAGTCGCCGAATACGCCCGCACTCTGGGGCTGTCCTTCCGGGCGGCGGTGGCCAGCCCGCTGCCGGGTCCGAGCGGCAACGTGGAGTTCTTCCTGTGGCTGGTGAAAGACGGCGGCGCCAGCGATATTGGTGATGAGGCTATGGCTGCGGCCATCGCCAAGGCTGTTGAGGAGGGGCCGCACAATGACTAGCTCACCGACCGAATCACCGACTAGCGCGAGGAGCAGCTCAGGGATTAGCAAGCCCAAGAACAGCGCCGGCAAGCGTGAGATTCTGCTGGTTCCGCACACCGGCCGTAGCGCCAACCTGGAAATGGCCGCAGAGGCGGCCGAGCTGCTTGAGGCCGCGGGTATCGATATCCGCGTCCTGGCCGGTAAGAACCCGGAGGCGCTGGCCGCGCACCCAACGCTCGGTAAGTACCCGCGCTACTGGCATTCCCCGCAGGCGGCGTCGGGATGCGAACTCGTCCTCGTCCTCGGCGGCGACGGCACCTTCCTACGCGCCGCAGACATCGCGCACTCGGCTGACCTGCCGGTGCTCGGCATCAACATGGGGCATGTGGGCTTCCTCGCCGAGTGGGAGCAGGAGTCCATGACGGAGGCGATTAGTCGCGTCATCAAGCGCTCCTGGCGTATCGAAGATCGCATGACCATCCGCGCCACCGTCCGTGATACCACCGGCCGCGTCATTGGCTCCGGCTGGGCGCTGAACGAAGTCAGTATCGAAAACGTCAACCGCCGTGGCGTGCTGGATGTCATCTTGGAAGTCGATGGTCGCCCAGTGAGTTCCTACGGCTGCGATGGTGTGCTAATTTCCACACCAACCGGCTCCACTGCCTACGCCTTTTCCGCAGGTGGGCCGGTACTCTGGCCGGAGCTCGACGCCATGCTGGTCGTGCCCAACAACGCCCACGCGCTGTTCTCCCGCCCGCTGGTGATCTCCCCGCACTCGACCATCGCCATTGAGACCAACCACGACACCGCCGAGGCGGTCGTAGTGCTCGACGGCTTCCGCAACATCACCATGCCGCCGGGCAGCCGCATCGAAATCGAGCGCGGCGCGCAGCCGGTTCGCTGGGTGCGTCTGGACGATCAACCGTTCGCCGATCGTCTGGTGCACAAGTTCCGCTTGCCGACGTCCGGGTGGCGCGGCCCCGCCGAAGCCCAATAGCCACCAAACACGGCAGACGAAACCCCAACTTCCAAGGGAAGGACTGATTGCAGGCGCCATGCTGACTGAGATTTCCATCCGCGACCTCGGCGTTATCCCGGACGCGACGCTTGAATTCAGCCCAGGACTCACCGTACTGACAGGTGAAACCGGTGCGGGTAAGACCATGGTGGTCACCAGCCTCAAGTTGCTCTGTGGCGCGCGTGCCGACGCCGGCCGCGTGCGCACCGGCGCAGACAAGGCGTTGGTGGAAGGCCGCGTGTCCACCGAGCACCTCTCGGAGGAAGAGTCAGCGACCATCGATGCTGTGGTTTCTGAACTCGGCGGCGAACGCGATGAGAATGACGAGTACCTGCTTGCCCGTCAGGTCTCCGCGAAGGGACGCTCCCGGGCGTGGGTTGGCGGTCGCAGTGCCTCCGCTGCGGCACTGGCGGATGTCTCTACCCGCCTGATTGCCATTCATGGCCAGAACGATCAGCTGCGTCTGCAAAGCGCCGATGAGCAGCGTGCGGCCATCGACCGCATGGATGCTGATGCCATCGCGCCAACCTTGGAAACCTACCGTCAGCAGCGCGCACACTGGCGCTCCCTGGTCAAAGAACTGGAAGAGAAGACCTCTAAGCGTCGTGAGCTGGCCATGCGTGCCGACCAGCTCAGCTTCGCCATCGAAGAAATCGACGCAGTCTCACCCGAACCGGACGAAGACCAGGACTTGGCCTCCCAGATCCGCCGCATGCAGGACCTGGACGGCCTGCGCGACGCTGCCGCCGTGGCGCTGGCCGCCATTGACGGTGCCGCTGCCGTGAGCACGATTGGCATGGATGCCGCCACCGAGGACTCTGGCGCAGCCGAACTCCTCGGCGCCGCCGCGAACGAGCTCGCCGCCGCAGAAGACGAGGAACTCACCGATTTTTCCAACCAACTTAATGAGCTGACCAGCCAGCTCTCCGAGATCTCTGCGGGCCTCGGCGCGTTTCTCTCCGGCCTGCCGGAGGAAACCGAGTCCTTGGACAAGCTGATGCAACGCCAGGTGGAGATTAAGAACCTCACCCGCAAGTACGCCCCAGATATCGCCGGTGTCCTGGCCTGGCGGGATAAGGCGGAGCGTAAGCTCGCCACGCTGGATGTTTCCGGCGAAGCCCTGGACAAACTCACCGCAGAGATTAAAACCGCGGAGAAGAAACTCGGCACCACCGCGCGGAAGCTCTCCAAGGCCCGCGCGAAAGCCGCAAAGCACCTGGAACAGGCCGTGACCAAGGAGCTCAAGGGCCTGGCCATGCCGCACACCTCGCTGGTGGTGGAGATCACCAAGGCCGACACCTTTGGTCCCGCTGGCGTGGACAACATTGAGTTCAAGCTTCGCGCCCACGAGGGTGCCGAGCCGCGTCCGCTGGCATCATCCGCATCCGGCGGTGAGCTCTCTCGCATCATGCTGGCATTGGAAGTTGTCCTCGCCGAAGGACAGGCCGGGCACACAATGGTTTTCGATGAGGTCGATGCCGGTGTTGGTGGGCGCGCGGCTGTGGAAATTGGCAAGCGCCTGAAGCAGTTGGCGGTGAACAACCAGGTGATCGTCGTCACGCACTTGCCTCAGGTGGCGGCGTTTGCGGATACCCACTTGGTGGTCAGCAAGGATGCGCGCTCGGGTGCGGTGTCGTCGAAGGTGACGAGCCTGGGCGATGAGGAGCGGATTGATGAGCTCGCGCGGATGATGGCGGGCTTGGACGATTCGGACTCCGGACGCGCGCATGCGCAAGATCTTCTGGATCAAGCTCGGCGCGCCTTCGCGGCCAAGTAGCTGCACTTATGTTTCACTAAGTGCCATGAGTCTGTTCTCTCGGAACGAAAAAGATCTTCCTGGCATTTCGGGGACTGTGCGGGACGGTTCCCGCCTGGAGCGTGCGCTCAAGCGCATGGGCGAAGGCGACATCGTGGTGATCGATGCGCCGGATATCTCGCGTCCACTGGCACAGCAGCTGATTGATGCCAAGGTCGCCGCAGTGGTGAACACTGGTGCGTTTACCACGGGTTTTGTGCCGAATTACGGCCCGCAGATGATGCGCGACGCCGACATTGCGATGGTGCAGAACGTCGGCGACGAGGTCTTTGAGAAGCTCAAGGACGGCAAGAAGGGCAGGCTTGACGACGGCAAGCTCTACTACGGTGACCGCCTGATTGGTCAGGGCGACGAGGTCGACCAGGACGAGCTTGAGCGTGCCTTCGATGAGGGCCGCACCAGCATGGTCGACCGCCTGGAGGCTCTCTCCGGCAACTTGGTGGAGTTCGCCAAGACCGAATCCCCGCTGTACATCGATGGCCTGGGCATTCCGGACGAGACAGAGCCGCTGCGTGGCCGCAAGGTCGTTGTGGTCAGCCCTGGTGAGGGACACCGCAAGACGCTGGAAGACTTAAAGAATTTCATCCGCGAGTACGAGCCGCTGCTCATCGGCGTCGACACCGGTGCCGACACGCTCTTTGATCTTAAGTACCAGCCGGACTACATCATCGGTGATCCGGAGAACATCAACTCTGAGGCGCTGCGGTCTGCCGGTTGCGTGATCCTGCCTGCCGACCCGGACGGTCACGCGGTGGGTCTTGAGCGCATTCAGGACCTCGGCATTGGTGCCATGACCTTCCCGGCGCTGTCCGATTCCGCCACTGACCTGGCGCTGGTCTTCGCCGCGCATCACGACGCCGACATGGTGGTCTCCGTCGGCGCGCCGCAGAACATCGACAGCATCTACCACGCTGAGGATCAAAGCGGTGTGCCGTCGGCATTGCTGTCGCGTTTGAAGGTCGGGGAGAAGCTTGTCGACGGTCGCATGGTCGCCGACCTCTACCAGGTCAATAGCCGTGGTTTCGGTGTGGCCTGGGCAATCCTGGCTATCTTTGTCGCCGTTGCGGTGATCTTCGCTATCGCTGGTACTTCCGGTGATGGTTCTGTCAGCGAGAATCTGATTGATACGTGGAACTCCATTGCACTGTGGTTCCAGGGGCTGTTTAAGTAGTTTTAGCGGTATTCGAGCACTAGGAGCGCCTAAAAGTTTTCGGCTGTCAGAGCTGATTGAGGCGTCGGCGAAAGGAAAAGGGACGGGCGATGGGGAAGAAGCGCAGGAGCGGGAAGTTCACAGCTGGTGTGACAGGTGCTGCCCTCGGTGTTGCGGCAGGTGCTGCGCTGGGTGCTTATGTGCTGAACCCCGCTGGTGCAGGCATTGATTTCGGCACGGGTGCCGCGTCCGAGCGCGATGAGGCTGTCGCGCGTGCCGATGCGCAGCAAGCGCGTGCCGATGAAGCAAACCGCATCATCGAGCCCATCGTCGGCGAGATTGTTAAGGACTCGTTGCAGGATGTTCCCGTCCTTGTTGTCGCCACTCCTGATGCCACGGATGAGCAGCTGGCAGGGGTTTCCGAGACCCTGCGCGCTGCTGGCGCCCCGGATGCGGGCGTGCTGAAGCTGACCGATAAGTTCCTCTCTTCCGCTGGTGCGGACGAGCTGAAGGACACGGTTTCTACCTCGCTGCCGGCTGATGTCCAGCTGGACCCGGAGCGCCGCGAGCCAGGCCGCCAGGCTGGTCAGGCGCTGGCTCCGGTGTTGGAGCTGGATAAGGATGGGGGAGAGCGGGCTTCCGCTGCTGACCGAAAGCTGCTGCTGGAGGCCTTAAAAGGCGGCGGTTTTGTGGAGTATGACGAGGGGACTCTGCGTCCAGCCGCTGGCATTGTGATTGTTGGTAATCACGGCACAGTGTCACGCACTGCGATTGATAAGGGCGAGGACCCGGAGTTCGGTGCTGGCCTGGTGGCCGATCTGGCTGTGGCCCTGGCTGAGGGCTTTGGTGCTGGAGGCGATGCTGCAGGTCACGTTGTGGTGGGGACTGACAGCTTTGGCCGCGAAGGTGTCAGTACTCTGACTGACGAGCGCTGGGGTGCCGACCCTGCTGTGAAGCGTGTGGACGCGGTGTCGGATGCGGCGGGGCAGGTTGGAGTTGTTGGGGACTTGAAGAAATAACACGGACGAGAAATTTCACGAAATCACCGGAGAAAAAGGAAGATTACGTGGCAAGGCGGCCAATGGGGAAATCTAGTATCAAGAAAACGAAAGCTGCCCGTAGTACTCTTCGAAAATATTGTGTTGATAATGGGAATCACAATAGAGCAATCTTATTTATTGCGATTCAAGCGATGCTTTTTTGCAGTATCGCATACCTTCATTTCTTAGCGATCACGATCAGACAAATTGCTTTTACGGAGGACGCTGATATAAATAAAGCTTTTATGTTAGTGGATTTTCATGGGTTAGGAAATGTTACTTCGTTCCTGGGTATAATATTTGCTATTTTTATCACGTTAATATTGGGGATTGAAAATCGAGCCTTTAAGTTAGCGGATGAGCTCCAAAAATCACTGCATGGACAGACTTCAAGTCAACTTACCTTGGAGGACTTCAACCAGTTCAAAGATGAGAGCATTAACTATAGTTTTTACCCAGCGCTTCTCGGACGATTGTACTTATTAGCTTCGTTAGTTACGACTACATATATAGCGAACCGATTCGCAATATTTCTTATAGATTTTGAGGATCTAGGTGGCATAATTGCTGAGATTCTTGTAGTGAATCTACTATTATATGTACTCTTTGTTCTAATTCAACGACTAAATGATGTGAGCCTGAAGATAGATAAAATAAACACCGTATTCAGCCAATATAAGTATTTGGCTAAGATTGAAATTATCAAAGAGTCGGATTTTTCTGAATCTAATCTAGTGGCAATAAAATATGATGATTTAATAAAACGGTTAACTAAATTCAAGGGTGAAAGTAAGAAGTTCATCACTAAAACAAAGGTGTTGCAATCTTTTGCGTATCCCAGTCTGTCTATTATTGTAATTGCTTTAGGGTGGGTTTTTGTGTCCACTCAGTTGCTTAATCCGGGGCGCGTCCAGGGGCGATTGAGTATAGAAAACCCTATTTTGTTGAGCGTTACAGTTGTTTATTTACTGCTGCTTTTCTATATTGCAGTATCGATGCTATTTACAAGTTATTTCTTGTGGAAAAACTACAGAGTCGTTGGTGTATTCAACTTTAGGGTCCTTCGTTTGTC
The DNA here is from genome assembly GCF_040743205.1 of Corynebacterium sp. 045007. NCBI lineage: Bacteria > Bacillati > Actinomycetota > Actinomycetes > Mycobacteriales > Corynebacteriaceae > Corynebacterium > Corynebacterium sp. 045007. Next base: position 15,928 of record NZ_JBFLKW010000022.1, read on the forward strand.
AGCATTCATCTCGATTATTCCATTATTGATTCTTTGCTTTAGAGCCAAAGGGGTATTTGGCCTCACGTCGACGATTTGTCTTTTGTTGATTCTTTTTGGAATATTGACCGGCGTGTTTTTAGGCGTAAGAGCAATGTTTTCGGAAAATATCAGAGGCAACATTGACTCATCGATTGGGTCTTCGTTATCATTTGAGGTTAATTCCAGTGGCTGGCCCATGCAGTTAGGTGAAGAGCGTTTGAAACGTATTCGAAACCTGTTTCACCACGCAAATATTTTCAATGCGTATCAGTTTAAGGTTATTCTTTTGTGTGCAATTGGTCGGCCTAACGTAATTAATCAGGTTGATGAGCGCGGTTCCGATACGGAAATCTAAATTATCGTGACACTAGCCGATGATTAAGGTATTATTAATTAGTGTTTTTGCTGGCTGGGGACATTATTTGATGCATTATTATTGTTAGCGCCGCTCTGATTCTAATGTGTCGGGGTCGACTCGTGGTATGTTTCCTTAAAGAACTTACTTAATTTAAGTAGAGGGTAGTAATCGTCCAAATATTGTTTGCGGATTGAATTAAATATATGATGTCTTTTTAATGTATTTAATTTCGTAACGCAATGGTAAATGGTGGAAAGGTATAAAATTTTTTTATAATGTGGTATTCTAGTATCTGGTTGGTTGCTAAAGAAGAGTTTCTTATGCCCAGTAAGGTGAAATTCTTCATTTCCAGGTCTGCCAAAGGCGCAATAGTCTCTGTCCAAGCTGTGTCATCCCAAAATTCTCATTACTTCTGAGTGTTATTTTTTCTAGGGCACAATATCTTCACGTCCAAGTTTTCAGAGGTCCATGACCAGCTCCGTGAGAATCAGCCGAAGGCGAAGTATTGCATTGCTTTCGAGAAGCTCATGGTCAATGACTTCCGCACTGACCCGACCCTGAAAGTTCAGTTCGACGAGGTCTACCGATGGTCAGACTGGAAGTACAAGGGGAGCGCCGGACACTGGCATCGTCCTGGTCGCACACCGCATTGACGCCGGCACGTGGGTAGTCATCCAGGGCAAGTTGTAAATGCCAACGACTTGCTTGGCAAAGGCGGACCTCGACTCATTCTTTGAAGCGTCGGGACGATCCTTTTGTACTGAGCCCGGCCCAAAACACTCCTGCAGCCGCATCATCATCTGTACAACTGACCACGAGTCCTCGAACTCAGAAGAAGCTTCGGCTAATCAGCTCATTCCCACCAGTCGTATCGTCATGGCAGCAATCGCCAAATCCCCGATTTACTGGGGTGTCGCTTTCCCCGGCTGAGAAATCCAAATCCATCTCTCTCAGCGCGAAACCTTTGAGTCGCGGCCGCACCATCAGGAAGCTATTGATCGCGCCATGGCGGGGTTTGCTACTCGCGAACGTGGTAAGCTCATTTTGGCCTGCGGTACTGGTAAAAACGTGACCGCTTTTCGCCTCGCCGTACGGGTAGCTGAAGAAGATGGGGAAAGCTCGAGTACTCTTCCTCGTGCCATCCATTTCGCTCTTTTCGCAAACTCTCAAGGAATGGACAGAACAAAGGCGTCTTGACATTCGCTCCTTCGCTGTGTGTTCGAACTCGGAGGTCGCTCGTAAAGCTGAGGATATTGCGACTTACGACCTAGAAGTTCCCGTCGCTACCAACGGAATTAAGATGGCTGAACGGTTGGAATCCGGCAAGCGGGCCAAGGGGCTCCACATCGTCTTTTCCACTTACCAGTCGCTGCCGGCTGCTCACGAGGCATAGGGCAAAGCCTGGGGTCACTCGGCCGAGCTTGAATCCAGGTCATCTAAGGCCGTACATTCTACGAACTGGCCCTGGCGAAGCCGTCGAAAGGATATCTGACGGGCTATTCTTACAGGTCATGGCTGTTGACGAGTTCGCTGACGATTTCATGGCCCGCAGCCAGACCAACCAAATCAATCTCTCTCCCTACGGCAATGATTGTGTATGTAACCGTCGGTCAATGTGCTCTGGTTAACAAGAGTGGTTTCAATCTGGGTGGAGCGATTCTTCCTCGTATCGGTGCGCACTTATACCTGTGACACGATTTGCTGCGCGCATTACAGGAAGAAATAGTACATGGTCACTGCTTTTTCTCTTCTTGCTAAAGCTAGAACTGAGAGGTTTGCACATGTGAATTTACTCCGAGGTGGACGACTCTATCGAAGCAGTCATTCTCGAATGGTTGTTGCAACTGGAGGCGATGGAAGTGTTACTGGCGGTGCTCTCGTTCCGGGAGCGGAAGGTGGTTACCGAGCAGATGCAGACACAGGTTGAAGAATTGAAGACGCTGCTCAAGTCAGATGCACGTAGGTTGCGATTGCCATTGTCGAAGCAGATGTTGACATAGTGGTAGCCGGATCAGTGTCGAACAAGCGCGAAGGTTAAACTTCGGATTGTAAAAGCCCGTCTGGGGTTTGAAGGCGCTAATTATTTGGCTGCAGAGCCAACTGGCAGGCCGGGCTTTGCCGAGTTGTGGAGCGGAGCTACCGTAGAAGGAAAGGTTGACTTATGAGGCTGCTGGTGGATATTCGCTTTTTGCCAAGAAAGCTTGGCGCGAAGGATTGTGTCCCGCATCGCGTGAAAACTACTTGGAGCTAGCAGTCAGTTGTTGCCTGCAGGCTATCGCTAATGAGCGGATTATGTTCCGCCTGGCTTTACGTAGGTCGATTCTGATCATGATTAGCCTGTTGATATACGCATGTAACGACACGTCAATCGTAGGTATACTGATTCGACTGGTTTAATACTGACAGGTAACAAGTACTTCATCATGGATAAAAGTCAATTAGCCTCGCGCATCTGGGAATCTGCGAACACTATGCGCTCAAAAATCGAAGCGCAAGAGTACAAGGACTATATGCTCGGCTTCATCTTCTATAAGTTCCTCTCTGATCAGGTCGAGCAACTTATGTACTCCAATGAGGTTGCATCTGAAGAGTTGGCCGAAATTCTTGTTGAGGACGATTCCGAGACTGTCGAGTTCGTGCAGCACCGTCTGGGCTACTTCATCTCGTACGACAATCTCCACTCGACGTGGCGTGCTGTAGGCAGTGACTTCAACGTCGCTGATGTCCGTGATGCGCTTGCAGCATTTGACCGTCTCCTCCTCCCGAGCCGTGCCCACGTGTTCAAAGACATCTTCCGAACACTGGAAACAGGCCTGTCGAAGCTGGGTAGCAACGCCACATCGCAGACTAAGGCGATTAAGGACCTACTGGACCTTATTAACGACATCCCGACTGACGGCGCTCAGGGCTACGACGTGCTTGGGTTTATCTACGAGTACTTAATCTCGAAGTTCGCGGCGAACGCCGGCAAGAAGGCGGGAGAGTTCTATACTCCGCACGAAGTCTCTGAGGTGATGAGTCGCATCGTCGCAGCACACACTCAAGACCGTGAGACCCTGACCATCTACGACCCGACCTCTGGTTCTGGTTCGCTGCTGTTGAATATCGGCCAGGCTGTCGCTCGTCATATGGGTGATCCAGATGCGATTAAGTACTACGCCCAAGAGATCAAGGAAAACACCTTCAACCTCACGCGCATGAACTTGGTCATGCGCGGGGTCAAGGCCGACAACATTGTCGCTCGCAATGGTGATAGCCTGAAACATGACTGGCCGATGTTCGACGAGTCTGACCCGGAGAACACCTACGATCCGCTGTTTGTAGATGCGGTTGTGTCGAACCCTCCGTATTCGCAGAAGTGGGATGCAGAGGGCATGGACACCGATCCACGCTTTACGCAGTATGGTCTGGCACCGCAGAACAAGGCAGACTTCGCCTTCTTGCTCCATGAGCTGTTCCACATTAAGCCGGACGGTATTATGACCATTGTCCTGCCACACGGTGTGCTTTTCCGTGGTGGGGCAGAAGAGACGATCCGCACCCGCCTTATCGAAGCCAATAACATCGACACCATCATTGGTCTGCCAAGTTCCATCTTCTATGGCACTGGCATTCCGACCATCATCATGGTGCTCAAGAAGCAGCGCAGCCACGACGACGTGCTGTTCATCGACGCATCCCAGGGCTTTATTAAAGACGGCAAGAACAACCTCCTGCGCGCACGTGACATCGAGCGAATCGTTGATGCTGTCCATACACGCCGCGACGTAGAGCACTTCGCTCGTGTTGTGTCTCGCGATGAAATCCGCGCTAACGACTACAACCTGAATATCCCGCGCTACGTCTCTGCAACGCCGCCGCCAGAATCCGTGGACTTCTTCGCCACCGTCAACGGCGGCATACCTGTCAGCGAGATCGACGCTCTGGCGGAGTACTGGGACGTGCTGCCGGGCCTGCGTGAAGCGCTGTTCGATGAAGACGCAAACGGGTACGCGACCTGCCGCACTGACGACATTCGAGAAATGGTCTTAGAGCACAGTGCTGCCGGAGCGCTGGCAGACACATTGAACGAGTCACTCGATGGTTTTGCTGAGTCCTTGGAAACAGATCTCATTGACAACGCGATGGCTGTTCCAGTCAACACTGCAGAGGATGGGATCAAGGCTGATCTGTTTGCGCGTCTGGCCCCGGTGCCCCTGGTCAACGAGTACCAGGGCTACCAGCTGTTACATGAGAAGTGGCTTGTCATTGCCAATGATCTAACGATCCTGCAGACCGAGGGCTGGGATGCAATGCGTGTCATTGACCCTGTCATGGAGTGGAAGACGAAGAACAAGAAGAAGGAAGAAGTCCAAACTGGCTGGGAAGGCCGCGTCGCGACTTTCGAGATTATCCGGGATCTGTACTTGCCTGAACTCCGTGACCAGGTAGATGATCTCACCGCTGAGCGCGACAGCGTTGATTCTGAGCTGACAGCCCTTATCGAGGGCCTGAGCGAAGAAGACAAGACTGATCTGGCTGATGTGCTCAACGCCAAGGAAACTGGTTTCTTGAAGGGTGAACTCAACAAGGCAGTCAAGGCGCTTCCAGCCCTTCCAAGGGGGCAGCAGTGGCCTGAGGGTAGCATCGAGGCTATCCAGATTGAGGCAAAGCAGTTGATCGACCGCCTGACTAAGGTGAAGGCGCAGCTCAAGAAGGCCAACGAAGAGCTAGAGACCAAGACGCACGAGACTGTTGAGAACCTCACTGACGATCAGATCGTCGAAGTGCTCTCGACCAAGTGGGTAGCAGCGCTTATGGTGCAACTCGCGCTGCTGCCGACGCTTGCGCTGCGTGAACTCGTTGACCAGGTGCAGCGCTTGCAGGATAAGTACGCCACGCCGCTAACTGAGTTGGATACGCAGATCGCTACCACTGAGCACAGCCTGCTTGCATCGCTAGACCAGCTGACTGGCTCGGATGCGGATATGCAGGCTGTCGCAGCCCTGAAGCAGATGCTGGGCGGTGGTCAGCGTGACTAAGAACAACACACCAGCGCTGCGGTTCGCTGGGTTCAGTGGTGAGTGGGATGAGCAGCCTTTGGGCGCTATCGCTGATCGTGTTCAAACTAAAAACACGAAACTCGCAAGCACGCTTCCCCTAACCATCTCGGCACTTCACGGACTTGTCAATCAAATCACTTATTTTAACAATCGTGTTGCAAGTAGCAATCTGACAAATTATCTACTCATTCACAACGGTGAATTTGCGTATAACAAGAGTTACTCCGAGGGGTACCCGGTCGGTGCTGTCAAACGACTGGACGGCTATGACAAGGGCGTTCTCTCATCTCTCTATGTTGTTTTTCGGCTTCTATCTGCGCGCGATGTGGATAGTGATTTCGTTTTATCATTCTTTGAAACCTCAAAATGGCATCGTTACGTTGAGATGCAGTCCGCAGAAGGTGCCCGTAACCATGGTCTGCTGAATATTTCAGCTGATACTTTCATGGGGGTCCCCGTATCTCTAGCCCCGTCTCTCAAAGAACAGCAAGCCATTGGTGAACTCTTCGCTGATCTCGACGCGCTGATCGAGCAGCACCGCGCCAAGCACGCGAACCTGCAACAGACGAAGGCTGCGCTCCTGCAGCGCATGTTCCCGCCAGACGGTGCCAATGAACCGGAGCTGCGGTTAGGTGGGTTCAGCGGTGGGTGGAATAGTTGTACGTTCGGGCAATTAGCGGTCTTGTCCCGAGGGCTAACCTACTCCCCTCGTGATCTCGTCGATCCTTACCAGGGCATTCGTGTTTATAGGTCTTCAAACATTAAGGATCACATTGTAGTGACTAACCCCGATGATGTGTGGGTCAGGGCGAGTGCTGTAAACATCCCGCTCCTCGCCAAGGGCGACATTATCATCACCGCTTCGAATGGGTCTGTTCGCTTGGTAGGGAAGAGCGGACTTGTCCGGGAACTGCCTGTCCCCGGTACACCTGGTGGGTTCATGCTCAAATGTTCTTCTAAAACTCCAGAGTTCACTGCTGCACTGCTTCAAAGTCCCTGGTTTAGGAGCTTTTTGAACGTTAATGTAGCAGGGGGCAATGGTGCCATTGGTAATTTAGATTCGACCCAGCTGTCTAACGAACCCACCCTCATCCCGCCCACCCTCGAAGAACAGCGTGCTATCGGTGAGGTGTTTACCAACCTCGATGCGCTTATCGCAGCTGCACAGCGCTACATCACGCAACTGGCTCAAGCCAAGACGGCGCTGCTACAGCGCATGTTCGTTTAAGGAGCGCTCACCATGACTACACCACTGACGTACACAGACGAGAATCGCTTCGAGGACGATGTTGTCGCCATGCTTCGCCGCCACGGTTGGGATGAGGTACTTGACCGTCCTACTGAGCGCCAGCTCATCGACAACTGGGCGCAGATTCTTTACAACAACAACCGTGACCAGGACCGACTCGGTGATGTGCCGCTGACGTCCTCTGAGATGGACCAGATCATCGAGCAGATCACGGAGCTACGCACACCGTTGCGTCTCAATGAGTTCATCAACGGCCGCAGTGTGGCTATTACCCGCGATGCTCCTGAGGCACACAACCTGGGCAAAGAGGTCTCGCTCAAGATCTACGACCGTCGTGAGATCGCAGGCGGGCAGTCCTGTTATCAGATCGCACGGCAGCCGAAGTTCCCCACTGCCGCGCATAAGCTCATGCCGGAACGCAGAGGCGACCTCATGCTCTTGATCAACGGCATGCCGGTCATCCACCTGGAACTCAAGCGCTCTGGCGTGCCTGTCTCGCAGGCAACGAACCAGATTATTAAATACGCCCACGAGGGCGTCTTTACTGGCCTGTTCTCACTGGTACAGATCTTTGTGGCGATGACGCCTACAGGGACGCAGTACTTCGCTAACCCCGGCCCCGGGGGCAAGTTCAACCCTGACTTCTTCTTCCACTGGGCTGATTTCAACAACGAGCCGATCAATGACTGGCCGACGGTGGTTACTTCGCTGCTGTCGATCCCGATGGCGCACCAGCTCATCGGCTTCTACACGGTGACAGACCGCGCAGCCGGCGTGCTCATGGTCATGCGTTCCTACCAGTACTTCGCTGCTCACCGCATCGCCGACCGGGTGGAAAGCCACGAGTGGGGCAGCGACAATAAGGGGGGCTACATCTGGCACACCACCGGCTCTGGCAAGACCATTACCAGCTTCAAAACCGCGCAGCTAATCGCTGATTCCAAGAACGCCGACAAGGTTGTGTTCCTGCTTGACCGTGTGGAGCTGAGCACGCAGTCGCTGGCGAACTACCGCAGCTATGGCGGGGATACCATCGACGTTGCAGACACCGCGAGTGCTGACGAGCTGCTCCGCCTGCTCACAAACGACACCTCAGTGCTGATTGTGACCTCGCTGCAGAAATTCCATCACTTGCAGGCTGACACGCTGCGTGAGACGGTACTAAAAAAACTGCGTGACAAGCGCATTGTCTTCATCATTGATGAGGCACATCGTTCCACCTTCGGAGACATGCTGCTGAATATCAAGACCACGCTGCCGGATGCGTTGCTGTTTGGTTTTACGGGCACACCTATCCATGACGAGAACAAGAAAGTGCGTTCCACCACGGCCACCATCTTCGGTGATGAACTGCACCGGTACTCCATCGCTGATGGTATCCGTGACGCCAATGTACTGGGCTTCGACCCTGAGATGGTCGAGACCTATCGAGCACATGATGTGCGTAAAACCATTGCTCTGGAACAAGCGAAGGCCGCCGATGAACAAGAGGCTTATAGCGACCCGAAGAAGAAAAAGACCTTCCTGAAGTACATGGACAAGGCGCAGATCCCGATGGCAGGTGTGCGCCACGAGGACGGCTCCTATGACAAGGGCATTGAGGACTACCTGCCGATGTCGCAGTACGCCCAGCCAAAACACCGTGCTGCCGTAGCACGAGATATCGCTGAGCATTGGGGCCACCTGAGCCGAAACAGTGCTTTTCATGCAATCTTGGCCACGCACTCGATTCCTGAGGCAATCGAGTACTTCCGCATCTTCCGTGATACTTACCCGCATTTGAATGTCACGGCGTTGTTCGATCCGAATATCGACAACACTGGGGAAGCACAACTGAGAAAAGAAGACGGCCTTCTCGAGGTGCTTGAGCATTACAACGCCAAATACGGCCAGCACTTCACCATGACCACACACGACGCCTTTAAGCGCGACATCGCTGCACGTCTGGCACGTAAGGCGCCGTACAACACGCCGGCATTTACGCATGACAAGCAGATTGACCTGCTCATTGTCGTCGATCAGATGCTCACGGGCTTTGACTCGAAGTGGCTGAACACGCTGTATCTCGACAAAATCATCGCTTACGAGAACATCATCCAGGCATTCTCGCGTACCAACCGTGTCTTCGGCCCGGAAAAACCCTTCGGCTCTATCCGCTACTACCGCAAGCCGTACACGATGCGGCGCAATATCGACGCTGCAGTGAAGTTGTACTCCGGTGATAAGCCCTTTGGGCTGTTCGTCGATCACCTTGACGAACACCTCATGCAGATCAATCAGTGTTTCACGATCATCAAGCGACTCTTTGCTGGTATCGAGGACTTCTCTCGGTTGCCAGACGATGAAGCTGATCGCCTTGAGTTCGCGAAAGTGTTGCCCGAACTATACGAGCACCTCCAAGCAGCCCAGATCCAGGGTTTTACCTGGGAGAAATCCTGCTACCCGTTTGCTGATACCGACATTTCGGTGGAATTGACTGAGCCGGTGTACATCGCGCTGCTATCGCGTTACAAGGAACTTGACCGTTCCGACGGCGAACCAGAGCCGGCACCAGGCGGGGGAGATGGCGATGAACTTCCACCATATGACATCAACGTTCACATCACCCACATCGACACTGCACGAATTGACGCCGACTACCTCGACGCGAAGTATTCGAAGTACCTGCGTGCCATCGAGACCGGGGTACCACAGCCTGAACTTGATGAGCTGCTGTCAGATTTGCACGCTGGCTTCGCACGCTTGAGCGCTGACGACCAGGTCTTTGCAAACCGCTGGCTTCATGACATCCAATCAGGCGATGCAGTCCTTGTTTCAGGCAAGACAGTGCAGGATTACATCAACGACTACAAACTCACACAGCAAGAACGTGAGATCGCGCAACTTGTCCGCGCTATCGGCGTTGATCCTGTGCTTCTTCGTACAATCCTCGCCGCACACGTGGATGAGGTTCATATCAATGAGTATGGTCGTTTCGATGATGTCATTGGCTCTGTTGACCTGGACGCTGCAGCCCAGTACTTCCATCAACAGACAGGTAAGAAGCTCCCACGCTTTAAGATTCGCATGGCCACTGACAAGCTCTTGCGGGGATACGTGCTGCGCCACGATCTCCCTGCAGACCTCGAAGAAGCTGCGGCAGAAACAGTGGAGATATAACCGATTTCTATCGGATACGCCGATGTCTCCACATCAAATAGGGGCAATCACTCGCTCCCCAACGTGAGGCGCTTATCGGCGCTGGATACAATGCGAACTGCAACTACACTGACACAACCTAGGACATGAAGCGGCAACAGTCAGGGGTAGAGGACGCGTTAGCATACTTCGCTCCGGTGATTCGCTCGTTGTTACGCACTCAGAAAGGCTGGGCTAAGGCCTGGCTGAGACAGTTAATACTATCGGTGGCCTCGCTGGGTGTGGCATCAATGTGAAAGTTTTAGAACCCGAATTAGACACATCACGCGGTGGTGACAAAGCCATGATTAACGTCATGGTCGCCCTCGCGCTGTGTATATGGGGGAGCGTGACCTACCAGTTCAGCACACTTGCGAGAGTGCTCCATAACTTATGCGCAGAGTGGAGTAGCCGCTCCGAAGCCAATGCTTAGTAATTGGCGGCTCAAGTTACGAAGAAACTCATCGATAGGGGCTAGTTCATCGTTGCCGCGAGTGCACTTGAACGATTTGAGGCTGAGAATCTACAGACCAATCCGGCTCATCCTTGACAGTTACCAGGTCAAGAAGGACAAAGCATCCGGCATCGTTAACGATCTGAACGATTGGATTGACGAGGTGGGAACCCGCGTTCCATCGTGGACTTCATGGGGCGCGTGGTACGGGACCCTATGGAGACTGTGCGGATTATTGATGGGTTGAGTGCTGGAAACTAGAGAGTCGTGTTTCGCTTAGGAGATTTCAGATCAGAGTCAAAAACGATATATGCATCTCGAGCCAGTATTAGGCATCTATAATTCTTCTATGGCACAAGACAGCATTCCGACTACAGATCAGTTCCGTCCAGTAGTACTGCGTGTGCTATCAGATGGGCGAGAACGACGGCTCACGGAGATAGGCGACGATGTAGTCAAACATCTGGGGCTTTTCTCCTGAGGTTTTGGCGGAAACTATTCCGTCCGGACAGCCAAGATATAGAAATCGGATTGCTTGGGCCTGCTCGTCGTTTGCACAGTCTGGTCTGGTAATCCGGCCCAAGCGCGGGCGATACCTGATTTCGGATGATGGGCGCCAAGTAGATGCAAGGAACCTTGCGGAGTACACCGAAAAGGACATGCTGGAGTGGTCCAAGTGGCGGCAGTACCAAGATGAGATTCGGGAGCGTAAGAGCTCTGGCCATGCAGCAGCTGATTTGCCGGCATCCTCGGGCGTGCGTAACGAAGGGGCTCTAGCTGAATGGGAAGAGGCTTCGGCTAGTCCGACGAAATCTCCATTAGAGATGGTGGAAGATGCGCAAGCTGACTGGAACGCGAAGGTTTCCACCGATTTGCGGCAGCGCCTGCAGGACTCGACCCCAAAGTTCTTTGAACGCGCTGTCATCGAACTGTTGTGGGCAATGGGATACGGCGGTGTCCACGGACAGAAGCAGCATCTGGGACGGTCGAATGATGGAGGCGTCGACGGAGTGATTCGTGAAGATGCCCTTGGGCTTGGCAAAGTTTATGTGCAGGCCAAGCGCTATGCTGACTCAAGTTCCGTTGGGAATGGAGAAATAAGAAACTTCATTGGTGCGCTAGATTCTCGCGGTGCGAATAAAGGTGTATTCATCACAACTTCCCGCTTTACCAACGGGGCAGTAGAAGCTGCAGCTAACTATCGGCACGGAACAATCGTTCTGATTGATGGCGTGAAACTTTCCGCGCTCATGCTTGACCATGGTGTGGCGGTCCAAAAAGCACATGAGATTACCCTTTACGAACTGGATGACGACTTTTTCGAAGAGGATGAGTAGGACGTCTCACAGCCGGGTGTGACTTGTCGTTGCGGGGTTACTTGAGTGGGCTTCAGGTCTTATACAATCGGGAGACTGTTTTTACGTAAATAGGAAGCCCGATGCGGACACTCAGTTTCTTCAACAACAAGGGTGGGGTGGGGAAGACCACTCTATCCACCAATGTCGCCCATTATTTCGCTCGTCAGGGTAAACGAGTGCTCTACGTGGATTGTGATCCGCAGTGTAACGCCACACAGCTCATGCTGACTGAAGAGCAGCATGAGGAGATTTACCTGAGCAGCAAGAATGACGAACAGGCCGAGCGAGATTCGTTGGCTAATACGGTCTACTCGCTGTTCATTCCATTGCGAGAAGGCGAGACCGATATCGAGCCCGATATCCGGCCAGTGCGCTCGGAGCGGTTTGGAGTCGATGTCTTGCCAGGGCACCCGGCTCTTTCCAACATTGAAGATGTCATGAGTGACGCCTGGCAGTCATCGCTCGCCAAGAAGACCGGTGACTTTCGTCGAATCCACTGGGCCGGGCAGTTGGCTGTGGCTATGGAGGATGAAGATCGATACGACTACATCTTCTACGATGTGGGACCGTCGTTAGGCCCTTTTAATCGAACCGTGCTTTTGGGCTGCGACGCCTTCGTTACTCCTACGTCAACCGACCTGTTCAGCTTCCACGCCTTTGGAAACCTCGCCAAGTGGTTTAACGACTGGGTCACTGAATACAGCGAAATTTCTGAGGGCAACCTTGCCCAGTGGAGGAACTACTCACCGGATATTTCGAAGAAAACTCGAAAGCTTCGGCTGCTCGGGCATGATGGACGTGGGCTTCAGTACCTTGGCTACACAACGCTGGAATACGTGAAGCGGCGCTCGAATGGTAAAGAACAGCTTGTCGGAGCGTTTGAACGATTCCGCGGCAAGTTCGACGACGAAGCAAAGCGAATCGGCGATAGCCTCGGGCATTCGTGCGACCAGTACCTGATTGGGCATGTGCCGCACATGTACTCGATGCCGGCGACAGCTCAGGATAGTCATTCACCAATTGCAGACCTGCAAGCAACTGATGGCGTGCGGGGAACTCAGCTGAACCAGCGTACTGGCTATGCACAGAAAATTGATGAAGTCGCTGCACTGGTTCTGGAGCGGTTGGAGAGTTAGGTGCTGTTGGTCTTGGTTCCCTAGCATGTCTTTGACGCTTAGCGTTGGCGTGTAGGTGAGGCCGTTTTCGTACGTGCGAGCAATCCTGGCGTGGAAAGTATTTCCAGAAGTGAGTAGTGCTCAAATGCAAGGAATGTGTTCCCTAAACGCCAAGAGAATTCGTGTAACTGTGGAACAATTATCGGCATGAGCATGTACGCCGTGAACCAGCACACAGTCGAAACGCTGCTTGGATGGATTGAGAGCGACACTATCGCTATCCCCGAAATGCAGCGACCATTTGTATGGAACAGTACAAAAGTTCGCGATTTGATGGACTCGCTGTATCGCGGGTTCCCGGTGGGGTTCCTCATTACTTGGCAAAGTCAACAGGTACCGGTTAAAGGCGGCGGCCATGCCGGTTATCAGCAGATTCTGATTGATGGTCAACAGCGCATTACTGCTTTGCGTGCTGCCGTTGCCGGGCAGCCGGTGATGGGCAAGGACTTTAAGACCAAGCGGATTGTTATCTGCTTCAATCCGCAAACTGAGGAATTTGCGACTGCAACACCAGTGCTGAAGAAGCAACCGGAGTGGATCTACGACATCTCGGAGTTCCTGCGGTCGAACAATGTTTATCGGCCGATGAACGAGTACATGGCGAAGAACCCTGAAGCCGACGGCGAAGTAGTTGCGACTGCGCTGGAAAAGCTGATGGGAATCAAGAAAGCCCCAATTGGAATCATTGCACTGAGCGATGAGCTCGATATCGAGACTGTTGCCGAAATTTTTGTGCGCATCAACTCCAAGGGCGTAGCACTGTCTAGCGCCGACTTCGTCATGAGCAAGATTAGTTCCTACGGAGATCAAGGGCGCAACCTGCGGAAGCTCATTGACTACTTCGCACATCTAGCAGTGAGGTTACCCTCGTTTAGTGGACACCCTATTTGTGCGGATCTTGTGTCCGTAGGAGAGGATGTTCATTGTGAGTCAACAGCGCAAGAAGTACA
>NZ_JBFLKW010000023.1:0-27837 GCF_040743205.1 Corynebacterium sp. 045007
AATAACCGGCCACGGGTAGTGCTCGACGGGTTAACTCCCCGGGAGGTAATCTCTGGTGTTATCCATGATGCAATGACCGCCTGACCCTACCGGGCGGTACGAGAGAACTTATTCACGAAAACAGGTCCTTTACAGAAGTCCAAAATGAAGCGACACGCTTCAATACGTCTCGCGATTCACTCCAGACGGCGACACCATCGTTCCCCGACTTGCCAAAACTGAGACTTTCCTTAAGGGAAAGACCAGTCTGTCTAACCTTTTAAGCCTAAGCGTTATGAACTTTAATGTTTGCTCGTCGAAACATTGCAGCTCAAGCCCATTGCTCGCTCGGTTAATAGCGCTCAGTGAACCGCTTACAAATAACTTAACTCGTTTCACTTCCAACCGATACCCGACGGTTACATACCGCCAAACCAAGCACCCGAAAAACCTACACAAACGTAAGAATTGCAAGAGATTAATATCTTTTTATCGAGGTCACAGCGGTTTTTCCCAATCGAGGCCGAAACCCTCTCAATTTCCCACACAATCAAACACACCCAAAAATGGGGGTAGACAATTGCTTCATAGTGATGGCTCCTATGTACAACCGCTATCACCCCAGCGCACGCCGGGAAAATGAGGACTCATCAACCTTCCAGGTTTTACAGTCACGACAACGTCGTCAAGCGAAAGCAAAAACCTTTGGGGCAAGGACGCCCCGCGGCGCACCACCCTGTGCTAGGACCCGTAAAAGCACAGAGGCAGTAAGCGACACGGGGCGCCCTGCCGCGTCAGTAGGGACGTTTAGAGAACCGCCCAGTAGTGAACATCGTTGTAGCCGTTGAGCTTGAGGACGTCACCAATCTGCTCGACCTTCTTCTTGCCCTCAGGGGTCATGCCATCCGGCATGATCTGCACGTCAGCGCTGTGATCGCCGGTGAAGGTGATGTTGACGTAGTCCTTGCCATCGCGGTGCTCAAGCTCGAAGACGTAGCGGTTGACGGCCAGCTTGCCCGAGTGGAGGAACCCACCCTTGCCCGGAGCGACAACTGCAGTGTCAGCAGAGTTTGCAGGTGCAGCTACCGCCTGTGCGGCAGTAGCAACCGGAGCGGCAAGCACGAGTGCGCCCACACCCCAGACACCGATTTTCTTCAACATGCTCATAGGAACTTCCTTATCTTCAGTGTTTCTGCAGGTTTTCTGCAGATTTGTTCTGTGTTTTTCTGCGACTGCCGGCGCCACCGTTGTTCGACAGCGTTCAACAGCCGCAGCCAATGAAATTGGTCAATGAATCGAGGCTGCGCCCCAGCGCCCCAGCGCCCTAGCGCACCAGATCAGCGCACTGGAGTGGCCTCGACGATGATGTTGTCGGCGTAACCCAACGTGCCGCCGACGAACTCGCCTCCGCAGGTAATGAGGACCAAGCGGTTCTCACCAACTGCATCGTTGACGACCTCAGGCATCTGAGCGCCCTTGACCACCTGGATCGGATCCTTGCTGACGGTGAAGTCTCGACTTTCGCCATCCACCTTCACCGTGACAGTGTCACCAGCCTTCAGGTCAGCGAAACGTGCAGCGTAACCATCACCCTGATCCACCTCATTGACGTGACCGGTAATGACGGACGAACCAGCAGCACCTTTCTCACCGGGAATCGCTGAAGCTGAGTACCAGCCCAGGCGCGAAACATCGGTCGGTGGAATCAGAGACCCCTGATCAGTCAGCTGAACGAAATCAATCGGAGCCGACTTACCATCAATGAGCATCTCCATCTCGTGCACAGCTCCCCGAGAACCCTGTGCTGGAGTAGGAAGATTCTCCTGCGCGCCATCGAGCGTCGAATCATTGCGATTGATCTGGGCAATCACCAGCAGAGCGATAACGCCGATTAATGCGATAGCGGCGATGTACACCCGTGGCTGCTTCCACCAAGGCACGTCCTGCAGGTCTTCGACTTGGCCGTCGGCCTGGTCTTCGTCCTGGTCAAACGGATCAACGTGGTCGAGTGCGCCGGTTTCGGTTTCCGGTTCGAATCCTGGTGTGTTGCCAGGTTCCTTGCCGGTCTCGTCCGAGCCAAACTGATCAGTCATGGAATCTCCTTAGTTGGTGGCTACCGTCGGCAGAGCGTGAGTAGCCAAACCGGTCGGGCCAGACGGAACCGAACTAATTGCACGTCGTTCCGAGTTCGGAGCCAACGGCTTTCCGTGGTTCTTCTGCTTATCCTGGCCAGTGCCACCGATGATGGTGACGTTGGTGTTGTTCTGCTCCGAGTGCTGATTAATCACAGTGGTCGGGGTGGCAGAGTCGCTGGTAGGTGCAGAGGAATCGTCGTTAGGCGTGTTCTGCTCGCCCTCATCCTTCGGCTGCTCAGATGGCGTGTTCTCCGGGGTCTTGCCGTTCGTGACAGTCTGCGCCGCAGAGTTGATGTCCTTGTGAACAGCAACTTCCTTGCCATTGGCATCGGTCAGAGTCTCGAAGGCAACCTGAGAAGCGCAGTCGCCGTCAGTGATGATGATTGGAACATCAACCGTGCCGGCGGATGCCGTCGGCACAAAGTGCAGGCGGCTCCTAGCGCCAGTGGACTTGCCTGTCTCCTTGCACATCAGCTCACCGGTCAGCGTGTACTTCGTGCCCGGCTTCAGGCCAGTGAAGTGCACGGTGTCGATAACGACAGCACCCTTCTCAACCAGACCCTTCCCGGCAATGCCGGCAGTAGTCGTGATGGCTGGGTTGTCCTCAGACTGCGCTGGGGTGCTCGGGTGGTTCGGCTTGCTCGGCTTTTCCGGCTGGGCAGGCTTCGTCGGCTTGGACGGCTTTTCCGGCTGGGCAGGCTTGGTCGGCTTGGACGGCTTTTCCGGCTGAGCGGGCTTAGTCGGCTTGGACGGCTTTTCCGGCTGAGCGGGCTTAGTCGGCTTGCTCGGCTTCTCTGGCTGGGCAGGCTTGGCCGGCTTGCTCGGCTTCTCCGGCTGAGCGGGCTTAGTCGGCTTGCTCGGCTTTTCCGGCTTCTCGGACTCGGACGTAGACGGAGTTGTCGTCTCAGACGGCTCTTCCGGCTGCGTCGTCTCCGGCTGCTCGGACGGCTCATCGTCGCTCGGCGTTGCCGGAACCGTGGATGTGGTCGGCTCAGTCGAGCTGGTCTCCGGTGCGGTCGTCTCCTCGGACGGAGTTTCGCTTTCCTCGGTCGGGGTGTCTTCCGGCTTCTCCGGAACCTCGCCGGTCACGGTCTGGCTAGCGTCGTTGATATCTGCGTGGTCAGCGATCTCATTGACCTGACCATCGCTTTCCTTACCAGTCGAGTCAACCTCATCAGAGGTCAGGTGCTCGAACACGACAGCCTCGGCAACAGGAGTCTTAACAGAGTCAGACACCTCAAGAGTGACAGTCACAGTACCGCTTGCCGACGTCGGCTTGAACGTCGCCTCGCCATGACCAATCACGGAGTCATCAGCCTTGTTAACCAGTTCACCGGAGAGGGTGTAGTTCTTACCAGGGACCAGACCCTCGAAATGCACGGTGTCGACGACCTTGGCATTAGCCTCAATGCGGTTGCCCTGAAGCTCGGCTACCGTGCGCAGCTCCGGCTCCAGCGGCGTATCAGCGGGCTCGCTCGGCTTAGACGGTTCGGTAGTCTCAGTCGGCTCGCTCGGCTCCGTGGTCTGCGACTCAGTGCTGTCAGTCGGCTCGGTCGGTTCCGTCGGAGCGGCCGGCTTCGTGGACTCGGAGGTGTTAGGAGTAGTCGTCGAAGAGCTCGGCTGCTCTTCGCTTTCCGACGTCGTCGGAGTCTCAGACTCACTGGTCTCAGAAGTAGCGGTCTCGCTGGACGACGGCTCCGTTGTTTCTTCGGTCGTCTCCTCGGTCGTCTCTTCGCTCGTCGGGGTCTCTTCGGAGGTCGACGGCTGCTCCGGCTTTTCGCCGTGAACGGTCTGAGCTGCGTCGTTGATGTCCTCGTGGGTAGCGATTTCTACCCGCTGACCATCGGTGTTGTCCTGGCCATCGGCGGTGACCTCTGTCGAGGTCAGCTTTTCAAATGCAACAGCAGCGGATACCGGCTCATCTACATCATCGGAGACGGTAATCATGACGGCCTGCTCACCCGAAGAGGTCTCCGGAGTGAATTCGACGCTGCCGGTACCCAGGATGCGATCAGCATTGGCCTTGTCCACCAGGGTGGCGTCTAGGCGGTAGTTCTTACCCGGAACCAGGTCAGTGAACTTCACGATGTCCTTAACCACAGCACCCGCGACAATCTTGTTGCCGTTCAGTCGAGCCTGAGTGGAAATCGACGGCTTAAGCGTGGTCGGCTTCTCCGGCTCGGACGGTTTGGTCGACTCGGACGGGGTCGTGGTCTCCGCAGGCGTGGTCGGAGTAGTCGGCTTTTCTGGCTCAGACGGCTTCGTCGGCTCAGATGGCTTCGTCGGCTCTGCCGGAACTTCACCGGAAGACGGAGTGACATTGTCAATCACAATGATGTCTTGTTTCTTACCATTGTTGAAAATGTAGCCAGTGCGGTTCGTACCGTCGACGGTGTCCTGACCGACGTTAGCCGGACCAGTGAGGTAGTCGTAGACAGCCTTCGTCGATGGGTTGTGAATGCCCTTGGAGAAGTCAATGTCATCGGAGAAGTGCCACAGAGCGAATTGAGTTGCGTTATTGGCGTCCAGCACATTCAGACGTCCTTTAACTCCAGCTGCCTTCCCCAGTTCATCCAAACCAACAGCTGGAGAACCGTGGTGCGCAATCCAGTTGAGCTTCCGGTATCGGTCAAAGTCGTTCCGCAGCTTGTTATTGGTATCTGTACTGCGCGAGAACTGACTGAAGTTCTGCACACGACCGGTGTCATAAAGATCACCGGCGACGCTGGCCTCAATGCAGTAACCCATTTTGTGGCTACCAAATGGAGTTGCCGCCTCGTCAAATGCCGCAATGAGTGGCTCAAAATCACGGACATTTCCATTGGCTTCAACACCCTTAACGGTTCCAGGAACACTCAAAATCTTCTGGATCGTCAGGGTTTCGCCAGTGTCTTCTGCCTCCTGCGCATGCGCAATTATTGGAGATTTAGCGAAGAAAAGAGCGAGCACAGCCACGAAGCTAAAAAGCGCCAACCAGCGCTTCTCGTTTGTAAAACGACCGAACATGAGCCCTCCCCCTTCCTTCGATTTCAGTGCGTTATACACCTTTCGCTACCTTTCCAGCCTTCAATGAACAATCAATGACCACGCATAAGCGTCTCCAGCCCCCATCACAGGTAGCCCAGTTGACATCGCCTTCTAATTCTCATTTATAGCGTTGGCCGTCCCCGAATATAACAAATACATTTTATGTTTGTTAGACCATTTAATTGGCACCCCTATTTCCTTTTATTTCAATGCCAATAATTGTTGTTTGCATATTTTTTCTGGGGTGGACATTTGGACACCACACACATGCCGAAGTTCCACCTTTCGCCACGACACCTAGCCATTCAACCCATAAAATCACGATTAACCTGCGCATATGAAGTTTTTTCAATGAATCCCCGCCCATTAATTTGGGTTAGAATGTCTCCCATGTCACGATTTTCATAATTGTGAGTTACGGCACAAATGACACCCCACCTCCACCTAATGAAAATGCAAGCCAATAAATCTCTAAGAGCAAAAATGATGTCTCAAGACTATTTACAAAAGAATCCCCGGACATCATTTAATAAGCCACATAATTGTGTGCTAATTGCGGCTGCATAAATAATCGCCTCTCCGCCCCAACCTCTCCATCCGCGGTTAATAGACAAAAATGGGTCTGATTCACGGCATTCCAACAGATCACGTTATGTAAAACGCGACTGAATAGGGGACTGCAAATGTGAAACTGTGCGAGTTTATGACGCTTTCAGGACATTTTTCGGGCCATTTTTGACATAAACGCAGTCAGTAACTCGGATCGACCCAACGTCGCCAGCTATAAACACAAAAAAGCGCCTCCCCACTCCGCAAGGAGTGAGAAGGCGCTCGTGCGCTGTTACGTATTAATAGCCGCGAGAGCTAATAGCTGCGCAGTGTCATTGTAGTGCAGTGCCTAAGTCAGCTTAAACGGCCTTAGATAGCCTTTGCACCGGTGAGGTCCAGGTCGACTGGCAGGTTGTCACCCGCACCGTCCTCGGCCAGCAGGCCACCCTGGTTGTTGCCGCCGGTCTGGGCACCCTGCTCCTGGCCGCCAGTCTGGAGGCCACCCTGGTTCTTACCACCGGTCTGCAGGCCCTGCTCCTGGCCGCCAGTCTGAAGGCCGTTCTGGTTCTTACCGCCAGTCTGGAGACCCTGCTCCTGGCCACCGTTCTGCAGACCCTGGTCGCCACCGACGTTTTGCAGGCTCTGGTCCTGGCCACCGGTCTGGAAACCGGACTGACGCTCACCAATCTGGCCCTTGTCGTTAACCTGGTCGCCGCCGACCTTGTCGCCCTTGTCCAGCTTGTCGCCGCCAATCTGGTCTCCGCCGTTCAGCTGATCGCCGCCAGCGTTCTGGAGACCCTGGTTGCCGCCAACGTTCTGCAGAGCGTTGTCCTGATCGCCACCGACGTTCTGCAGACCCAGGTTGCCGCCCTCAGTCAGAGAGTGGAAGTTCGGGAACAGTGAGTCGACCTGAACCAGTGGGCCCTCCGGGAAGTTCACGTTGAACTCAGGTACCGGCAGCGGAGCCGGTGCTGGCAAGGAGGAAATCAGTTCGCAGATATTGCACAGGTTATCCATGATGATCCTTTAGAAAAATGAAGTGTAGATAAATGGTGTGGCGCGATGCCCAGAGCTGAAGGTAAAGGGCTTCTCGCCTTCTCCTTTGCGGCCACTGCCGTGCTCACACGAAAACCGTACCGGTGATGAAAAACGGTCACAATATAGAAATTCGACCCACTTCAGCCAGGAAATTGGAAACAGAATAACGGCAAAATTTAACCTGCACTTATGCCCAAACGTCGCATGTCACGGGTCACATTGCTAGCCGTTTGGTCACCCCAAACCAGGCTCGCCTTTTCCAGCAGAAAAGCCTCGGCACCTAATGAACTGCTCCCCATTAGTTGGACTGAGAAATCAGTTACCGACTAGTGGGGAGTAGTTGTCATTGAGAGCACGAAGTTCGCTAAGTGAATATCAGCGCGAGCAGTTGGTTGAACTATTTGAGCAAGGCATGGGTTATACAGCCGCTGCCAATGCCCTTGGTGTCTCCAAGTATGCCGCCCGTATGCTCTGTCGTCGGTTTAAGCTGCATGCAGGCTATGTCTTGTGGAGAAACCGACTAAGCAGCAGTACTCGTTCGAGATCAAGAAGGAAGTTGTCCAACGCCACCTTGCTGGCGAGACAGCGATGGATCTTGCGCGTGAATTTGGCCTGTCATCACAGCAGCTGGTCCGCGGGTGGTCGTGGAAATGGCGCAAAGACGGCGATGACGCGTTGAAACCGAAGCCGAAGGGCAGGCCCAAAGGATCGGTCACGCCGAAGCCGCTGTCGGAGGAAGACAAGCTGCGTGGCGAAAACGAACGGTTGCGGGCCGAAAATGCCTATCTAAAAAAATTGCGGGACTTGAGGAATCAGGGACGCGCCTGAAAGTCCAGGCGATTGTCATCCTCAAGTCGCACCACCGCTTGGAGTACCTCCTAGAGGCAGCAGGTATGCCACGGTCGACGTTCTTCTACCACCAGAAACGACTCAGTAAGCCAGATAAGCACGCCGAGCTCAAGCAAGCGATTCGGGAAAGCTTCGAGCGTAACAAGCATCGCTACGGCTACCGACGAGTACTACTTGACCTGCGTAACCAGGGGTGGGTGGTCAACCACAAACTCGTCTACAAACTCATGTGCGAGATGGGGCTGCGAGCCAAGATCCGCCAACGTAGACCTTATGTTTCCTACACCGGGACGATCAGCCACATTGCCGACAACAAGCTTGACCGCAAATTCACCCCGGATCAGCCAAATACCGTCTTTGTCAGCGACGTCACCGAGTTCAGGGTTGCAGGCCGCAAGGTCTACCTGTCACCGGTGATGGACTTGTTCGACCGCTCAATCGTTGCCCACACTGTGGCTACATCGCCGTCGACAGCGTTGACCACCGATTCTTTGCCCAAGGTGATCGCGGCGTGGGCACCTGAACCCGGGTGGATGATGCACACCGATCAAGGTTTCCAGTACCAGCATGCCTCGTGGCGTGACCTGATCGGCGACAACGGCGGTGTTCAGTCGATGTCGCGTAAAGCCAACTGTTACGACAACGCGGTCATGGAGAACTTCTTCGGCCACGTGAAAACCGAGATGTACCACGGAGAAGTCTTCGACACGGTCGCAGAGTTCAACCAAGTAATCGACGAATACATCCAGTGGTACAACACCGAACGCGTCCAACAACGACTCAAGGGCCTGACCCCGATGCAATATCGAAATCAGACCCTTGAAGCCCTAACCGCCTAGAGTTAAACCAGTCCAACTTTCGGGGACCAGTTCACCTCGGATCCCC
This sequence comes from Corynebacterium sp. 045007, assembly GCF_040743205.1. Lineage (NCBI taxonomy): Bacteria > Bacillati > Actinomycetota > Actinomycetes > Mycobacteriales > Corynebacteriaceae > Corynebacterium > Corynebacterium sp. 045007. The sequence goes on from NZ_JBFLKW010000023.1 coordinate 8,463, forward strand.
GCGGGGCTTTTTCTGCCCCTCACCCTTTCACTTTTGCTTTAGGTAAGGGTAAGTTAACTCCCACTATGACCTCGAACCCAGTTACCCTGAACACTCCGACGAACACTTCCGCCTACCGCGCGGCCTTTTCTGACCACCTACTCTTGGCCGCCCCTTCTGAACCGCACCATCGAATCATCCGCGCCACTGTTTATGACGTCAGCGCCCCGGCAGAAAACCTGCAGAGGATTGTCATCCGCTCCCCCGAGCTAGTCGGCTTTCAGCTTTCCGGCCCGGACGAATTCTTTGGCCTCTTTATGCCGGCTAAGCCCGGCGAGAATCTCCATTTACCCCTCCACGGAGGTGGCGCCAATATCCGCGCAAGCGTTACAGCCATGCCGGAGACCCAACGCCCAAATTTACGTTGGTACACCGTACGCTCACTCGATCCCGAGTGCGGACAGATAACTTTCGACGTGGCGACACATGGCGTCAAAAATCCAAAGGATGAGCACGTCGGACCAGGGCTCGCCTGGGCTCTTGCAACTCGTGTTGGCGACCAGGTAGGCATCTGGACATGCCAGGGCCTCTGGCACCGCGCGCAAAGTTCACAAACACTTATCGCAGACCCATCTGCCGTACCTTCCGTTCGCGCCATTTTGGATTACGCGGATGCGTTTGCCCCGGAACAGTTGCGCGACATACACCTCGTAGTGGTCGCCGAGAACCATGGTGACCTCGAGCCATCCCTCGTCGCCGACTGGGAGAGCAAGCTGGGCAGCCTAGAAGTGCTGTTTAGCGCTACAACGGACTTCAGCACGGCAGTGATGTCCCACCTACAGCAACTGGACCGTGCCGAACACCCCGCAACACAGTCGAAGTACGTCTGGGTCGCGGGTGAAGGACAGCTCTGCAAGGAAGTACGGCGCCACGCAATTCACACCTGGGGCCTCAATAGCGAATCCGTGCAGTGGTGCCCCTATTGGTTCCTAGGCAGGGCACGGCCTTAATTAGCCACAATCCCTCGCGGCACAATAATCGGAGCCATACCGCGGGGATCTTCCCACACCTCGGCATTCAGGCCATATGCCTCGCGCAACACATCCACCGTCAGAGCCTCCTTTGGAGAACCCTCGGCGATCTTTTCCCCTTCCTTCATGACGATCATCTCGTCGCTAAAAGCTCCCGCCAGGCCAAGATCATGAAGTACGGTAATCACCGTCTTGCCCTCTTGAGCGAGCTCCCGCACGATACTTAGAATCTCTATCGCATGTGCCGGATCTAGGTAGGTAGTCGGTTCGTCCAACAGCACAATTGGCGTATCCTGCGCCAACACCATCGCCATCCAGACCCGCTGCCGCTGGCCGCCAGAAAGCTCCGCCACGTCGCGGGCAACAAGATGGTCAACCTTCGTCTTCTTCAGCGCCTCGCGCACTTTTTCTTTATCTTCTGACGCCGTCGCTCCCCCACCCCAGAGCGATCGACGATAAGGGTGCCGTCCGCGCTCCACAAGTTCTCCAACGGTCAATCCCGCCGGACACAGCGGGTGTTGTGGCAAAAGCGCAATTAGTTGGGCGGCTTCGCGCGACCGCAAACTATGCACGTCCTTTTTCTCTACAAGAACCCGTCCTTCGGCGGGAGCAAGCAGCCGAGAAAGCGTCTTGAGCAACGTCGACTTGCCACAACCATTGGGGCCTAAGAGCGTGGTGACCTTCCCGGGCTCTGCAGTGAAAGACACGTCCTTAACAATGCTTGGGCCGTCGTTGTAGCCCACGGTGACGTGATCAACTTGAACGTTCATTGAACCATTCCTTTCAGAGTTCCGCGACGGGCCGCCAACCACACAAGCAACACCAACGCGGGGCCACCGATGATGGCGGTAACCAAACCCACAGGGGATGTAAATGGCAGTGCGCCCGCCACGACGGCGCACGCAGCTAATAGAGCAGCGCCTGCAAAAGTAGAGCACAACGGATGGGGCGTGGGCGTTCCGGCCACCAGCTTGGCCAGCTGAGGAGCCAATAGTGCCACGAATCCAATTGGGCCGACAAAGGAAACCACCACCGCGACAATGCCCGTTGCGGCAATGAGCAAAATAGCGCGCACCCTCGTGACATTTACCCCAAGTGTGGACGCGGTGGCGTCATCATGAGAAAGAAGAGGGACATCGCGCGTAACACAAAGGCCTAAAACTACGAAGGGCAACAGGCCCAACACCATAGGAAACAAAGCTTCCATACGCACAAAGCCGGTAGACCCAGCGAGCCAAGTTTGGGCATCCGTGGCACGAGTTAAGTCAGCCCGGAGCAGGAGATACTGCACTAAAGACTGCGTGAGGAAAGACAGTGCCAGGCCGATGACCACTACGCGCTGCGACGTCCCGAAGCCACCGAGTAGAACGAGCAAACCAACGATCACTAGTGCGCCAAGCAAAGCGAGTGCAGCACGCCACCAGAACGTCGGCACCCCCTCACTCCATGCAGGGCGGGTAACTACGGTGCCCGCCACAACCAAAACCGCCGCGCCGCCGGATACACCGAGAATGTCCGGGCTGGCCAGCGGATTGCGGGCCATGGTCTGAGTCCACGCACCTGCCAGCCCTAGAGCCGCGCCGACCAGAACGGTAGCGATTGCTACAGGCAGGCGGAGATCCCACACCACGTTGATTGCTTGCTGTGTGCCCCCACCGGTGAGAACCTCGATGACTTCCATCGGGCTGAGCTTCACCGCTCCTTGCCCCAGGATTAAGCAGTAACAAAGAGCCGCTATGAGGGCGAACCCTGCCGAAGCCGCCAGGACGCGTCTGCTTCGTGAACGCTTAATACTACGGATAGACGTCATATCGCTCATATCGTCAGCTCCGAGTCATTCGAGGTCGGTGAACTCTTCTTACGTCGCACCGCCAGAATCATCACTGGGGCACCGACAATAGCTAAGACAATGGACATTTCCAGCTCGTTAGGCTGCAGGACGAAGCGGCCCACAATATCGGCTAGCAACACAGCCGCGCCACCAACAATGCCGGTCGGCAGCAAGAGGCGAGTCAGGGACGGGCCGGTAAACGGGCGTAGTAGGTGTGGCACGGCGAAGCCCACGAATGTCACAAGCCCCACAGTGGCTGTCGCCGAGCCGGCGAGGATGATCACCGCTGCGGCAGCCAACAAGCGGGTTCTCGTGGGCGAGCTGCCAAGGGAACGGGCGGAGTCCTCTCCCATCGCAAGTAGATCCAGCGGGCGTGCTGCAAGCGCACCACATAGAGCACCTAGTGCTAGACCTAAAGCAGCTAAGGCCACGTCTTCCATACCCCGCCCAGCTGTAGAGCCAACGGTCCAGCGGCGGAGCCCTTCCAGGGTGTCGGAAGAATAGAGGCTCAGCATATTCGTGGCCGCTTGCAGGGCGAAGGTAACTCCCACGCCCACGAGTACCAGAGTTAGCGGGTTACGCGATACGCGGGAAATCAACAGCACGATTAAGGCAGCGACGGCCGCCCCGACGAGCCCTACAAGTGTCCGCTCCCCGACCGTCGTTGCCCAGCCCAAGGTCAGTGCCGCAGCGACTGCGAAACTTGCTCCAGCGTTCACGCCGATAATGCCGGGATCTGCCAGGGGGTTGCGGGTCCAGCTCTGAGCAATGGCACCCGCCATAGCCAGGGCTGCGCCTGTGATCACAGCCAAGAGGGTGCGCGGAACGCGCAAGTCCCAAATGATGCCGGATTGCGTAGATGGGTGCGGACCATGCATGAGGATGCTGGTCACTTCGCCAATGGAAAGATCTTTGGAACCCAAGTACAGGGAGGCAAGCAGCAGCAAAGCCAAGCCAACGAGTGCGGCCGAAGTAAGCAAACGCCGGGAAAACACCAAAGAATGTCGAGTTCTTGAAACGGACACTTTCAATTAAATTGCGTCAGAGAACTTGTCGACTGCCCAGGGGATGGTCAATGGGTTCGGCATACTCATTGCATTGCCCACGTTTTCGTCCATCCAGCGGACCTTGCCTTCGCGAACAACGTCCAGCTTGCTGAATGTTGGATCCTTCTTCAAGGTATCGGCGGCACCCTGGTAATCAAGGATGAAGAGGTAATCGACGTTGTTGAGGTCGCTGTAGTTCTCAGGTGCGATGTCGCGGTAGAACTCGCCCCCGTTACCTTCGAGCTCCTTCGGGATCTCGAAGCCCAGACTCTTGATAAACTGCCCGCGACCGTCACCGGAGGTGTACAGGCCGATCTTTCCCTGATAAGGCATGACGATAGCCGCACGCTTGCCTTTGAGCTCAGGGTGCTGCTGTTGGAAATCATCGAAGGCCTTCTGCGTTTCTTCGACGAGTTTGTCGCCTTCTTCTTGCTTGTCTACAGCGCCGGCGATCTGGTTGACCTGATCCCGCCAGGGGATCTGCCAGTCCGTGGCACCGTCTGGCTTAACGGTGGTTGGGGCGATGTCATTAAGCGCCTTCTTCGCCTGCGCGTCTACGGCAGAGTTCACCGCAATGATCTTGTCCGGATCAGCGGCGGAGATCTTCTCCAGGATTTCAGCAGTGAATCCGTTGGCAGTACCGTAAACCACTTCAGGCTTGTTGTCGCCGAGCTTTTCGGTAGCCCATGGGCCGACGCCAGATGCATCAACATCTCCCTCAGCACCCCAGGGCGCTACGAGGACTGGTTGGATGCCTAGAGCGAGCAAGGTATCGCTGTCTCCCAGGCCAACTGCGGCGATGCGCTCGTCCCCGGTGCCCTCATTTTTTGACGCCGCCGCGTCGTCGCCTCGGGAGCAACCAGACAGAACAAGAGTGGATGCTGCCAAGACAGCGGCGGTCTTCAGCGCCGCTCGACGGGTCAGCGAATTGTTTCGAAACATGTGAAAACCTAACGCGTAAGGAACTCTTTGAAACGCTGTAAAGTACCCGTAGCCCCAAGAGACTGATGGCCTCTTTCGGCTACGGCCAACACAGCAATCGAGCCTATATTACACAGGTAAGGCTAACCACACAACAGGCTACCCTAAATTAGTCCGCTTCCTGCTCGGCCGCTACCGACTCCATCGCCGCCCTGGCCACCGTCGCCACGCTGGCCACCCTAGCCACCCTGGCCACTGTCACCGCCCTGGCCACCCTGGCTCTCAATGCCGAGATGCTCGCGCTATTGCAACTCGTGGCACCAACTGTCGGAAAAGTTGCACTTCGAAGGTCGAAATGTCGCTAGAACGGGAATCTGTCAGCACAGGCGCGCCTCCGAATTTTGCGACAATTCCCTGACCTGCAGTTTTGCGGAGCTGCAAATCAGTGTCTTTAACGCATTCCCGTTCTAGCGACATTCACCCCTGCTAGCGCCCCAAATACGGCGCCGTCGGCCACGCATCCCCGGTCTAGCGACATCTGCACATCCTCACGCCGCCAAATAGGGCGCCGGCGCCTCCCGTGACGCAATCCCCCCCCCAGCACTGCGCTCGCACAATCTCACATTCCGCTGGCGCTGCAGCCAAGCGGAAAGCGTGGGCGTCAATAAGAAAAAATAGGCCCCCTACCGCAACAATGTGAACTACTCCCCATTAGTTGGACTGAGAAATCAGTTACCGACTAGTGGGGAGTAGTTGTCATTGAGAGCACGAAGTTCGCTAAGTGCCGAGGCTTAACTTTTTGCGCTTTTAAGTACTGCGCTCAACTACTGGTCAGCGACCAACAGCTCCGCAATCTGGATGGTATTCAGCGCAGCGCCCTTACGCAGATTGTCGCCAGAGACAACCATCACCAGGCCACGCCCCTCCGGAACCGACTGATCGACACGGATACGACCCACCAGGGACTCATCCACACCAGCGGCAGCAAGCGGATTCGGAACGTCGACGACCTTCACGCCCGGCGCGGACTCCAGCAGCTCAGTAGCCTTCTCCACGGACAGAGCATTCTCAAACTCAGTGTGGATCACCAGCGTGTGGCCAGTGAAGACCGGAACACGCACACAGGTACCAGCAACAGCCAGCTCGGGGATAGACAGAATCTTGCGGGACTCATTGCGGAGCTTCTGCTCCTCATCGGTCTCCAGCGAACCATCATCAACAAAGTTGCCGGCCACCGGCAGCGCGTTGAAAGCAATCGGTGCGACGTACGGACCAAAGTCCTCCGCTACCAGAGCCGAACCATCAGTGGTCAGCTTCTCCAGGTTGTCGATGTTCTCGCGCACCTGGCCAGCCAGAGTATTCACGCCAGCAAGGCCCGAACCCGAGACGGCCTGGTAGGAGGACACACGCAGACGCTGCAACCCGGCCTCGTCGTGAAGCGGCTTGAGCACCGGCATCGCGGCCATCGTGGTGCAGTTCGGATTAGCGACAATTCCCTTCGGGATGTCCTGCAAAGCATCCGGGTTGACCTCGGAGACCACCAACGGGACCTCCGGATCCTTACGCCACGCCGACGAGTTATCAACAACAACAGCGCCAGCAGCCGCAAAACGCGGAGCCTGCTCCTTCGACAGCGTGCCGCCAGCGGAGAACACCGCGACATCAATGCCCTTCAGATCCTCGTCAGAAGTAGCCGCGACATCCTCGACAACAATCTTCTCGCCGCGGAACTCCAACTCCTTGCCCGCACTACGAGCAGAAGCGAAAAAACGAACCTTATCGGCCGGGAAATTACGCTCCGCCAGAAGAGTGCGCATCACACGACCAACCTGGCCAGTGGCACCAACAACAGCAATCGTGGTCATGAAAACTCCTTAACGTCCCGTACCAGCGTAAACAACAGCCTCAGTGTCTCCACCGAGATTGAAAGCGTCGTGCAGGGCCTTCACAGACTTGTCGACATCCTGGTCATTAACCAGCACCGAGATACGAATCTCAGAAGTGGAAATCAGATCGATATTCACACCCTCATCAGCGAGCGCCTCACAGAACGTCGCAGTCACACCCGGGTGGGACTTCATGCCAGCACCGACCAAGGAGACCTTGCCCACGTGATCGTCGTAAAGCACGTCCTTCCAGTCGTTGTCAGCCTGCAGCTTCTTCAGCAACGCCATCGCCTTCGGAGCATCCTCGCGCGGGCACGTGAAAGTAATGTCAGTGCGGTTATCCGCGACGGTGGAGACGTTCTGCAGCACCATATCGATGTTGATCTCCGCATCCGCAACAGCACGGAACATCTTCGCCGCCTGGCCCGGATCATCCGGAATGCCCAGCACGGTCACCTTCGCCTCGGAGCGGTCATGCGCCACACCGGTCAACACTGCTTCTTCCATAGGAATATCCTCCATCGATCCATCAACAAGGGTGCCAAGTTCATTGCTATACGACGAACGCACACGCAACGGGACATTAAACGCGCGGGCGTATTCGACACTTCGCAGCTGCAAAATCTTCGCGCCAACCGCGGCCATCTCCAGCATCTCCTCGAAGGAAATGGTGTCCAAGCGCTGTGCATCCGGCACAATGCGCGGATCCGCCGTGTACACGCCATCCACGTCGGAGTAAATCTCGCAGACGTCTGCCTCCAGAGCTGCCGCGAGAGCGACCGCAGTGGTATCCGAGCCACCACGACCCAGCGTAGTGACGTCCTTGGTCTCGCGGTTCACACCCTGGAAACCGGCAACCAGGCAAATATGGCCCTCATCGAGAGCCTCGCGGACACGGCCCGGAGTGACCTCGACAATGCGGGCGTTACCGTGGCGCTCCGTAGTAATTACGCCGGCCTGCGAACCGGTAAAAGAACGGGCCGATGCGCCGAGGCTTGCGATTGCCATAGCGACCAGCGCATTAGAAATACGCTCACCGGCGGTCAGGAGCATGTCCATCTCGCGTCCCGGCGGGACCGGGTTGACCTGCTCAGCGAGGTCCAGAAGCTCATCGGTGGTGTCGCCCATTGCCGAGCAGACAACCACGACGTCATTGCCCTGCTTTTTGGTTTCCACAATTCGTTCTGCAACACGACGAATGCGTTCGGCGCTCTCCAGGGATGAACCACCGTACTTCTGCACAACCAGTGCCATGGTCGGCAACCTCCAAAAACTAGGCAACTATATGCACGTAACTATTATTGACTCAATTTACTTGAGTCGCATTCGTAATTACATAGTGGGTTACCAAAACGTAGCTTGCGGGGGTTGTGTGGAGGGTTTGGATCGGGTTGCGTGGGGGCTTGCGGGGTATCGTGACCGGTTTTCGGGTGTGGGTTAGATGTTTGGGGTATTTGGGGTGTGGATTGGGCGCGACTGCGCGGCGAGGGTGTGACGGCTGGGGTGTTTGGGGCGTTTGGGGTGTCGGTTGGGTGTGGATCGGACGCTGCTGCGGGCTGCAAATGTGAAACTGACTAAGTTTATGACAAAAACAGGCCATAAAATGCCTCGAAACTGTCATAAACCTAGTCAGTAACTCTCGGTACTGTGCCAGGAACTCCGGGCTCAGTCAGCTCCACTCCCTAACTCCCCGGCCCGAGCTCAGTCAGCTTCTTGGCCGAACCAGCTAATTCCCGAGGCGCTGCGGGCACCAACCACTGCCCCGCCCAACCCCTGCGAAGTGGACATGACAAGTGTTGCATGCCTAGCATTCCCTACGTGAACAATGACCTTCTCGCTGCGATACTGGCACTGCTGTCCGCACTCAGCATCGCGTGGGGAACCGTCATCCGCCACAACCTCTCCGGAACACTGGAAGAGGGCACCAGCACACTTCGCGGAGTGGCGAAGACCCTGAAGCTGCCGCGCTGGTGGCTGGGCTCGGGCCTGGCGATTGCCGGGTATGTATTTCAGGTCGCGGCGTTGGCATTTGGCACGTTGCTCCTGGTGCAGCCGTTGTTGGTCATGAAGCTGATGCTCACGCTCCCGCTGGCGGCGAAGGTCAACGGTCGGCGGATTTCGCGGTCAGAGATGATCTGGTCCGTGGCGCTTACTTTTGCGGTGGCGACGCTGGTGTTGCTCGGCAAGCCGACTGCCGGCTCCACCGATATCCCCACCTACCTGTGGGGATGGGCTCTCGCCGTCGGTGGCGTGGTCACCTGCGGGCTTTACGCCGCTGCAGTTCAGTGGCCCAACACCGGCACCGGCGCCGGCGGCGGCTCAGACACCAAACAGCGCGGAGTGCTGCGCCAGAACCCGAAGGCCCTACTGCTCGGCACGGCAACCGGCTGGCTGTACGGCTTCGTCGCGTTGCTGTCTAAGTCGGTGGTCGATACTTATGTCAATGACGGGCTCGTCCAGCTCCTGCTCTCCTGGGAACTCTGGCTGCTTGTGGCACTGGCGGTTATTGGCGTCGGCCTGCAGCAGGCGGCTTTTAACGCGGGGCCGTTGCAGGCTTCGCTGCCAGCTATGACCGTCGTGGAACCGATCGTTGCCTTCAGCTTGGGATACATCGTTCTTGGTGAGCGCTTCCAGGCAGTTGGTGTGCAATGGGTAGCGCTGTTTATCGCACTGGTAACCATGATTTCTGCCACTATTGCCCTGGCGGCTCGGCCGGCAGAGGCCACCTCCACAAGCGCCGCAAGCGCCCCAAGCACCGCAAACACCGACACCACAAGCACCGCAACCACCGACGCCCCAAGCACCGAAATCACCACCACAGACTCCACCGATGCCACCGCTCGGTAAGTAGAGTTCAGCTCTCCCGGGTTGCATGACCTAAATTGGTATGTGCACTTATTAAGTCGTTAGCGATTTGTCGGCCTGGCTATCCCCTGCCCGGGAATTATCCCTGGTGAGAAAGACCCGTGGCCGCTATGCACAAGGTCACCAAAGGTAGGACTCGATGGGGCGTCATTCCCATTCCAAGCGGGCAACTTCCAAGCGGGCACCCAAACCGACATCTAAGCGGAAGTCCGAACGCGCAAACAGCACCAGCGCCGCAACCAAAACCGCCGCAACCAACACCAAAGCAAAGCCCCAAAAGGGCAAGAAGCTCAACTCGAACACCATCATCGCCCTGCTGTTGATCATTGGCGGTTTGGGCGTGCTGCTGTACCCGGTTGTCGCAACGCAGTGGAACAACTTCCTGCAGGCCCGCGCCGCAGATGAGTACTCCAAGCTGGAGAAATCCGCTCCTCCTGAGGTCTTGGACACCGCCTGGAACGAGGCCCATGAGTACAACGCCAGCCTCGGCGAGGTCAATCCGGGCGATGCCTGGACCACCTCTGATGACGAGTCTTCCCCGGAGTACCAGCGCTACCGCCACTACCTCGACGTGCTTGGCGAGACCGACGCGCTCGGCCGCATCGTCATCCCGTCCATCAACTCTGACCTGCCCATTTTCCATGGCACGTCGGAAAAGTCGCTCTCGCGCGGTGTCGGTCACCTCTACGGCACCGACTTCCCGGTCGGCGGCGTGGGCGAGGGCGAAGGTCGTCACGCGTCGCTGTCCGCGCATACGGGTCTGCAGAATGCGACGCTGTGGGACAACCTCGACAAGGTCAAGAAGGGCGACGCGTTCTACATCGCAGTCGCGGGTCACAAGTTGAAGTATGAGGTCCACGACGTAGCCGTCGTAAAGCCGGATGAAACCGATGCTTTACGACGCGTCCCCGGAGAAGACCTGATCACCCTGATTACGTGCACGCCTTACGGCATTAACACGCACCGCCTGCTGGTGACGGGGCATCAGGTGCCGATGGATCCTGACGAGGAGTCCGTGTTCGACGGCAGCGGTTCGCAGTGGCAGTGGTGGATGTGGGCCATCCTGGCAGCAGCGGCGGTGATCATTGCGCTGCTGATTTGGTGGCTGCGGAAGCTCTCGCGCGACGGCAAGGGCGAGCCGGCGGCCGAGCGCGAGAGCGACGAGACAGAGAATGACGAGGCGGAGGATTAGGCCCCCTTACGAAGTCGCCATCACCTTCGTCTCCTCGATTGCGTTCTTGATCTCGTTGATTCCCTTTTCAAAGATGCGCTGAAGGCCCAGCGCCAGAATCAGCGACGGGATGATGAACAGCGCCAACATGAACATCAGCTTCCAGTAGTCTGCCTCATAGATACCGGCGATGGAGCTGCGGAACATATCGATCGCGTAGGTACCCGGCAGCCAAGGGCTAATGTTCTGGACCCACTGTGGCACCAGCGGCAGCGGATACGCGCCACCTGCGGCCGAGACCTGCATCACCAGCAACAGCACGCAGATGGCCTTGCCGGCGTTGTCGAAGGTGAAGACGAACGAGAAGACGATCATCATAAACACCAGCGAAATCACCCAGCCGGCCAGCAGCATCAGGAATCGGTGCGCGGGCTCGATGCCCACGTACACCTGGAGTCCCAACACCATCAGTGTGGACTGAACCAGGCCCACGCTGGCGAAGGTGGCGAACCGGCCGAAGTACTTCTCGACGCGGGTGTAGTCATCGGCCTGCGCAGCGTCGATTTGTGCGTCACTGGTCGGCTCGTCGATTTCATCGCTGGCTGCATCGCCCTGCGCATCATCGACTGCATCGCTGACCACATTCTCGGCCTCATCATCGCCGACCTTCTGTCCGTCGCGGCTACGGACCGTGGTGCGGATCAGCACCGACGACAGCAGCGCACCGATCCACAGCGCGAGGGTCGCATAGAACGGCGCCATACCCGCACCGAAGCTCTGGACTGGGAAGACGGGGTCTTCCTCGACCTGCACCGGCGCGGCCAACTGCGCTGCCAGGGCACTTGGGTCATCACCGACGGCCTCAGCAATTCGCGAGAGGTCACCGGTGTCCTTCGCCTCTTCCAGCGCGTTGTGAATCTCGTCGAAGCGAGCGGCCAGATCATCAAAACGGTTGCTCAGGCCCATCGTGGCGGCGCTAGTCTTACGAAGCGTATCCACCGGCGAGCCGGAAATCGTACCGCGGATGCCGCGAATGTCCTCGCCAATGACCTCGATGTCGTTGCTCAGACGCGACACCGGCTCCGACAGTGCGTCGATCTGCGGGCGCAGGTTCTGCTCGTAGGAGTTTTTGGCATTTTCCACAGCGGCAATCGCAGCCGTGAAAGCGTCCTTCGCCTGGCTTATCGACGATCCCGTATCCCGGCCACCACGCAAATCCGCTGCCACGGCAGAGAAACTCTCCTGCAGCCCACGGGTGCGAGCAACCGAGGTGTTCAGATCGGAAATAGCGCGGTCATAGCCCGGCTTGGCGACACCCGGAACCACTGCCCCAACGGTGTCCTCCAGGCGGTCGCGCATCGCAGTCAGGCCATCGGCCTGCTGGCCGAACTTGGCCGCCATCGCGTCAAAGGTATCCGCGGTCGCGCCGCTGGTGGCCTGGGTGCCGTCGACAAGCTCGTTGACGCGATCGCGCACGCCTTCGTAGCTCGACTGCGTTGCGTCGAGCGCCGTGCTAACCGAGTCGCGGACATTGCCGACCGCGGCATCCAGATCGCCGGCGACGTTGCCGTCACCCGAACCATTGCGCAGAATGTCCATCCGCGCACCAGCGTTTTCCAAAATGGAATCCGCGGTCTCCACCAGCGGCACGGTGGTCTCCACCAGCGTAGACAGCGAACGAGCAGTCTGCGCACCGGAGCGCAGCCGCGCGGCGGTGTCATCAACGCGGTTTTGCACGCGCGTCAGTGCCTGCTTGGAGTCGGAGGTGTTTAGATACTCATCCAGCGAGGTGATCACGCCCAGCCCAACACTGGCGACGACCTGCGTGAAGTTCTTGTCAATCTCCTGAATAACGCCACTCGCGCCCTTACTCGTAATGATTGACGAAAGCGCGTTCTTCTTCTCATTCGTATAGAGCGTCAGCTTCGGCGCCTTGGTGCCCCGGACGTAGAAGGTCATCAGTTCAGTACTGAAGTTCTCCGGAAGCACGATTGCCGCGTAGTAGTCACCGGACTTAGTGCCGTCGATGGCGTCCTCAGAATCCGTAATCTGCCAGTCAATTTCGTGGTTACGGCTCAGCTTCGACAGCACCTCATTGCCCAAGTTGACGTCAATCGCACCGATATCCGTGCGATGACCACGGTCATTACTGGCGACCGCAATCTTCAGCTTTTCGGTGTTCTCAAACGGCTCCCAGCTGGCCAGCACATTAAAGCAGGTGAACAGCAGCGGAATCAGCACCAGACCGAAAACCATGATGCCGGTCATCGTGTTCTGGCGGATCACCCGAAAGTCATTCCGCACAATTTCAAGAACGTTTCTCATTAGGCTTCACCTTCTGGGGAAGTCTTCACGCTTGCCGACGACACCTTCGCCTGTGGCTCAAACGAATCACCAGCATTTTCCAGCGAGTACGCATGCGGATGGGAAGTTTGGTGCTCCATGTAGGCGCGCAGCTCCTCCTCCGACATCTCGCTGAGCTCCTGGGCGTGAATCACAGACTGCTTGACGTACTCGCGCACCGCGATGTAGGCGAGGCAGAGCAGCACAAACAGGCAAGCCAGACCGAAGAACAGGGCCTTCTGATCCGGGTAGTTACGGGCCAAAATACCCAGCACCACCAGGGCGGCCACGGCGATGCCAATGGCCACGCGCATGAACAGCGTGTAGCTGCCACGCAGATTCTCCATCCGCTCGTCGACTCGCGATTGGTACTCCTCGCGGTTACGCAGCGCAAAGACGAGGTCACTGAGCTTGTATCCGCTACCGACCAGGTGGACTTCTTCGTTGTTGACCAGTCCGCCCTCTTCAAGCTGGTGGTTAACCAAGACATTGACCGAGGACAGGCTGCGGCGCAGCCAGTAACCGACCACGTAGGCGACCACTGCCATGGCCATCAAGGTGAGCATGTTCTTCAGGTAGTAATTCGAGTAGAAACCACCAATGGTCTCGCGGAGAGCATCAATGCCGTAGGTCAACGGCAAGAACGGATTCAGCGCCTGGAAGAAGTCCGGGGTCATCTCAATTGGATAGAGACCGGCGGCGCCAGGAATCTGAATAAACGCGAGCACTACGGCAATACCACGTCCCACGTGGCCAAACGCCGCCACCAAACTGTAAATAATGGCGAGATAACACAACTCCACCACGACACAGGTGAGGACGAACGCAACCGCGCTGACATGCTGCACACCAATGACGATGTCACCGATAGAGACAATCAGCGCCTGGAAAGTAGCGATGATGCCCAGCAGCAATGTGCGGCCCATGTACGCCTGGCCCACCGTGATTTCCTTGAAACCTTCCGCGTCGACTTCCACGCGGAAAATCACAATCAGAATGAACGCACCAATCCACAACGACAGGTTGGTAAACAGCGCCGCCATACCCGAGCCGTAGTGATCCACCGGGAACACGGCCTCCGTCTTAACCTCAGCCGGATCGCTCAGGAACTGCGAGATACCCTCAGGATCAAGGTCATTGACCATGTTCATGGCTTCGCGCTCTTCGGTGGTTCCCAGGGTAAGGACATCGAGACGCGCAGTTTCCAGGCCATCACGCACACCATCAAGGTCGGCCTTGAAGCTCTCGAGGACCTGATCCGCAGCAGAAAGCTGCCCACTCGTAGCGTCGAGAAGCGCGGACGTTTCCTTGACGGTGTCCTTTTGCGCGCCAAGCGCCGCCGCGTACGAACCCACGCGCGCGTTGAGCTGATTAAGCGCCTTGCTCAACTGCGGGAGTGCGTCCTGGGACGCCTGACGAATCTGATCCGAGGCGGCCTTGCCGTCCTTAGTGGCCTGCGCCAATGCCTCGCTGGTGGCGTTGAGGGAGTCGAGAGTTCCCTGTGCCGAGCCGGAGACGTTCTTCAGGCCCTCCACCAGCTCTTTATTGGTGGCGTTGCTCTCGTCGAGCGCATCGATGGTGCGCTGGATTGCCTGCTTATCCGGGCCGTTGAGCGGGTTGGCCTCCAGCAGGGAATTCAGCCCACCAATGACCTGATCCGCCTGGTTGACGATGTCCTCCGCCGCAGCCGTCGCAGAATCCGAACGGGAAATTGCGCCCTGCAGATTGCCAGTCATCGCGCCAATCGCGGCGTTGGCGTTGCCGGTGCCCTCCACCAGAGCGGTGCTGCCCTGTAAGTAGGCGTCGTTGAGATCCGCGGAGAAATTCAGGACCTCATTGTTGAGCTCACCAGTAATCGCCTGCACCTGCGTCAACGCATCCTGGGCGTCATCGAGGGCCGTGTCCACGCTGCCGAGAGTCTTCTTGATCTGCGCAATCGTCGGCTGCAGATCGCCAATCTGCTCCTGGATAGCACCGACTTCATCGCGGCTATTGGCAACCGCATCAGCGACATCCTGGAAAGCGTCAGCGGAATTGAGACGAGCCGCATCGAACCGCCCCTGCAGCAGGCCGCCAGCTTCCTTAACCTCCTCGGTGACCGCCTTCGCAATCTCCTTATTAAAGGAAGCGGAAATCTGACCATCAATACCGGACGCGCCCTGCGCCGTGATGTGCGGCGAGATCGCGTTGATCTTCTGGTTAGCGCGGTATTTCAGCTTTGCTGGATGCCCCTGCCCTTGAATCAGGTCAACCATTTCCTGCGAGAAATTCGGCGGAATGGTGATTTCGGCATAGACCTTGCCGCGCTTTAGGTCTCGGTCTGCCTTCTCGGCATCGAGGAACTGCCAGCCCAGTTCATGATTTTGTTTTAGTTGTTTGACCACCTGGTTACCGATATTGAGGCTTCCGGTAACCGAGGAACTCGCGCCCTTGTCCTCATTCACAATTGCCACGCCAATGTTCTCGGTGTGCTCGTACGGATCCCAGAAGCCTGGGATGTTGAACCAGGAGTACAAGGCAGGGGTAATCATCACGCCGATGACGATTACCCACACTCTTGGGCTATTGCGGAGACGGCGCAAGTCTCGCTTAAGAATAGACCAGCTAGTTTGCACCTTAAGGACGCTATCATCTTTACCCCGCTAAATACATTGGTACTAGTTTTAGAACTATCGATTGGCGGGGTGGGTGGCGTGGATGGCTGAGCATATTTCCCCCACTAAAACCCCCGAATGATGAAATTCATATAACCATCGGGGTAAGGTACATCACATGCAACGCGGACTACTGCTTCTATGCCGCGGCGGGGCTTGGGTTTAAGGCCGGCTCCCCGTCGCGGGGTAAGTTGTGCCGGCCTACAAGAAAAGTCCGAATTAGAAAGGCCCACAACATGTCTCCTTCCGACGCTTTTATTTCCGCTCCTTCTGTAATCTCCACTCCTGCTGGCGAGATTCCGGAAGGACAGCCTGCTTGGAATAAGCAGCGCAACTCCCAGATGGCAACCAACCGCTACCTGCCTTACGACCAGGAAGTTCAGGACTTCCAGCTGAAGGACCGCACCTGGCCGGACAAGCGCATTACTAAGGCACCGGTTTGGTGTGCCGTCGACCTGCGCGACGGCAACCAGGCACTGATTGATCCGATGAGCCCGGAGCGCAAGCGCCGCATGTTCGAGCTGCTGGTCCAGATGGGATACAAGGAAATTGAGGTCGGATTCCCGTCCGCTTCCCAGACCGACTACAACTTCGTGCGCGAGATCATTGAGAAGAACATGATCCCGGACGATGTCACCATCCAGGTTCTGGTTCAGGCTCGCGAGCACCTGATTCGCCGCACCTTCGAGGCATGTGCCGGCGCAAAGAACGTCATCGTTCACTTCTACAACTCCACCTCGATTCTGCAGCGCGATGTTGTGTTCCGTAAGGACAAGGACGCAATCAAGAAGATTGCCACCGACGCCGCGGAGCTGATTAAGACCATCGCGAAGGACTACCCGGACACCAACTGGCGTTGGGAGTACTCGCCGGAGTCCTACACCGGCACCGAGGTTGAGTACGCCAAGGAAGTTGTCGACGCCGTGGTGGATGTCATCGACCCGACTCCGGACAACCCAATCATCATCAACCTGCCGTCGACCGTGGAGATGATCACTCCGAACGTCTACGCAGACTCCATCGAGTGGATGCACCGCAACCTCAACCGCCGCGACTCCATCATTCTGTCGCTGCACCCGCACAACGACCGCGGCACCGGCATCGCCACCGCCGAGCTGGGCTACATGGCCGGCGCGGACCGCATCGAAGGCTGCCTCTTCGGCAACGGTGAGCGCACCGGTAACGTCTGCCTTGTCACCCTGGGCCTGAACATGCTGACCCAGGGCGTCGACCCGCAAATCGACTTTTCCGACATCGATATGATCCGCCGCACCGTCGAGTACTGCAACCAGCTGCGCGTTCCGGAGCGCCACCCGTACGGCGGCGACCTGGTCTTCACCGCTTTCTCCGGTTCCCACCAGGACGCCGTGAACAAGGGCCTCGACGCAATGGCAGACAAGGTCCGCCCGGGCGCTGCCGTCAAGGAGCTTTCCGACGAGGACCTGCGCGCGGTGACCTGGGAAGTTCCTTACCTGCCCATCGACCCGAAGGACGTCGGTCGTTCTTACGAGGCCGTTATTCGTGTGAACTCCCAGTCCGGCAAGGGCGGCGTGGCCTACATCATGAAGACGGACCACGGCATGAACCTGCCGCGCTCCATGCAGGTCGAGTTCTCCTCCGTCGTGCAGGCAGTCACCGACGCCGAGGGCGGCGAGGTTAACTCCAAGGCGATTTGGGACATCTTCGCAGGTGAGTACCTGGACCGCGAGGCTCCACTCGAGCAGATTGCCCTGACTGTCGATGCCCCTCAGAACGAGTCGGACGCCACCAAGATCAAGGCTCACATCGTCTACGAGGGCAAGGAGCAGACCGTTGAGGGTGTCGGCAACGGCCCGCTGGCCGCTTACGCCAACGCCCTGGAGAAGCTCGGCATCAACGTCGAGGTTCAGGAATACGTCCAGCACGCTCGCACCGCAGGTGACGACGCCGAGGCTGCGGCCTACGTCCTCGCAGATGTCAACGGCACCAAGGTCTGGGGCTCCGGCATCGCTGGTTCCATCACCTACGCGTCGCTGAAGGCAGTCACCAGCGCGGTCAACCGCGCACTGGCTTAAACTCCACATAGTTACTGACTAGGTTTATGACACTTTCGTGGCAAAATTTGTGCTCAAAGTGTCATAAACCTAGTCAGTTTCTTTTTGGGGCAAACTATCCAGCGGTCCCTCGGCCCCGCTACCCAATCAACGGGCCGGCATTGCGCACATCCGCACGGAAAGTCACCCCACCTGCGGCTACCACGCGTTCGCGCTCGATGAGGATTGAACGGAGCGTCGATAAGCGAACTGCGTGCAATTCCACCTCTTTCCACACCACCCGCGCGACATCCAGCCCCGTTGCGCGCAGCGAACGCTCGCGGTAAGTCTCCCGCGTGAGCAGCTCGGACTGAGCCGCGGGCGTCGGCGCGACCTCGCTAGCCGAATACTTGATATGGCCGTCGAACTCCACGACAAGCAGCAGGTCAGGGATATAAAAATCCACGCGGGCGAGAAAGTGCGGCGGATCGTGGCTGGTGCCGCGCGACCAAATTTCGGCTTGCTCGTGGAACTTCAGTCCGAGCTCGAGAAGAGCGGCTTTAGTCAGCGCCTCACCGGGCGTTTCGCAACGACCGTGACAGACCGCGAGCGCACGGTGAAACAGCTCTTGGCCCCGCACGCTGGGATAATGCACCGGGAGCTCCTCAAGCTGATCGCGCGTGGCGCCATGCCGCAGCGCACCTTCGACAGCCAACACCGCCGCCCGCCACGACACGGACTCCGGCCCCTTCTGCCTGAACCGGACGCGACACTCATCGAAGGCCGCACGCGCGAGCACCGCGACCCGCCGGTCCGCGAGCCCCTGCGTGTGACCCAGATGGATCTCCGAGCGCAAGCGCATGCAATAGTCGATGCCGTGAAACTCCTGACTCCCGCCCACGACCACAATCTTCGCATCGCGCACCAGCACCCACGAACCGTGCAAGGCCAGCGCTGCAGCTCCCGAAATAACGCCTGACGACGTCTCGGAGACCACCGCCAAAGCAGTAATAGCCAGGCGTTTCTCGCGGTGGAGCCCCTCCCAGGCGTGCGCGACTACATAGTGACCTCGGCAAAGCCGCTCCAGATAACCGGCCCGCGCTTGCCTTGCGACCTCGCGGTATCCATTCCCCGGCTGGTCATCCGGCCTAATGATTCCAAACTGGTCCGCCACCAGTTGCTTGCGTTTCTTGTTGACCATTTCTCCCCCGCCCCGTGGTTGTTGTCCTGTGGCTGTTGCCCCGTGGTAGTTATTTCGTCCTTATTTTTGTGGCGCTGTTTTGTGGCGCTATTTCGTTGCCTTGGCTTGTGGCACTGTTTTGTGGCCCCTATTTAATAAGGCGCGGAAATTGCCCTCGCGGTTCCATTCCTTTTCGGCTGAGCACCCAGTCGGGGGAAAACTTTTGGGCCTTGCGTGGTTTTTGTAGTTTGCGTGGTTTACGGGACCCGTGTGACCGTGCCCCACGGTCCTTCTGAGCTTGAGGCCGAGCTAGTGCCCAAGTTACTGACTAGGTTTATGACACTTTCGTGGCAAATTTTGTGCGGTAGGGTCAGGCGGTCATTGCATCATGGATAACACCAGAGATTACCTCCCGGGGAGTTAACCCGTCGAGCACTACCCGTGGCCGGTTATTCA
>NZ_JBFLKW010000024.1:0-26209 GCF_040743205.1 Corynebacterium sp. 045007
CGACACCAGCTACCAACACAACCTCGGCATCCAAAAAGGCTGGATCAAATAACCGCAACACGCCCGGAAAAGACACACTTTTCTTTACTTAACCCGCAAATCCACTCACCTGCATAAATACAAGAAAACCCCCGGCGTAAACCGGGGGTCTTCACTCTGCGGAGGATGTGGGATTTGAACCCACGAGGGATGTGACTCCCGCACGCGTTCCAGGCGTGTGACATAGGCCGCTAGTCGAATCCTCCAACGTCGTTAAAGACTACCCAACAAACCCCATTTTCCCAAAACGCGCCCCCTACCAGGGAAAACGAGGCATTTAAGCGGTACTTCTTCGCAATCGGTGCCACCAACAGCAACCAACTCCGGTTGCCGACTGCCGACTGCCGACTGCTGTTTCGCCCCCCACTCCCGGAATTTTTCCGGGAGTTACTTAGCCAGCCGAGCAATCGCCGCCGAGGCCTCCTCCAGCTTGGCGTCCAACTCCTCCGGGCCGCCCTCAGCCGCATGCACCACACAGTGATGGAGGTGAGCATCCAGAAGAGTTAACGCCAACGACTTCAACGCCGAATTCACCGCCGAAATCTGGGTCAAAACATCGATACAGTACTCTTCGTTCTCAATCATCCGACCAATGCCACGAACCTGCCCCTCAATGCGACGGATACGGGATTCATAACGCCGCTTCTCCGCGAGGTAACCGGGATCAGTGGTGTCATGGCAGCAAGAATCGTCGTCAAGCGAATGCGATTGCGACGAACAACAAGACTCACTCATGAGTTACTCCTTTTTGAATAGCTGGTTGACTCGGAGAAAAACCGCGCAGACGCAGACTGTTGCCGACCACAAAAACCGACGAAAACGCCATCGCAGCGCCAGCCAACATCGGATTCAGCAACCCCAGCGCGGCGACGGGAATTGCCAAAACGTTGTAGAAAAACGCCCAAAAAAGATTCGAACGAATCGTGCGAAGCGTCCGGCGTGACAACCGCAGCGCATCCGCAGCCGCCAACAAATCACCACGCACCAGCGTGATATCCGCAGCCTCCATCGCCACATCGGTGCCCGTGCCCATCGCCATGCCCAAATCCGCCTGCGCAAGAGCCGCAGCATCATTGATGCCATCGCCGACCATCGCCACACACGCGCCGCCAGCCTGCAACTTCTCAATCGTCGCGACCTTATCCTCCGGCATCACTCCCGAAATCACATCCTCGCGAGCAATACCGACCTCATCTGCGACCCGAAACGCCGGGTCGGCGGCGTCGCCGGTCAGCAGAATCGGCCGCACCCCCCACTCCCGGAATTTCGCGACCGCAGCCGCCGACGTCAGCTTCACCGAATCCGACACCTCCAATGTGCCCAGGAGCTCGCCGTCGCGGCGCACCGCAACCACCGTCCCCCCACTCCCGGATTTTTCCCCGGAGCGACCGACCTCGATGCGGTGGCCATCCACGGTGCCTTCAACCCCCACTCCCGGAATATCCCGGAAATCAGAAACCGGGAGTAGAGAATCCGGATCCGCCGCGCGCACAATCGCCTGCGCAATCGGGTGGTGCGACGCCGCTTCCACCGAAGCGGCAAGTGGCAGCAGATTTTCGGGAGTGGGAGGGACCTCCGTCACCTCCATCACACCCGTAGTCACCGTGCCGGTCTTATCCAGCACAACCGTGTCGACCTTCCGCGCCGACTCCAGCACCTCCGGGCCGCGCAGCAACACACCCGCCTTGGCACCTTCACTCGTGCCGACCAGGAGCGCTGTGGGCGTCGCTAAGCCAAGCGCACACGGGCACGCGATGATGAGCACGGCGACCGCAGCCGTGACCGCCTCACTCGCGCCGTGCCCCGTAAACAACCACGCGCCCAGCGTGACCGCGGCGATCGCGATGACGGCGGGCACGAACACTCCCGAAACCCGATCCGCCAGCCGCTGCACCGGCGCCTTACCCGTCTGCGCCGCCTCGACCATCGCCGCCATCTGCGCCAACTGCGTCTCCGAGCCCACGCGCGTCGCCCGCACGAGCAGCCGCCCAGACGTATTGATCGTCGCCCCCGTCACCTCATCGCCAGGGCCGACCTCGACAGGCATCGGTTCGCCGGTCAGCATCGACGCATCCACCGCCGACGCGCCCTCCACGACAACGCCGTCCGTCGCGATCTTCTCACCAGGCCTAACGACGAACACCACTCCCGGACGGAGCTGTTCCACGGGCAGCCGCTTCTCCACTCCCGAACTTTCGAGAACGGAGACATCCTTGGCGCCAAGCTTCATCAACTCCCGGAGTGCCTGACCGGCGTTGCGCTTGGAGCGCTTCTCGAAGTAACGACCAATCAGCACAAACATGATGATGCCGGCCATCGCCTCGAGGTAGATGTTCATATCGGCATCACCAGGAGTGACCGTGAAGTGGAACTCGTGCTTGAGCCCCGGCAGCCCGGCACGCCCGAAGAACAACGCCCACACACTCCAGAGGAACGAAGCGGTCGTCCCCATAGTGATCAGCGTGTCCATGGTGACCTCGCCATGACGCAGATTCTTCAGTGTCGCGCGGTGGAACGGCCAGCCGGCCCACACAAAGACCGGCGCCGAGAGCGTGAGACACAGCCACTGCCAATTAGTGAACTGGAGGGCAGGGATCATCGACATTGCGATGACGGGAGCGGTGAGGATGACAGCGCCGATGACTCGGTTGCGCAGGTCTTCCAGCTCCCGGTCTTTCCCTTCGGGAGCAGCACCCGGTTCCTGTTCGGGCTCCTCCTGCGGAAGCTCAGCGGTGTACCCCGCTGCCACGATTGTGTCGATCAGTTGCTGCGGGTTGATGTCCGCCGGCGCCTCCA
Source organism: Corynebacterium sp. 045007 (assembly GCF_040743205.1). NCBI lineage: Bacteria > Bacillati > Actinomycetota > Actinomycetes > Mycobacteriales > Corynebacteriaceae > Corynebacterium > Corynebacterium sp. 045007. The sequence continues at coordinate 2,836 of NZ_JBFLKW010000024.1, forward strand.
CATGCGCCTTCTCGGTCGCATAGTTCACGCTCGCGTTAACGCCATCAAGTTTGTTCAGCTTGCGTTGGATACGGTTTGCGCACGACGCACACGTCATCCCGCCGACGGGGATATCAAGGGTGAGAAGTTGCTGCTCAGACATCCGCTTTCCTCTTTGGGGGTTTAGTTTGCGACCGCCTTGTAGCCAGCTTCATCCACTGCTGCGATTACGGCAGCGATGTCGATGTCTGCATCCGAGGTCACGGAAAGGAAATTCCGGGAGCGGTCAACCTGGACATCAGTGATTCCCGGGAGTTCAGAGACTTCCTCCCGCACCGATGCCTCGCAGTGTCCGCATGTCATGCCAGTAACAGTAAAAGTTTGATTAGCCATACCCCAAAGTATACCCCCTACGGGTATATCTGTAAAGCTATTCGCGCTGACGGTAGCCCGAGTAGGCCCGCCCCGCGAGAGCTGTCGGGTAGGCAAGGTTGAATTCGGGCGGCGCGTGCGGAGACGGCGGGTGGCGGTAGACCGCGCCGGAGCCGTCGTCACGCTCGAGGTGCCCGTTGAGGCCTTGCCTGTCGTCATCGTTGGCGGCGTTGTGTTCTTTGCAGGTCATGACCATGTTTTCCATAGTCGTGGCGCCGCCGTTTTTCCTGGCGACCAGGTGATGGGCCTGCCCGGCGTGGGCGGGGCGCGGGCACCCGGGCCACGCGCAGATGGGGTTGTCGAGGATCATCGCGATGCGCTGTTCCTCCGTCGCCAGGCGCGGGTTGTGTATCGGGAGTAGGTCGGTCGGAGTGTTGTGCTCGTCGTAGACCAGCACCCAGCCGGTGTCCGCGAGCAATGCCTCGACGAATTGTCCGGGAGTGAGGACGGAGCCGTTGGAGGTCGCCGCAAACCGCGGGCTGTACTCCACGATGTCTTGCGCGGTTACGATGAGCGCGGGCTGGTAACGGAGCTTGTCGACGTCGTCAAGCGGCCCCTCCGACCCGTGCGCCAAGCGTTCTGCCAGCGCTTGACCGACGCACCGATCCCGGGTGTAATCCTCGTGCGCTTTGGCGATTTCAGCTGCGCGCACGGTCAGCGGCGCGACCAGGTCGTCAATCATGTTCGCCGGACCGGTGACCTGCAGATGCTTCATCCCGCGGATGTCCGGATTCCGGGAGACGTGGGCGCGCAGGTGCTGCGGCGGCTCGTCGGTGCGGTTGAGCTCCTTGACCTTGGTGCGCATGTAGGTGTCGAGGCCCTCGAAGTCGTATGCTGCGGCGGCGCGGGTGAAGTCCAGGCGGTAGTACTCCCGGATTTCGACGTTGTTGAGTTGCCCGGAGCGCTTGTCGATCTGCATGACCGTGTCCAGCGACAGCTTCAGCTCCCGGGCGATCGCGACGGCCTTGTCGCGGGATTCGACGTCAACATCCTTCTCGACCGTGCCGAACAGTCGCTCCGCACAGCGCAGCAGGCGCTTGAGCCGGAAGGGGTCGAAGCCGATGCTGGCTGCCAACTCCCGGTGCCCGGTGGATTTTTCCGGGAGTGCGGCGCGCAGGTCGGCGAGCACGTCAATCCCCCGTGTCGCCAGCGCGCTGAGCAGTCCCAATGTCGTCATGGGGCTAAGGCTAGTTTCCGGGAGTGGGCGGCTTCAATCGCTTTTTGGCGTTGTCCACAGCCGTCGTAAAGCATGCACAATCTGCACAAACGGGCTTGACGACGCACTCCCGAAAGTGCCCTACCGGAACGCAACCTCTCCCACCGGCCGACGCAACTTCCGGGAGTGGAGGGTGTCGGGAGCGGTGGCCATGTCCTCGCACGCGCGCACGGCGGCCATGAGGTGCTCCTCCTTGGAGGATCGGTAGAACTCGCGGGCAGATTTCGGGAGTTTGGGTTTGTCGTGCAGTGGCATGTCGGAGACGCTGAGCAGCGCGCCGTAGGGCACGCGGAAGCGGTAGCCGTTGGCGGCGATGGTGGCGGATTCCATTTCGACGCCGATGGCGGTGGATTTCTGCAGCTCCCGGTAGAGGTCGGTCTGGGAGCGCCACTCCCAGTTGCGATCGGAGGTCGACAGCACGGTGCCGGTGCGCAGGCGCTTTTTCAGTTCGTCGCCGGAAAGCCCGGAGACGCGGGCGAGCGCGTTGGTGACGGCGAGCTGAATTTCCGCAATCGGCGGGATGGGCTTTTCCAGGGGCACGTAGTTATCGAGGACTCCGTCAGCGCGGTCGTAACCGTTGGCGAGAATCATGTCGCCGATGCGCATGCGGCCGTCGAGGCCGGCGCAGTGTCCGACCATCATCCAGCAGTGCGGGCGCGTGACGGCGAGGCAGTCGGTGATGGTTTTGGCATTGGAGGGGCCGACACCGATGTCGATGATGGTGATGCCGCATTTGTCGTCGCGAAGCAGGTGGTACGCCGGCATCTGCGAGGCGTGCGCGTGCTCACGGCAAATTCCGGGAGTGGGGATGGCGCCGATGTCGTAGCGCTTCCCACCCGGGCATACCAGCGCCGTGTACCCGTGCGGATTTCCGGGAGTGAGGGTGGCGGCGTATTCGAGGAACACGTCCGTGTGCAGCTGGTAGTTGGTAAATAGCACGAAGCGCTGGATGTTTGCGGCGTGCGACCCGGTGTAGTGCTCGAGGCGCTGGAGGGCGAGGTCGATGCGCTGGGCGGTAAAGAGGCTCAAGGGTTTGATGAGCAGGCCCAGGTAGTCGGCTTCGCCGTCGGCGATGGTGTCGTCGATGCTGGCGGAGTCGATGGGGGTAAACGTCTTCTCCACTGCCGCCAGCATGCTTGCCGACGCCCCTTCCCTCCCCGCCGCTTCCTCGGCGGCCGCGTCGAATCCGCGGCACATCCGGAGTGGGATGGGCTGGTCGGAGACGCGCACCTCGACTTCGCCGCCGTGGTTGGCGAGCAGGTCGGTAATTTGCTCGATGAGGTAGGTGCGGAACATCACCGGGCGGGTGATGGTGGTGGCGTACACTCCCGGACGGTCGACGAAGCCGTGTGACAGGGAGGGGTCGACATCCTCCACGGCGCTGCCGGCTGGAACGGTGAAGCGTAGTTCGGGGTAGTAGGCGCGTACCGGCCCACTCCCGGAATTTCCTTCGGTGGCGGCGGTGTACTGCTCGACTAGGTAGGCCATTCCTGCCCGGTGGATTTCGGTGAGCCGGTCGACGGCCGCGGCGGCGTCGGTGTAGAAGTCGCCTTCGCCTTCGGTGGGCCAGAACGGGGGTGTTGCGGAGTCTCGTACCTGCATAGCCCAAGGCTAGGCGGAGAGGTTCCCGCGCGCATCCGCGCCGCGCTCATCACGCCAGGCACGCGCACGAAACCAGCAGCTCAGTGCCGGCTCCACACTCCTTCGCGGCTGCGGCGGACTTCAAAGACCTGGTGCACGTGGTAGCCGCCGATGGTGGGGATGGTGAGGAAGTGGCGACCGTCGTCAAGCTCGTGCCAGAGGATGCGGCCGTAGCGTACGCCGTCGCGGACGTGGGCGCTGAGGTAGTCGGCGCGTTGCTGGCCGCGGAGGGTGGCGTAGAAGGCGGGGTCGACGGGGAGTTGGACGAGATTCCGGGAGTGGGGGTCGATGTCGGCTTCTTGCAGCCGGATGGCGACGGGTCGGCCGTCGACGAGGAGGTCAGCGGTGTGACGGCTGAGGTGGATGATGTGGACGTCGCTTATTGTGGTGTGCATTTGGCGCTCCTATTCGCTCTTCCCCGCAGGCGGTCTGTGGGGCTGATCTTCCTTTGGGGCACCGGGTCCGCGAATCGGGCGGTTGCCTATCGACGCTGTCAAAGGCCATTTCTCGTCGATATCTTGTGATCGTGCCGCCCACACTAACACCAACTAGACAGCTTTGTCTACCATCTCCCGCACGCTTTACGACGAGGCCCCACCCCGCCACTCCCGGAAGCTACCCCTTCCCCGTCAGCACCAGGACCACCAGCGCCACGTTGAGCGCGATGATGAGCCCGCAGATAACCCACGCGACCCGGCGCAGTAGTGGGGTGTTGGCCCAGATGCCCATCTCGGCACGCGAGGAGGTCATGCGCACCAGCGGGACCAGCGCAAACGGGATGCCAATCGACAGCACCACCTGGCTGAGCACCAGCGCCCACGTCGGCTCCACGCCGCTGGCGATAATGAGCAGCGCCGGAATGATGGTGACTATTCGGCGCACCAGCAACGGCACGTGCACCTTCAGCAGGTCGCGCATAATCAGGTCACCGGCGTAGCAACCGACGGAGGACGACGCCAGTCCGGAGGCCAACAACCCAACGCCGAAGAGCACGCCCACCACGGGGCCAAGCACGTTGGTCACGGCGGCGTGCGCACCTTCGATGGAGTCAGTCCCCTCCACTCCCGGAAGCGCTTCGGCCGCGAGACACAGCATGCCGATATTCACCGACCCAGCCAGCACGAGGGCGCCGAAGACATCGAGGCGCGTGGCCCGCAGGTGCTGGCGCAGCGAGGAGTCATCCTCCACCTTGTACTCGCGGTCGCGCACCAGCCCGGAGTGCAGGTAGACCGCATGCGGCATCACGGTCGCACCCAGCATGGATGCCGCCAGCACCACGGTGTGCGCGCCCTGGAAGCGCGGCAGAATTCCGTTGGCCATCTCCCCGAGGCTCAAGCCCGTGACAAACAGCCCGGCCAGGAACCCCACCGTAATGACCAGCAGGAACGCCACAATCACGCCCTCAAAAGTGCGTTGCGAACGCCCACCCTGAAGCAACAACAGCCCCAGCGAGACCACACCGACAATGACACCACCGAGCAGCATCGGCGTTCCGAAGAGCAGATACAGCGCGGTGGCGCCACCAATAATTTCCGCCACATCCGTCGCTGCCGCCACAATCTCGGCCTGCACCCAGTACGCCAGCCGCCCCGGCCGGTTCGAACCGAAGCGGTCGGCAACGCCTTCGGTCAGCGACCGCCCCGTCACCAGGCCATACTTCGCCGACAGATACTGCACAACCATCGCCATGAGGTTGGACACGACCAGCACCCACAGCAGCAGATACCCGTAGCTCGCGCCCGCAGACAGGTTCGCAGCCACATTTCCGGGGTCCACGTAGGCAATCGCCGCCACAAACGCAGGCCCCAGCAGACTCATCATGGGCTTGCGGTTTTTCTCGCTTGACGACGTCACTTGCGACCCTTGTGCCCCTGAATCTTTCACCCGGTCATTATTTCACGGCCTCGATACTAAATCTTCAATCAGCCCAAAATTTGGGCAGCCATGGTGCCACCGAGATTTACCAGGCGGTCGGGGATGTCGTCGTCAAGCGAGCCGACGAACACGACGGGTTCGGCCGCAAGCTCCCACTTGTAGCCGGTCGTGATGGTTTTCATGGCGTTTTCCGCGCCGGTGGTGTCGAAGCCGCCGCGGATCCAGTAGGAAAATGGCAGCCCCTTGGTAACTTCCTGCGCCTCCCGGAAGGTGGTGTCGAAGAAGTGCTTGAGCGCGCCGGAGATGTATCCAAAGTTGGCGGAGGTACCGAGCAGGATAGCGTCGGCACTGGTCAGGTCATCGATGGTGGCGTCGAGGGCCTCGACGACCTTGACATCCACGCCCTCTAGCGCGGGGTCGTTGGCGCCCTCGAGCGCATGGCTTAAGACTTCCTGCAGAAGCGGGGTCGGGGAATGGTGGACGACTAGAAGAGTAGGCATGCCCCGAGGGTATCGGCAGTGATAGGGTAAGCGCAGGTTTCAGCAACAATCCAATGTTTATCAATTCGAGTAAACGTGGCGTCCAGTAAGAAAGCCTCAAATTCGTACTGAACTAGGCGGCAATCGAAGAACGGAAAAATAGATGGAACCATACATCGGAATTGCAGTTTTTGAGTTAACAAAGCAAAGAGATTCAACCTCGGCGAATGAGAGCTTCTTCCGTGAGGACTTATACATTGTCTTTGCCGATTCTGATAGCGCCGCATACGCGCAGGTCGAAGCATTAGCCCACGAAAATGAATTAGCCCCAGAAGATCCTTCCCACTCGGGAGGATCTGTCACGTTGCGCCACATCGTCGATGTCGCCCCCGCTCTTTACGGTCGCGTCGATACAGACATCGACATCTATTCTCGCCACTTCGCATCCCTCGAGGATTACAAACGCTTCGAAATGAAATTAGGTGGCAAAGATCCTCTAGCGGAATCCTAAGACCCATATCATGAACCGCTCCCGCAATTTTGCAGTTGCTGCACTTCTCTTAGCCTTGGCTTGCTACATTGGACTGCTTTTCGTCAGCACTGCACTCTCCGATGCCTGGACAATACCCCTCGCTGTCGGTGTCTTCGGATTCGGCCTAATCAGCTTCCTAACAGCGCTGAAAGCCCAATCAAACGGTTTGACGATTGTGGCGGCACTAGTTGCTTTCACACTCTTACCGATAACGTATGCGCTAACGATAGTTCTCGGCGGGCCCTAGAAAATCACCTGTTCGCGCGGAATTTCCAGACCCGCACGCAGGGCCTCCGGGAGGTCAGCGATGGAGTCAAGCTCTGCGCTCCCGCCACCATCGATGCCATCACCGCCACCGAGCGAATCCAAAATCCACCGCTGCGCCGCATCCACGGGCACCTCACCGAGAGTCACGTCGCCATCACGCTTGGACAACCGGCGCCCTTCAGAGTTCACCACCAGCGGCACGTGCACGAACGAAGGCGTCGCATACCCCAAAAGACCAGCCAAGTACGCCTGGCGCGGGGCGGAGGACATCAGGTCATCGCCACGCACGACCTCGGTCACCCCCTGCTCGGCATCGTCGACGACGACTGCGAGGTTGTAGGCCCACATGCCATCGGCACGCTGGAGGACAAAGTCATCGATTGGGGCGGTAATCTCGCCATGCAGTTCATCGGTCGCGGCCCCCTCACGCACCTGCGATTTCAGGCGTAACGACGACCTCCTCCCCGCTGCCGCAAATTCGGCCTTTTTCGCGGCGAGGTGCTCGTCGTCAAGCGAACGGCACGTGCCGGGATACTGACCTGGCACGCCATGCGGCGCGGAGGAGGCGGCGAGAATTTCGCGGCGAGTGCAGAAGCAGGGGTATGTCAAGCCGCGTTGCGTGAGGTTGGCGAGCGCGGATTCATACAGGCCAGAGCGTTCAGACTGCCGAACCGGGGTGCCATCCCAGTCGATGCCGATGGCCTCCAGATCGGCGAGCTGCTGCGCCTCATACTCGGGGCGGGAGCGCTGGCGGTCGATGTCCTCGATACGCACGATGAAGCGGCCACCCTGCGCGCGGGCGTGCGCCCAGGCGAGAACCGCGGTGCGCAGATTTCCCAGGTGCAGCCGACCGGTCGGCGAAGGGGCGTAGCGGCCGGTGATTGGATTAGACGACATGGCTACAACGGTAGTTAATGTCGCGCGCTCTACGTAGCTGCCGTAGTTTCCGTAGCCGTCGTGGCTTTCGCAGCTTGCCGACTACCCGCCACTGCGACCGCAACGGATAGCACTGCGAATGCGATACACACAATTCCAACCACCGCACTACTTCCACCACTCAGACCCGCTGCAAGCGGGCCAACTGCCGTTCCCACATAGCCCACGATGTAGTAGCTGGAAACAGTCGCAGCGAGATTTTTCCCACGTGCCGCTTCGGAAACTCGCAGCAGCGAATACTTGAAAGAAATCCCTTGGCCGACACCACAGATAACGGTTGCGATAATCAGCAAAACAGCATTTGAGCTAAGCAAACTCAGTGTTACGCCGCCCAGCCCGAGCGCGAGAATCACCAGCCCCACCGGATACGAGACCCGTTGAACCCTTCGCCCGAGCATCACCTGAGTCACTGCCGATACTCCGAGCATCAAAGCTGTAATCGACGCAATCTTCAGCTGCGTATCGAAGCCCATATCCTTCGCAGCCAGGGGGACTACGGACTGAAAGAGACCGTTGACTCCATACGCACAGCCAATCGCTAACGCTCCCGGAATGAAAACTCGAATCACAGCCCGAGCCACACCAAACTGCGGCCGCCAGTTCGCTGAATTTCTCTCGAAACTACGCTCCCGCACCCGAGCGACACCAACCATCGACACCACGGTAAGCGCTGCGTAGATCCAATACGGCATCTGCAGCGGCGACGATGAAAACTGTGCCACCACAGCCGAGGCCAACGGCCCCAGCGCCAATGCCCCGGAGACAGCAACCGTGCTTGTGAGCGCACCAATCTGCGTGAACAATTTTTCCTGCAGTAAAGCAGTAAAAGAGCCGGTTGCTAACCCTACGGAAAAGCCTGACACAATTCGGGCGAGATATAAGACGGCCTCATGTGAATCGACCAGCGCCGCCGCCAAGAACATCAGCGTTGAGACCAAGGACAGCCCCATGCTGGTAAGCGCAATGGGTTTTCGCCCGAGCGAATCCGACAAGTGGCCGTAGGTCAGCGTAACGATGACTCCTACTGCATAACAGGCAAAAACCACCACTGTTCTATCGGTGCTCAGCCCCCAGTCGCGCTGGTAGATGGCATATAGCCCGGAAGGCATCGTGCTGCCAATCACTACGATGACCAGCCCCAGCGCGAGCGCTGCTCCATCTCGGACGTTGGCGGTTTTTGCGGCGTTCGCTCGGGCATCAACAGCATCAGTAACACCCGCAGCCTTTGCAGCCTTCGCGTTAGCGTCACCTGCCGCACCTGCCAAACCTGTCATCTCCACCCCTCCGGCCATTTCATACTTTCTGGTTATGGAAAGTATGTTTTCACAAAATAGTTTGGATGACTAGACTTTCGACAGAACTAACTCGCAGCACCTTACGTCGTCACGCCCAAAAAAAACGCAAAACGCCCGTTCAGCCCACCCTTTCGCTTACAACCACTTGCCTCAAAGACCACAAAGTGATTCGCTAACACCATGAAACAGCGCACGTACTTCGAGCAGGCAGCCGCGATTGCCGCAGAATGCTCGTCACCCGTGCGCCTGGCAATCCTGGAGTACCTTCTCAAAAACGGTCCCACTCGCGTGCGCAGCCTCGCCGAGTCCACCAACATCGCAGAATCGACGCTGTCCAACAATCTCCGGCGCCTCCGCGAAGCCGAAATCGTCGATGTCGAACGACAGGGGAAAACTGCGACCTACTCCATCGCTAACCCCTCGATACGCCAGGTAATTGCCAATCTTTTCCAGGCTGCAGGCGCCGACACTGCCGCACCCATCCCAGAGCACCAACCAGCAGTTACCTTCGCCCGGTCTTGCTACGACCACCTAGCAGGATCTCTCGGAGTACAACTCACTCGGGCTCTGTTCGCCAAAGAAGCACTCATCACCGACGCCGGGGACGTCACCTTTGGCCCCAACGCCGAGAAATGCTTCGCCTACCTCGGCACTGGTCTATCCAGCCTCGACGCAAGCAGGAAGACAGCGTTCCTCTGTAAGGACTGGACACACGCCGACTCTCACCTGGCCGGATCGCTCGGCGCCGCGCTCCTGCGTGGCCTCATTTCAAAGGGTTGGTTGACCCCAATCCCCAATTCCCGCGGACTCGAACTCACGGCAGAAGGCAAAGTCGGCCTCGAAGACTTCATCGGCACTCGCTTGGAGCCCTGAGCGGCAGGTAACATTCCCTCCCGTGACAAATAACGAAAACCTGCCCAAGTCTGGGCCGGGCAACGCCGAGACTGCCGCTGTGAGCACCTCGCACGCGCCCGAGAACGCAACTAAGTCCGAATCCACAGCAACCACGCCACGCCACATCCCGGTACCGAAATCGCTGTACCCTATGTTCACGGCCATTTTCATCGGCGTTCTAATTGTCTCCAACATCACCGCCACCAAGGGCGTGGAAATCTTCGGCCTGGCCACCGACGGGGCCTTCTTCCTCTTCCCCTTGAGCTACGTCATCGGCGACGTGCTTTCCGAGTGCTACGGCTACAAAGCCACCCGCCGCACCGTGTGGACCGGTTTCGCCATCCTCGCCGGCGCAATGCTCTGCTTCTTTGCCGCCATCAAGCTCCCGGCGGCACCGTGGTACGAGAATCAGGAAGCATTCGCCACTGTGCTGGGCACCGTCCCGCAGCTTGTTCTCGCAGGTCTGGCCGGTTATGTCGCCGGTCAGCTGCTCAACGCCTGGTCGCTCAACGCCATTAAGAAGCGCACTGGCGAAAAGGCTCTCTGGGCGCGCCTGATGGGCTCGACTGTGGTTGGCGAGTTCGTCGATACGCTCATCTTCTGCTCCATCGCCGCCACCGCGATCGGCATCGATACCTGGGGCACCTTCGTCAACTACGTCATCGTCGGCTTCATCTGGAAGACCGCCGTCGAGATTGTAGTCATGCCAGTCACCTACGCCGTCATCGCGTGGGTCAAGCGCCGCGAAGGCTACTACGACACGCGCGTTCCCGCTTAACGACGAAGAAAGTGCCGCGACCTCGCCTGAGAAGCGAGTAGTCGCGGCACTTTTTGCTTTTACTTCACATCCCGTTTGGCATTGACCCAATGAGCAACGCCAACAGCCACAACAATCCAGGCCACCAGCACCACGATGTTGAACCACATCGGCTGCGTCATGCCGGCCTCAAACCCGATGCGTGGATTCTCCGGATTTGCCATCAGACCGCCCAATTGCGTCGACAACTGCTGAATGCGTGCACCCGGCGTGACCAGCCACAGTGGCCGGAAAATCGCATACGCCAGCGCCGCGAACTCCAGCATGCTTTCCACCACCAGAATCCACACCAGCGGAATAGCGACAGCGGCCACGCGCGAGCGCGTCAGCACTCCCAGCGACATCGCGATTAGTCCAAACACTACAAAGCCAAGCACTCCGGCGAGCATGTCCGTGGCAGCGTCGCCGCCCTTGAACTCCACGCGCGGGGAAACCGTCACCGATAGCCAAGCAAGCGCCACACCAATGACCCAACAGACAGCAATCAGCACAAGGGTCAGCGTCATCCGTGCCGAAAGCCACAGGCTCCTTCGGTCCTGCGTCAAGAACGCATGCGCATTCATCTGATCGTTGTACTCACCCGCCAGGGTGGAGCCACCAAAGGCAATCACGATCATGTTGAAGATCACGGTCCCCAACAGCAGCAATTCCCAATCAGCGGTTGCACCAGCGTCCGCCGCCATGCTGAAAGCCGCCATCGGCCCAGCTATCGAGCCCACCAACAACACCACATACACCCACGTGCCACGCAGGCTGGCTAGCTTCGTCCACTCCGACCGCAAAGCGTTTCCAAAACTCATCTCAGTCACTCCCCTACTGCCCAATCGCCTGCGCGCGGTATTCCTGCGATTCCTGGGTCGCAGCCAGGAACTTTTCCTCCAGGTTGTCGCGCTTCGTGTGCAACCGCGTCACCAATAGCCCCTCACGCAAGGCAGCAGCCGCAATGTCGCGGCGGAGTTGCTGCTCGCTGATGCCGTCGTAAAGCGGAATGCGCAATTGCTTATCGACGTCAACCCCACGCGCCACCGGCCCTAACGCCTGCAGCAGCCGAGCCGGATCATCGACCTCAACTTCGATGACCGTGCCGTCAGCGAGGAACTCATCCATGCTGTACTCGCCAATCATGCGGCCGCGCCCGATGACGACGATGCGGTCGGCGGTGAGCTGCATCTCGGAAAGGAGGTGCGACGACACGAGGACAGCACAGCCCTGAGCGGCCAGGGCCTTGATGGTGTGGCGCATCCACGAGACGCCTTCGGGATCGAGGCCGTTGACCGGCTCATCCAAAATCAGATGCTGCGGCTTGCCGAGCAGAGCCGCCGCCACTCCCAGACGCTGCTTCATACCCAGCGAGTAGCCGCCGACCTTGTCCTTCGCAGCCTCGGTCATACCGACCTGCTCAAGGCACTCTTCCACGCGGGTGTCGGGGATACCGGCGCCGCGGGCGAGGGCCCGCAGATGAGCGCGGCCCGAACGAGCCTTGTTGTGCCAACCGGCATCCAGAATTGCGCCGGCAATGCTGGGCTTATTCTTCAGCGTGGAAAAGGGCTGGTTGCTGTAGGTGTTGCCCTGGGAATCCGTCCCGGTGAACAAGGCCTGGCCTGTGGTCGGGGTATCGAGGCCCAGCATGCAGCGCATGGTGGTGGACTTGCCGGAGCCATTTGGACCGAGAAAACCTGTCACTACACCGTCGGGAACGGTGAAGGACAGGTCATCGACGGCTAATTTCGAACCGTACTTCTTGCTGAGTCGTTCAACCGTGATCATGCCCTCCATGATGCCGGTTGAGACTGCCTCGCGCAGTAGAGCTAGGTCTAGTTTTGAGCTTCCCCCGGGCCCGCCCAGCCGCCACTTCACGCCACTGGACTGATTCGGGTGTTCCCTGCCACTTCACGCCACGGGTGTCACCTCATGCCACCTCCACAGATGGCACGAGGTGACATGGCTGTCGTGAAGTGCGAAAAGGTAGAAGCCTAGCCCCAGCCCAGCCACAGCCCAACCGACCCAAGCACTCCCCAGCACACCCCAGCCCCCAGCCGACTCCTAATTCCCCACTGCACGGCCACCGTTGGCGTAGTAGCGGCCCATGAACTCATCGCGATACTCGAAGAACCGGTCCTCCAGGATCGCAGCGCGAATGTTCTCCACCAGCTGCACCATGAAAAACAGGTTGTGAATCGTGCACAGCGTGCCAGCCAGGTACTCCTTGGCCTTCAACAGATGATGCAGGTAGGCCCGGGAATAATTCAGCGAAGTGTAGGAGGGCACCTCCGCATCCACGGGGCGGAAGTCGTTCTTGAAGCGGGCATTCGTCAAGGTCATCCGGCCATCGAGCGTGTACACACCACCACGGCGGGCAAGCCTCGTCGGAGCCACGCAGTCAAAGGTGTCGGCACCGGCCTCGACAGCGGCGAAAATATCGTCCGGCTCGGAGATCCCCAGTAGGTGGCGGGCGCGGTCGTCGGGAAGCTCGTCGTTGACCCAACCGCAGATCAGGCCCAGATTCTGCTTCTCAATCGCCCCACCAATGCCATAGCCGTGGAAGCCGAGCTGGCCGGCGTCCTCGAACTCGCGGGAGAGCTCCACCAGCCCGCGGGCGGCCTTTCGACGCAGGTCTTCGTACTGCGCACCCTGCACGACACCGAATAACTGCTGGATGGGCAACTGGCCGTCGTCAAGCGAATGGACATGCGCATCGACCTGACCGCGCGAAATCGTCAGCTCGTTGTGAGCCTCCAGGCAACGGCGCGCCCAGCGGTGCGTGCGCTCGACGGATGCCTCCTGGTAGCCGCGGGTGTTCATCAGCGTGGTGAGCTCGTCGAACGCCATCATGATGTCGGCGCCCAGCGCGTGCTGAATACGCATGGACACCTCCGGCGTGAAGCGGTGCTCGGAGCCATCGATGTGCGAGCGGAAAGTCACGCCGTCCTCGTCGACGAACGCGTTGCGCTCTTTGCCCTCGGCGACGATGTCGTCTTTCTGCATGCCGGTGACGTCCATCGCGAGGGTCTTTTTAAAGCCTGCGCCCAGGCTGAGCACCTGGAATCCGCCGGAGTCGGTGTATGTCGGGCCGTTCCAGTTGGAGAACTTTGCCAACCCGCCGGCCTGGTCGACGATTTCCTCGCCGGGCTGCAGGTACAGGTGGTACGCGTTCGACAGCATCGCCTGCGCGCCGGTGGATCGCACCTGCTCTGGCGTGAGCGTCTTCACGGTCGCCTTCGTGCCGACCGGAATGAACGCCGGCGTAGCAATATCACCATGCGGGGTGTGGATGGTGCCAGCACGTCCGCGCGCGCCTTCGATTTGCTTTACGACGTCAAAGCCCGTCGTCCTCGACTGCGACATGAAGCTCCTTGGTTGTGGTCCAGTGCTAATGCCTTGAGGTTACCTGGGTGCTATTCGCACGTTACTCAGCGCTGTCGTTTTCCTCGGGTTGGGCAGCGTTTTCCGGGTCCCACACGGCGCGGCTACGACGTGGCGCTTCCTCTTCGAGTCCTTCGCGCCTCATCAGTTCCGCAACCGTAATCTTCTTCCGCTTACGAGCCGGGCTGTAGTACGGGCGGACCTCGACGTCCTTGGCACTTTCCGGGTTCGGCTGGGCGTCGGTTGGTTCAGCTGGTTCGGGCTGCATGAGCTGTTCGGTCGGCTCCGGCTGCTCCGGCTGCTCTGGCTCAGCTGGCGCCGTCGGAGCGGACAGTTCGGCCTGCTCAGTGCGCGCGGACTGTTCGGCATGCTCGGACTGGTCAGCGGGTTCGGGCTCCTTCAGCTTTGCCTTCTTCCGCTTCGGAATCCAGCGGTTACGCTTCTTGGTCGCGACAGCCACAGCAGTACCACCAGCTGCGCCCGTTGCAGCGGCCGCGCCCGCTGCACCAGCACCGACTTCACCAGCAGCACTGTCTGCTTCGTCCTCGTCAGCGTCAACGTCGCCAAAGCCACGCCCAGCACCTTCGTTTTCGGGCAACAGGGACTCACCGCGAGCCATACGCTCGCGGCGGCCCTTCTCCACCAGCTCCTCGGAAACCTCTTCCAGGGCAGAGCCTTCGACATCCACAGAAGGCAACATCTTGTCCAGCCACTTCGGCATGTACCAGGTAGCGCGGCCAAGCAGAAACATGGCTGCCGGGATGAAGGTCATGCGGATAACGAAGGCGTCGAAAAGCACTGCGGCACCCAGCGCGAAACCGAATACCTTGATAATCGCCAGGGGTTGCCCGGCGAACGCCGCGAAGACGGAGATCATAATAATCGCAGCGGCCGTGACCACACGAGCGCCAAGAGTAAAGCCTTCAACGACCGATTCTTCGACCGCGTTGTACTTCGACTCTGGTGAGGACTCACCCTTGTTGTGGGTGTAATGCTCACGCATGCGGGAAACCAGGAAGACCTGATAGTCCATGGCCAAACCGAACGTCACACCAATGAGGAAGATTGGCACAAAGCTGACCAGCGGACCCGGAGTGCTAATCACACCCCAGAGGCCATCCTGGAAAAATGCCACCGTGACACCGAATGCGGCTGCGACAGAGAGCAAGAAGCCCACGCCAGCAGTCACCGGCACCATCAGGGAACGGAAAATCATCAGCAGCAGGATCACTGCCAGACCCACGACAACGCCCAAGTAGAGCGGCATTGCGCCCTGGAGACGGTCGGTGATGTCAATTTCGATAGGAACCAGGCCAGTGACACCGGTGAATAGGCCGGTGGTTTGCTCAATCTGCTTCTGCTGATCGCGCACCGCGTTCATCAGCTGCTTGGTCGCAGGATCGAGCGGACCCGACTTCGGGGTCATGATCATCTTGACCGCAGTGCCGTCATGATTCATGCCAATCATCTGGATGTGCTCGACACCGACATTGGATTTGAACTGGTCGACAGCGTAGCTATAGGAAGCCTTACGGGCGGCCTCGATGTCAGAGAGTTCCGGGTTGGTCTGCTTCAGGGACTCGATAAGCGGTTTGAGCACCGGTGCGTCGGGCTTCACATCATCCGACTTGGCAATAATGATGAGCTGTGAATTACGTCCCGCGCCGAAGCCCTCTTCAATCATGGTGATGGCCTTGCGGTTCGTGCTGTCCTTCGCCGCAGTAGAGTCCGACGGCAGCGCCAGCTTCAAGTGCATGGCCGGGTAGGCCAACGCCAACAGCAAGACGATACAGCCGACCAGGAACAACCCTGGGGCCTTGTGGACGAAGGTGACCCAGCGGCGTCCCATCGTCATCTCGCCGAAGAAGGAAGAGCGGCGTCCCTTGCGCGCATTACGCGAGGGGTTGCCGGCAACACCAGGCACGCGGCCAGCGAAGACCTTGTCGCCCAGCAGAGACATAACTGCCGGCAGCAGGGTCAGAGAGACCAGCACTGTGAAGGCCACCGTGATTGCCGCCGAAATACCCATCAGGGACATGAACGGCACCTTGGCCACCGTCAGCGCTGCCAACGCGACAATCACAGTGAGGCCTGCGAAAACCACAGCGGAGCCAGCCGTACCGGTAGCCATGCCGATGGCATCTTCGTTGGTCATCCCTCGGGCTCTTTCTGCCCTGTAGCGAGAGAGGATGAACAGTGCGTAGTCAATACCGACAGCCAGGCCGAACATGACGGCAAGCACCGGGGTAATCGAGTTGACGTCAGTGAATGCGGTCATCAATGTCACACCGAAGACACCGATGATGATACCCACTACCGCCGTCACAATAGGCAGGAACGAAGCCACCAGAGAGCCGAAGGTGACAACCAGCACGATAAACGCCACGGTCACACCGATAATCTCCGAGGTCGGAGCCACCTCAATCGCGGGCTGCATGCCCGGGCCAGAGGCCTCGACCTTGATACCTGCGTCACGACCAGCCTGCATCGCGTCGAGAAGCGCCTGCATATTCTCCGGCTCGATGTCCTGCGGCATCTTGGCATCGAAAACGAAGGTGGAAATACCGTAGCGACCGTCATCGGACACGGTACGCATGGCATTGGCATCGGCCTCGGCGACATCCTTGGGCAGGCCAGCGGCCATGCCCTGTTCCTTGACCATCGCCTGCATCTTCGGATTGAGGTCTACCGGGTTGTGAAGTTGCAAATCGTCGGCGATTTGGCCGACATTGTCGCGGATGCCGTTAATGACCTGGTCAACAGCTTCTTTATTCTGTGGGGCATCGAGCCTCTGTCCCTCGGGGGCCTCGAAGGCGACATAAATACGCTGCTCTCGAATTGGGTTCGGAACATCGGGGAACTTTTCCTCAATCACGTGTGAAGCCGTTGCCGACGGCATGCCGGGGATCGAGAACTGGTCGATGAACCCCTTCTGGAATGCGGCAACTGCACCGCCCAGCCCCGCCAAAACCAGGAACCACGCGATGATCACAGTCCATTTATGCAGGTAGGAGAACCTGCCGAGTTTGAACAAGGCCTTTGCCATGTCAAGTTTCCCTTACGTCTAATATTCGCCTGGACCGCCCCCAACTGCAGCTTCCCCAAGTTCGCGCTACCCAAGCACTCCCTCGGACTTCACCTGCAGTTTGAAGCCTCTTCGCTACTCCGATGCTAGCGACCACCCCGGATTGGCCAACATCAACTCTGGCGCTGACGCGGTCACTGGGGGCGGGCACGACATAAAAACCGGAAATACTTTTGCTAAGAGTAGCGGACTTCCCGGATAAACGTGAACAATGGGGTGTGTGTTACTGATGTTAATTTTGTGATTTAGGTGCTCCAGGTCGGACGCCTCACCATTTGCCGCTTTACGACGGACACCTCCCACACCTCCACCACACCCAGGCAATCAGGGCCGATTAAATGCAAAACCCCCGGGGCTCCTACTTAAAGGAACCACCGGGGTTTTTATTGGCGGTGACGGAGGGATTTGAACCCTCGGTACGGGGTTACCGCACAAAGCATTTCGAGTGCTTCACCTTCGGCCGCTCGGACACGTCACCGCTAGAAAACGTTACAGGTAGCCCCTTTATCTACCAAATCCCCAGGTCAGGGCGCCCAGGCCTTCGCCAAGCCGCTCTCGCTGCACTACATCCTGCGCCACCCCAAGCCCGTCAACCCTCCACCGCGCTCTTCGGGGTGGCCAACGCCCGCTGAGATATGAAGGAATAGTCTGTAGCTTGAAATCTAGAAACTTAAACACGGAAAGTGCAGCCACACAGAAAGGGTTCTCCCTCATGATTCGTTCCGCCATCATCGGCTACGGCAACTTGGGTCGCAGCGTCGAAAAGGTCATTGCCGACCAGCCAGATATGGAACTCGTCGGTGTTTTCTCCCGTCGCGATTCGCTGGACACTGAGGCCCGCGTGCTCCCGGCTGCGGATGTCGAAAAGTACAAGGACGAGGTAGACGTGCTGTTCGTGTGCCTCGGCTCGGCCACCGATGTCCCAGAGCAGGCCCCTGAGCTAGCAAAGAACTTTACGACGGTCGACACCTACGACAACCACCACGAGATTCCGAAGCACCGCGCGGCCATGGACGCCTCCGCTCGTGAGGGTGACAATATCGCCATGATCTCGACCGGTTGGGACCCGGGCCTGTTCTCCCTGAACCGCGTCCTGGGCGCTGCCATCCTGCCGGGCGCAGACCAGATGACCTTCTGGGGACCAGGCCTGTCGCAGGGCCACTCCGATGCCGTGCGTCGTGTGCCGGGAGTGAAGAAGGGTGTCCAGTACACCAAGCCGAACCCGGAAGCTATCGAGGCCGTGAAGAAGGGCGAGGGCGCAGACCTGAAGGGTAACGAGTGCCACCTGCGCCACTGCTTCGTCGTCGCTGAAGAGACCGGCAACGCCGACGAGGACGCCAAGCTCAAGGAGCAGATCCGCGAAACCATCGTGACCATGCCGGATTACTTTGCCCCATACGAGACCATCGTGGACTTCATCTCTGAAGAGGAGTTCGACCGCGACCACCAGGGCATGCCGCACGGCGGCCAGGTCATTACCCGTGGCCAGGCCGGTACCTCCGGCCACGTCATCGAGTTCGGTCTCGAACTGGAGCGCAACCCCGACTTCACCGCAGCCGTCCAGGTTGCCTACGGTCGCGCTGCCTACCGCCTGAAGCAGGCTGGCGAGACTGGTGCCCGTACCGTCTTCGAGATCGCCCCGTACCTACTGTCCGTCGAACCACTGGATGACCTGGTGGCTCAGAAGCTGTAGCCAGCCCCAACGCTGACAGCCGGCCATCGAAACACAAAGAACCCCAACCGTCTCCGCACATCAGAAGCGGAGAAGGTTGGGGGTTATCTCTACCCGAGAGCTAAACGCTTTACTTGTCAGTCAGCTTGCCCAAGGTCTCAGCGGCCTTATCCTTCAGGTCCTCAGCACCCTGCTTGATCTTGGACGCAGTCTGCTCGCCCTTGCCCTGGTTTGCCAGGTCGTCGTTGCCAACGGCGTCGCCGGCAGCTTCCTTAACCTTGCCACCCAACTCGTCGGCCTTGTTCTGCAGCTCGCTCATTATGTAAGCCTCCTATGTAAACGACTTATCTATTCTCTAGAGCCACCGTCTAGCAGCCCCATTAGTTCCGACGATACGTGAAAATGAAGACTCGTCACGGCCACAGCGGGAATTGTGACCTAACTGTGACCCCGCTCACGCTTCCGACTGCCGTTGCCGTTCGAAGAATTCCCGCAGGTAAACGGAGCATTCGTCGGCAAGCACACCCCCGCGCACCTGCGGCGTGAATGCGTGGGCGGGATCGCGGATGACATCGGCGATGGAGCCGCACGCGCCGGTCTTGGGCGACCACGCGCCGAAGACCACGCGCCCCACGCGCCCCATGACGCACGCGCCGGCGCACATCACGCACGGCTCAAGTGTCACGACCAACGTGCACTGCTCCAGCCGCCAGCCGTCACCAACAGCGCGGGTGGCCTCGCGCAACGCAATGACTTCGGCGTGGGCAAGTGGGTCACCATCCGCTTCCCGACGGTTCGAGCCCCGGCCCACAACCCTGCCCTCGGCATCCACGACCACAGCTCCCACCGGCACATCCCCGGGGGCCGTGTGAGCAGCTTCGGCGATAGCCAGGCGCATCCACTCTTCGTCGAGAATGTCTTGTTTTCGACGGGGCAGGGCGCCTGGCCGACCAGCTGGCTGGCTGGCCGCAAGGGCGCTTGGCCGCCCGGCCAGATGACCTTTGTCAGGGTTAGTCGTCATAGGGATCGTAGTCGTCATCGTCGCCGTCGTAATCCAGGTCGGCGACATCGGCGAGCTCCTCGGCGCACCCCAGCTCCTCGGCAATGGCAAGAAGCTGCTCGGACGCCCACAGCGACCGATCGTCACAGATGGACTCCAGGACTTCCTCCGAACAGCCCAGGTCAGCGAGGATATCCATATCTCCTTCGGCCCAGGCGTCGACATCGTCGAGCTCGTCCTCGTCGAGGTCGGGGATATCCAGATCCAGCTCGTCGAACACATCTGCCGCAATGTCGTCGGTGACGGCGGCGGTGGCGTCGGAAAGCACAACGCGCAGCGACCCAACGCCCTGGCGCACGAGAATAAAGTAATCGTCGTCGATATTGAGCATTCCGACAGCGGCGCGCTCCGAACGCAGATTGCGCAGCGCCTGTGCAGCGTCAGCGAGGGAATCGGTGGCGTCGTCCCCAAGATCGACGACGCGCCAACCGCGCTCCCCCATAGTTACGGCAACCGCGAAGGAGCGGTCGTCATCGGAGGTGTACCCTCCGGAAAAGGTCGTGCTCATAACCCACAACGCTAGTCGCTGTATGTCATGCTTGTCAGGTGAGCAATTTCGAGTCCCCCTCCCCTGCTTCGTCCTCCCTGTCAGCTGCACAACTACCCGCGGTATGCATCCTCGGTTTGGGCCTCATCGGTGGCTCCATGATGCGCGACCTGCGGGCCCATAACGTCGAATGCTTCGGTTGGAATCGCTCGTCCCCGACGGTCGAGGAAGCCACGAAGGCGGGATTCGATGCCAGTACAGATCTTCAAGCCACGCTCGAGCGCGCTGAGGCCAGCCGCGCGCTCATCGTAATTGGCACCCCCATGACAGTCGTCGGCACGATGCTCGACGCGATCAACGAGCACGCCCCCAGCTGTGGCATCACGGATGTGGTCTCCGTGAAGGCGGCCGTCGCCGCCGAGGTCTCCGCGCGCGGGATGGAGGAACGCTTCGTCGGCGCGCACCCAATGGCGGGTTCCGCGCAGGCGGGCTGGTCCGCCACGCTCGAAGGGCTTTTCGACGGCGCCCCCTGGGTCATCACCTACGACCTGGCAGCTGCTGCCGACGCTGCAGGCAAGCCCGTCCCGGAGCGGTGGATCGAAGTCTTTTCGCAGGTCGCCAACTTGGGAGCAGCTCTTGGCAGTCAACTCATTCCAGCGCTGAGCGATCACCACGATGCCAGCGTCGCCCGCATCTCCCACATGCCACACCTAGCGGCCTACGCAATTGCCGCCGCCGGTGAAGCCGGTGGCCCCCTGGCCATTTCGCTTGCAGCCGGCTCTTTCCGCGACTGCACCCGCGTCGCCGCCGCTGCTCCTGACATGGTCATGTCCTGGTGTGAGAACAACACCGAACCCGTGCTCACCGCGCTTGACGACGTCATCGAGCGCCTCACCGCCGCGCGCACCCAGTTGGCCACCGAGGGAACCGCTATGGACCTGGCCAAAACCGGTCAGATTGCCCGTGTCCGCTACGAGGCCCGCCCTGCTCACCGCCCGATTTTCCGACTGCGCGTCGGCGAGGGCGGCTGGATCAACCAGTTGAAGTTGGCCGAAAACGTCGGCGGGCAGATAGATGTGTTCTAGTGTGGAACTATGTTTTCCCCCGAGCTGCACACCAGCCTCGCAGGCATCACTGTCGTCAACTTCGCCATTAACGTACCGGGACCACTGGCCGCTCAGCACTTGGGCCAGCTAGGCGCCCGGGTGATTAAGGTCGAACCACCCACAGGCGACCCGCTCGGTTCCTTCGGCCACTCCTGGTATGAAGCTATGTCCGCAGGTCACGAGATTATCCAGGCGGATCTGAAGAGCAATGAGGGGCGCGCACAGCTGAGCTCGCTGATCGATGAGGCCGATGTGGTCATCACCTCGGTTCGCCCCTCCGCGCTGGAACGCATGGGACTGGCGGGCCTCCACGAGCGCCCGAATGGGCCGATACATATCGACATTGTCGGTGATACCGAAGCTCCAGAAACACCCGGCCATGACCTGACCTACCAGGCAGAGGCCGGAACCCTCACGCCTCCGGCGATGCCGCCGGTGCTGTTGGGCGACATTCTGGGCGCGCACTTTGCGGTCACCGCTGCCCTTGCCGGGTTGATTAAGCGGGCGGGTGCTGGGGCGGACGTCGTAAAGCAGCCTGGACTGCACTGCCGCATCGGCCTGAAGCAGGCGGGTGAGGCCGGTGCCGCGCCGCTGAAGTACGGCATGACGGCGCCCGGCGGACTACTCGGTGGCGGCCTGTGGACGTACGGCCTCTACCCCAGCGCCGACGGCTACGTGGCCGTGGCAGCGCTGGAGCCGCACTTTGCCGCCGCCCTGACCGAGGCCACACGCGCGAGCAACCGCGAGGAGCTTGCGGATTTCCTCCGCGAGCGCACCAACGCCGAAATCATGCAGCTTGCCAGCGAAAAGTCGCTGCCGCTGGCTGCAGTGAAGTAAGCGGGTCAGTTTAAGGCCGCGCGCCTCTGGGGTCGGGGCCTGGAGCCTTACGCGGTCAACCCCGCGGCCTCTGCGGTGAGCTCCACCGAACGCAGCCGGTCAGGAACCTTCAGCGATTGATGAGCCACAATCAGCTCATCCGCCGTCGAGTACTCACCGAACTGCGCAATCTGCTCACGCACCTGCGCCACCGTGCCGACCGCCGTGTGACGGAACATATTTTGCACCTGACGCCCCTGCGGGGTATCCATCAGAATCTCCGCCTCATCGTCAGTGAGGTGATGCCCACCGCGACTCAGGAACCGCCTGACCATGTTCCTGCGGGTAGCGAAGTACTGCTGCTGTGCGTCTTCTTCGCTTTCCGACGCAATGACATTCATGGCCGCAAATGCGTACGGCTTATCCAGCTGCTCAGAAGGCTGGAACTGCTCGCGGTAGACCGCGATGGCATCGCGAAGCGCGTCCGGAGCGAAGTGCGAAGCAAACGCGTAGGGCAAGCCGAGCGCCGCCGCGAGCTGAGCACCAAAGAGCGAGGAGCCCAGGATGTACAGCGGCACATGGGTGCCGCGGCCCGGAATCGCGTTGATGCCCTTGATCAGCGACTCGTCGGAGAGGTAACCGCGCAGCTCCTGCACATCCTGCGGGAAGGAATCGGACGAACGCGGGTCACGCCGCAGGGCGCGCATAGTGGCCTGGTCCGTGCCCGGCGCACGACCAAGCCCCAGCTCGATGCGATCCGGGTACAGATTCGCGAGCGTGCCGAACTGTTCCGCGACCGTCAGCGGTGCATGATTCGGCAGCATGACGCCGCCGGAGCCGAGGGTGATGCTCTCGGTTTTTGCAGCCACGGCTGCGATAAGAACTGCCGGCGACGAGGACGCGATGGAGTTCATATTGTGGTGCTCCGCGTACCAAATACGCTGATAACCAGCCTTTTCCGCTGTCTGCGCCAAATCGATGGAGCCCTGTAGGGCGTCGGCGTGGGACTGCCCCGAGGCTACGGTAGCAAGGTCAAGAATGGACTCAGTACGAATCATGGTTCCACAGTCTAGACCGTTAGTCGGATATTGCGAGTTTGAGATGTTTCGAATACTGAGGCGCTGGGGGTTGGGTTTTGGGGTTTGGGTGCGGGTGGCTTGCGGGCGTGGGCGGCTTGCGGGTGGACGGGCCCATGGGTGGCTCGTGGGCGGTATTCACTTGTCGATGAGGTATTCACATATCGATGAGCTATAGCCTGGCCACAAGTGAATAGCTCATCGATATGAGCGCAGGCAGAGCCAATACCGCGCGCATAAGTGCCGGAAAACCGGGTTAAGGGTCAAAATGTGTGTCTGGCTCGGCGTGTCGCGGGGGTTAGATTTGGCCTTTTTGAATGCCGATTGAGTGGGTGTAGTCGGTGTC
>NZ_JBFLKW010000025.1:0-25688 GCF_040743205.1 Corynebacterium sp. 045007
GGGTTTGATGGCACTGTATTTCGTTCGGCGGGTTTGCTTCACTACTTCTCCTGGTCGAAAGTGGTGATGCATTCACCGCCTGAACCTACCGCCCGCTCGGTAACCTTCGCTGCCATCGTCGGTCTGTCGATGGGCGTCTCCGCCCCGGCTGCAATCGCTCAGGACACTGCCATCAACCAGGCTGCCGGCGACTCCCCGCTGGTGAACAAGAACGCCAAGGGCTCGCTCACCATTCACAAGTTCGGTAACCCGACCAGCGAAGGCCAGCCGTCTGGTACCGAAGCTGACGTCGAGGATGTTCGGAAAAACGGTGGCGAGAAGCTCGAAGGCGTTGGCTTCACCGTCTACAAGATCACCAGGACTGCAGATGGCAATACCCCTATCGATGTCACCACTAACGAGGGGCTGCTGGCTGCTTCGAAGCTGAAGGCTGGCGATTTTGCTACTGGTACCCAGGCGACTCAGGCTCTGATTGACAACGGTGTCCTGGAGAAGGTCGCAGAGGGAACGACCGATGGGGACGGCAAGTGGAACGTTTCCCAGAATCTTGACCTCGGTGCTTACCTGGTTGTTGAGACCGGTCCGAAGGAAGGCTATGACCCGGCTGTTCCGTTCATCGCCTTCGTTCCGATGACCAGCAATGGCAAGGTAGGCGACGAGACTCAGGGCACCACCTGGAACTACGACGTTCACGCATTCCCGAAGAACTACAAGGATGAAGAGCCGACCAAGACCGTCAAGGACAAGGACCAGAACGCTGGCGACGAAAACCTGGTCTACACCGTCACGGGTACCGCTCGCCAGCTGAAGCCGAACACGGAGCGTACCCAGTTCCAGATCACTGACGAGATTGACCCGAAGCTGGAAATCACCAAGGTTGACGTCAAGATTGTCAAGGGCGATGGTACGGAGCAGGTTCTGTCCGAAGGCAACGACAAGGACGGCAAGTTCTTCGAGGGCAACAAGGTCGATGTTGACCTGAATAAGGAAACTGCTAAGTCGCTTAGTGCCGGTGACAAGGTGGTCGTTACCATCACCACCAAGCTGAAGGCTGAATTCGCGAAGGACACCGACATCGCGCCGAACACCGGTTTGGTCTTCCAGAACAACCCGGACGGTTCCGAGAACAGCACTCCGAAGAAGACTCCAGAGGTCAAGACCTACTGGGGTGGCCTGCAGTTCAAGAAGGTCGATGGCGACCGCAACGGCCTGGATGGTGCCGAGTTCCAGATTGTCCGCCAGGCTGCTGGCCAGAAGTGCTCCGACATTGACACCACCAAGAAGGACTCCTGGACTCCGGTGAACGGTCAGCAGGGTGGCGAGGTGAAGACCACCTTCGTCTCTGGCCAGGACGGTATCGTCAAAATCACTGGTCTTCACGTCAACGACTTCGAAGACAACGCCGAGGTTGTCGAGGGCGAACAGTCCCACTACTGCCTGATTGAGACCAAGGCTCCGAAGGGCAAGGAGCTGCTGCCGGAGGCACTCGAGTTCAAGCTGGTTGCTACCTCGACTGACCCGGAGCGCGTCTACCAGCTGGCTTCCGTCCAGGTCGGCGCTAACCCAGGCGAGGTTGTTAACTCCGACGACACCACCCCGAACCTGCCGATGACCGGTGGTGCCGGTGTCGGCATCCTGGCTGCTATCGGTGCAGCTATCGTCGCAGCTGGTGCATGGTTCGCCCGCCGCGGTTCCAAGAACTAAACCCGAGTAAAGGCTCGGTCACTGGAGCGCTTTAGCTCCAGTGTTGAGGGAATAGCGTGCGTTCAACAGCGCACGCCATTCCTGTAGTTTGCGCATCACTGAAATTACTGTTGCGGCCTTTCGATGTGCTCTTTTTCAACAGCAGGCATCCTCATACCTGCGAGAAAGAGAAAGGCCACATCCCTTTTTGATTGACTTCTTGGGAGTTCCTCCGTGGGTAAACACTCTGCGTCTACTCTGACGCGGGACGCATCAGCTGAGCAGCCTGAACAGTCTGAGCAGGCGAAAAAGAACAGCATGGTTCTCCCCGCAATTCTGGTGATTGTGGGCTTGCTTGTGATGCTGTACCCGGTTGTCTCCACGGCATTGAACAACTACGGCACCTCTAAGGCGGCCAAGGAGTTCGCCAAGTTGGAAAAGTCCGTACCCCAAGAAGTTAAAGATGAACAGTGGGAACGCGCTCACGCTTACAACGAGCGCCAAACCACCGGCCCGATTCTGGACCCGTGGCTTAACGAAGTTAATGACCACAACCCCGAGTACGCCGCTTATCTCGATCAGCTAAACGCTACCGACGTGATGGCGCGTCTGATTTTCCCAGAGATTCAGGCCGACCTGCCGATTTACCACGGCACCAGCGATGAGGTGCTCGCCAAGGGGCTCGGACACCTATACGGATCCGATCTTCCAGTCGGCGGTGTTGGAACCCACTCCATCATTACCGGTCACACCGGACTTACTAACGTAACGCTCTTCGATAACCTGCGGAAAGCAAAAGAGGGAGACGCCTTCTATATCCAGGTCGCAGGCCACAAGCTGAAGTACGAGATTGATCAAATCAAGGTTGTACTTCCGCATGAGACCGATGATCTTCGGCCCGTCGAAGGCCAGGACTACATCACCCTCATCACTTGCACTCCTTACGGAATTAACACGCATCGTCTGCTAGTGCGTGGTCACCAAGTGCCGATGGATCCGTCGGAAAGCAATATCTTCGACCAAACGCACGGGACTGGATGGCAGTGGTGGATGTACGCCCTGCTCGTAGCGGTGTTTGTGCTTGGCACAGGCTTTGCGTGGTGGCTCTGGCGCCAGCGCCTCGACGCCGACGACTCTGACGACATCGACGACATCGCCGAAGAGCTTGACGACGACGCTGAGAATGCAGACGTCGAGACTGCTGATGGCGACGCAGACAGCGATGGACTCGCTGGCGGCAGCGAATCGGCATCCGAGGATAATAACAACACTTCGTGGTGGGAAAACGACAATGAATAAATATTTGACATCCACCTGGAACCGGATAGCTGCGTTCTTAGCTGCCTGCGCTCTGGTGTCAGTAATGGGTGCAGTTGGCGCGAATGACGCCAACGCGGCCAGAATTGTTGGGCATCAGGATGCCCCGGGCGTTTCAGCAACGAGCGGCACGGACATTGTGCGCATTACCTTGAGCCCAGGAAACCCGGACGATGATAATTCGCCGGCTTCGGGTTCTATTTCTGGTGTGACCGTCCATCTGGAGCGTCTCAAGGGAATCTCGCCGTCTAGCCCGCAGGACCGCGAGAAGGTTGAAAAAGCCACTGCCGCTGAGCTTGCTACGTGGCCGAAAGATCTCCACTTTAGCCAGGTCACTGATGAAAACGGCTCCGTGAAGTTCAGCGATTTGCCGCAGGGTATTTACCTCGTTACCTCGACAGCTCCGAACGACAGCTACCGGGAGATTAATCCCTTCCTAGTATCGGTGCCGTTCTATGGGCTGGATTATGACTCCACTCCTGTAGAGGGAGTCATTGTGGCGAAGTCGCATAAGCCGGGGGAGACGCCACCACCGTCGACACCTCCGACAACTCCGCCGAAGACCCCACCAACGACGCCGCCGGCAACACCGCCGAAGACTCCACCGACGACGCCGGGCACATCGACTCCGCCGAAGACCCCGCCAACGACGCCGACAACACCGGGTGAACCGGGAACCTCGACGACCCCGTCGACTACCTCCACGCCACCTGATGAGCCGGGGACCTCGACACCTTCGGACTCTTCTGGATCCTCGTCGAGCTCCGGAAGCAGCGGAAGTTCCGGCTCGCTGGCGCTTACCGGTGTACAGGTGGCAGGGCTGGTAGCTCTCGCCGCAGCCCTGATTGGTGGAGGATTCGTCATTATCGCCGCTAGCAGGAAGAACTCAGAAAGTAGGAAGAACTAATGTTTTCGACAACATTCCGCTTGCCGGATTCACTGCGAACTGTGCTTCGCATGTTCTTGGCTGCTTTGCTAGCGGTAGCTCTCGTTGTCAGCGGTCAGGCGTTTGCGCCCAACGCGCCGCAGGCGCAGGCGCAGACGGAGGTCATTCCGACGTCTCCGCCGAAGTATGAGTTTAAGAATATTGATGCTCGCCCCACTCCTGAATACGAGTTCACAATCGATAGGGATGCGACTATTGACAGCCTGCAATTCAACGTTGGTGGGAAAGGATGGATTCAGGGCTATAGTTTGAAAATCAATGGCAGGGCAATCGACCCGCAGATCACTCGTAACGATAGTGCTCGACAGGCGCCACTCGAATTCGTACATAAGGGGTTGAATCAAACGGTAAAGTTGGGCGACAAAGTCACGCTCAGCCTTCACTACACTACCCCGAAAGGAACTGGCGACGTGGCCATAACCCTTCGTGGTACTCCTGACGGCTCCACTGAGCCCACCGATCCAAGTGAGCCAACAGATCCGTCAACGGACCCGACGGAGCCTACCCAGCCGACAGATCCAACAGAGCCGACTGAGCCCACCGAGCCAGAGACCCCGGAACCGGAACCGGAACCAGGAGCGGTAACTCCTGCGGACCCAACTCTTGTCGACCCTGCAACTGCACCGGAGTGTGTGGAGAAGGCTTATATCAATATCCCGGACACCAAGGGAGTTGATTACTACCTCAACGCAAACAAGGCACCTGCCGGACCTCATGTCTATGAGCAGAACAAGCCAGGAACCGTAAAGGTCACTGCTGTAGCGCAGCCAGGTTTTAAGCTTGCTCCGAATGCGCGTACCGAGTGGACTTTCAATCTAAGCGGTGAAGTTAAAGACTGCTCAAATTCTGAAGACCCCAAGCCACCGGCTGTCGATGGGCGGCACTTTGATGCCATCGGTCACGAGTTTGCAGTGCAAGCTGACCCAGTAGATCCGAAGAAGCCCAATGCTTTTACGGCTAAGGTGACTGAGGAATCTCACATGAAGTACGCAACGGTGCGTATCGAAACTGACGCGACTTTCTTGGATCCGCAGAAGTACAACCTCACGCTGGACCAAATTGAACCAGGTGTGACTTTGCTGAAGCGCAACGTCAACATCGGCAATGGGTTCATCACTATGGATGTCGTACCGGTAAAGGACGGCAAGCCGGTTGACTCTGCTCTCGTGCCTAAAGATGCAGTGTTTACCTTCACCAATAATCTTTCACAGAACAAGAACCTGAAGGTGACGCTCGATGTGTACGGAGAGAAAAAGAGCACACCAAAACCACCGGAGATTATCTCTCCGCCGGATGGAGCTCAGTGGGTTCACGGACGTGTCGCTAATCCGCCGATGCCGCAGCGCTGTGGCCTGCGCATTGCTGTGGTGGCCGACCTGTCCACCTCACTGAATTACGCTGATTCAAATGGCTTTACCGAGTCGAAGCGGGCGGCAAATGCTTTGATTGATTCGCTGGCTGGAACCCCTGCAGAACTGGGTATCTACAACTTCGCGGGTGGAGCGCCACGTGCTGCAAACGGCTCAACCTATGGGCAGAACCCTCCTTACATCTCGTTGCAATCAGAACAAGGTGTAAACCGGGCAAAGAGCATTGTCGCTAATTGGCAAGGCGACGGCTCGACCAACTGGGAGGCAGGCCTCAAGCAGGTCGCGGCAGGAAACTATGACGTGGTGTACTTCATCACCGACGGTATGCCGACATATTCCTCGAAAGCGCCCGGATTAAAACTTGGTGGCGAATTTGTTCAAGAATCCGCCCTTAACCAGGCAATTGATGCAGCTAATGAGCTGAAAGCGGCCGGAACTCGCATCGTCCCGATTATGGTCGACCTGACTGTAGGTGGAAAGTATGCTCAGCGCACAACTGTTACTCAGGATCTCGTACTAAAGAATGTACGTTGGTGGAAGAGTGGCACAAGCATTTCAGAGCCCGGACTTTATTGGCAGTTCACGAATAAGTACGTAGATGCAGCAAGTTATGTGGGCGATGATACTACTGCTAACTTCGAGATTGCGTATAAGAATGGTGGTTTCAAGGTTTGGGAGCGAACCCCACAAGGCAGGAATATCGAGATTACGCGTGATCAATCCAAGTGGACCTATGGTCCGCGTGGGGTCAAGACCATGGGTGAGGATATTTCTGGCACCGGTGACACCATCCGAGTCGAGCAGTACTCCAAGCTCGCCGCGCAGATGAAGCAGATTGGTGAACAACTTGCTTCTCGCTGTAACGGAGTTGTGAAGGTCAAGAAGCGCATTGTCGATGAAAACGGCAAGGTTCTCGAAGACGGTGCCCCTGGCTGGGAATTTACCCTTGCCGCAAATGACAATGTCATCGGCACCGGGTCCGGTCCGCTGGTCCATCAGTCGATGAAGGTGACCTCCGGATCCGAATCCGACAAGGGTACTGCATCGTGGAACATTGAAAGCGAACGTGAGCAATCGCTGGTTCTCACCGAAACGCAGAAGCAGGGCTACACCCTGTTCCGTCGCGGTGACACGTTAGATTCCACCGGTGATTTCAACGCGGTGTGTACTCAAACCCGAGGCGGGAAGACCTCACCACTGAAGGTCGAAAACGTCGGCGAGTTCGGCTTCCGGGTGAAGATGTCGGAATCCAATAAGGTCCTATCTTCCATTTCCTGCGTGGTCGATAACTACGAAGCGCCGGACACCAAGCCAGGCAAGCTGACCTTGGAAAAGGCGGAATATGTCGATGGCGAGGGAGTCAAGGTTCTACCGGGACTTGGTGGTGCGACCTTCGATATCTACCCCTCGGCAGGTGGTCAGCCGGATTTCAGTGGAGGACCGGTCTACACCATCACCCCAGATCAGAAGTCAATTGAGATTAACGAAACTGGTACTTTCTACCTGGTAGAGACTAAGTCGCCGGCAGGGCTTAACCTGCTGCCTGAGCCAGTGGCGTTTGAAATCTCAATTGACCAGGAGACTAAGGAATACACCATCTCGGTGGTGGGTGGCAGTAGCCCGCTGATTAAGGCCGAAGGCTCCGGCGAACTCATGATCATGCAGGTGACCGACACCAAGACCGGCAAGCTGCCAAAGACCGGTGGAAACGGAGTCCTGCTCTGGACACTGTTCGGTGCGGTAATCGCAGCCTGTGGTTGGTTCTGGACTCGTCGCCAGCAGTCCTAATAACAAAAATGGGGTCTGTGCAGTTGCCTGCACAGACCCCATATGGCGGCAAAAAGAATTAGGCTCGCTTCCCACCTACTAGGAAGCCCTACATCACCAAAGCCCTCTTACCAGGGTGAGTTCGCGGTGATGTAAGAGCCAAGCTGTTGTCCGTTCCCATCGATGATGTTCCAGGTAGTCGATACAACCCCGACGGCGCCTTTTTCCGGTACCCATACTGGGCCACCGGAATCGCCGCGTTGAGCGTGCACATTTTGAACCTGTAGAGCACTGTCCTCGGTTTGGTATGCCTCTCGGTCAGCGGCTAAACCGCAGGTCACTTTCCCCGTAGTGTTTCCGTAAATGCAGACTGTCTCACCAGTTTGAACATCTGTCGGGGATATTATGGAGTCACCCGAATACGAATTCTCACCGGTAGTAGCGGGGTCATCAAGCGAAACAACTCCGATATCGTTTCCCGTATCTAGTGAATGGTCATAGGTGGGAGACGGTTGGAATACTCCAATTTTCTGGAAGGTCCCATCCGTCACTGTGTCTCCTTCTTGTCCACAATGACCTGCTGTGTAGATCTGAGAGTTGGTTTTGTCGACGTAGCCAGCTGTGCAGACACTGGCTTGTGGCCCATTAGCGTGAACGATAACAACTGGATCACCTTGGTTGATGGTGGCAGCGTAGGCCGGTAGTCCGGTTGTAGCCGTGATAACGGCAGTGACAGTGAAAATCCATGAAGGTCTATTCATGGGGAAATCTGCTCCTCAGTGAGTTGGTCGGTGGCGGCCCAAAAACTGGTTCTGGCGTTTCCAGGCCGCACATTGAAAAGCATTTCCTCTGGTTGATTTCCTAGAGGGCGAATACGAACGCGCATGGTAAGCGTCCAATCATCCTAAAGATGCCGAAAAACAAAGCTAATCTCGTCGAAAAAGATGGAACTTATGCGTGCCGGGCAGTTTATATACCCGTTTCGTATCGCGAATATAAGGAAATGTATAAAACTATCAGTTAAGGCAGAACCTACGCTCAACTGAGCAATCATGTGCGATAGTGCTCCAAAAATGGGGTGGCAAAAAGGGCAACGCCTATCGGGGGGGGGGGGCGGGTCTAAACAGCTGCACTAACCAGCAGCAGAGGTGCCGCTGGCACTGTCGCCGTCGTCAAGCGCGGCAACCAAATCGTGGCGCGCACGAGTTCCAATCAGGGGCGGTACTGATCCACCGTCGAAATATGGAATAGTGCCGCAAATTGCACCTTGTTATACAAAGTTGTTGGATTTGTTAGCATTCTGCAGGCAAGTGGGGGCCGCTCGTAACATCAGAACCGTGAATGGCAGGTAAAAACTGCCGTCACGCAGGAGTAATCCAAAAATACAAAAATACCCGGAAGGCTGTGGACAAAAACAAATCAAATCTGCGATCCGGTTTTCTAAGAATTTTTTATAACGAAAGCCGTACTAGACGGACTCTCGCACAGCCATGTGCCCAGCTCGCACTGCAGGTTGCCTGCGGCAGTTATAGCATCGGCGTTGTCCAGACATTTCGTCTACATCACTGAGAACAGGAACGGCATATCATGGCTGACAACGCAAAGAACACTGCTAAGAACACCCCGGCAACTCAGGCTGGCCCGGACTCCGCGAATAAGGGAACCGGCCACGGCCACACTTCTATCGACGACAGCGTCGTCTCCAAGATTGCAGGCATCGCTACCCGCGAGGTCTCCGGTGTTTACGACCTTGGTGGCGGCATGGATCGCTTCGCTGGCTCCGTCCGTGAGTTTGTCTCCGGCGGTAGCGCCAACGTATCCCAGGGAATTGCTGTTGAGGTCGGCGAGCGCCAGGCTGCTGTCGACGTCACCATCATTGCTGAGTACGGCGTTGCCATCCATGAGCTGGCTGAGGCTATCCGCCAGAACATCATTAGCTCCGTTGAGCGTATGACCGGACTCGAGGTCACTGAAGTCAATGTCGATGTTTCCGATGTTCACACCGACTACCAGACCCCGCAGGAGCGCGAAGAAGAGGCCGCTAAGCAGCGCGAAGAGCAGCGCAAGGCCATCGCGGCTGCTAACGAGTCCAAGGAGCAGCCACGCGTTCAGTAGTTAACAACTATTGCGCGTCGAAGCCGGGCAGGATGGGCAGGTAAGCCCGTAAAAAGGGGAATTTCATGTTCGATAATTACACAAAGACCTTCGCGACGATTGCCGTTGTCCTGTGCTTCGCCGCAATGATTGGTGGTTTTACGGGCTTTCTTGCGGTTATTGCCTTCGGAGGTCTGGCCGGTGCAGCCGGTGCGGTACTCGATGGCAAAATCGACGCGCCCGAGCTCAACCGTAAGTTCAACCGAGGAGGCCGCCGACGGTGACTATCCACGTTCCAGCAACGCGTGGCACCACCGTCGTAAGCGAAAAGGCAATCCGCCGCATCGTAGAGATGGCCGTGCGCGCGGTTCCCGGCACCCTCGACCAATCCCGTGTGCTAGGGCGCGACTATCCAATTGTCTCAATCGACAGTGAGATTGCCCCTAGTTCTGCCACTACAAACGTCGTTAGTGCAGTTCGAGTCGCAGTTCGCGCCGTTGCATCATGGCCGGCGCCGACAGCGGAAATTGCGGTGCGCATTCGTTCCAGCGTTGCCACCTGGCTCGCTGATATGGCCGGTCTTGAAAATGTCACCGTCGATGTTGACATCGACAGCGTCGAACCCGGGCACGTGCGTGTCACCCGACAGGACTTAGCGTACTTTTCAGATCACCCGCAGTTGACACCTGTCCGGGTGAACCAGCAGGTAGTGACCGCTCCGCAGGTGCGGCGGGTCCCAGAAGTGCAGTCCATCGCCGTGCCGACGCCGCAGCCAGTGCGCAGTATTTCAGTACCGCAGCCACAGTCAGTGCGTAGCATTCCATCGGTGACACCGCAGCCGGTACGCAGCATTACTCCGCCGCGTCCGGAACGAGTACGCAGTGTCCCAGCACCTGCTCCACAATCGGTGCGCTTCATCACGCCGCCGAAGCCACAACCAGCTGTGGCTATTAAGGCACCAAAGCCGCAACCGGCCCGTCGCATTGTTACGCCGCCGCCGCTGCCAGTGGTTCGCACCTCGGCACCGAAGCCGAAACAGGTGCGTCGCACACCAATTCCACGGCCCATACAGCTGCGAAAGGTCACAGCGCCAAAGCCGTCGTCCTTGGTACAGGTGAGCGTGCCCCGGCAGCCAAATCTGCGTCCAGTACGCGTGCCGTCGCCACGCACAATTAATGTCAAGGCGCCAAGACCAGCGCTACTGCGTCCGGTTAACGTGCCGCGTCCAACTCGGCTGAAACAAGTTCGCGCACCGCGAAAGGAGCAGCTGCGCCCGGTATCCGTGCCGCAACCACGCACCGTGGCGGTAAGCATTCCAGAGCCACGTCCACTGAAAAAGATTGAGGTGACACCCTATGACGCCGACTGAGACGGCTTCGGCCGCGATGGTCTCGGACGAGTCGGTCGAAACTCGCCAGGGACGTGACCCGCGTCAATCGCCAAAGGTCCGCGGGCTAGGAGTTTTCGCTGGTCTGTTGATAATCGCAGTGGCCGTAGTTGCAGGTAGAGAAGCAATTATCAGTGCCAATGGCTCGGGTGGCACCTCATGGTTACAGCCGGTATTCGACTGGTTCAGCAACCCACTGGACTCAGCCGCGTCGTGGGTGCTGCTTCTCGTCGGAATCCTAGCTGCAATCTATGGGCTGGGACAGCTCATCGCAGTGTTTCTTCCTGCCCCGCGTCGGTATGTACGCGTCGATGACGATGGCAACCTGCCAGTGTGGATGCACAAGTCTGACTACCAAGAACTCCACAATGGCACGGCACTTGCTTCCGGAGTTCGCGGCGAATACGAAGGTGATGACAAGTGAAAACATCAGTAAGCGTATTCGACCGAATTGTGCTGTTTCTTTTCTCAGCACTGCTACTGCTGGTAGCAACATGGGCAATTGCGAGCTACTTCGACGTCGCCCCCGCACAGTGGCTTCATGACTCCGGACGGATGGACTCCTGGGGAAAAATACCTGAGCAAAGCTGGTATGTTCCCGTCCTCGGTGTGGTCACAGCGGTTCTAGCGGTCGTCGGCTGTATCTTGGTGGTCGCTAATCTGCGCTCGCACCGGTTCAGCACCGTCGCCGCAGCGGAATCACAAGAAAAACTGGGAGAGATCTCGCTGCCGGTCGCCGACGTTGCCGATGCGGTGTGCACCGATCTAGAGCGCAACGCACACATTAATCAGGCGGATTCGCGGGTCTACCGCGATAATGGAATTCCTACCTTGGAAGTGACTGTGGCAATGTCGCCGCACGCGAGCCTCCCCGCTGTTGTAGCTGCCCTGAAAAACGCGGAGCGTGATATGCGGGATGCCATCGGGCATGCTGATATCGCCTCGACTTACAAAATCGAGCTGGACCGTTAGTCAGCTAGTCAGCTTCGCGGGGAGACAACCTAGATCGGCCAGCTGGGTGCGCTGGCCGGAGGGAGCTAAACAGCAGCAGAGTCGCCGGTGGCACTATCGCCGTCGTCAAGCGCGGCAACCAAATCCCGGCGCGCACGAGCGACACGGGAGCGAATGGTTCCCACACGACACCCTGCGATTTCCGCGGCCTCCGCGTAGGAGTACCCCAGCACCTGCGTCAGAATGAGTGCCTCGCGGCGTTCCTCCGGCAGCTGCTCCAGCAGCACGCGGGCATCAGCGAGCTCCGACCACGACTCGTCAGTCGTAAACTGCTCGGCAGCGTTTTCCACTTCCACCGCAGACTTCTTCGGCCGCGCCGAATCATGGCGAACCGAATCCACCCACACACGCCGGGCCAGCGACAATAGCCACGTGCGGGCAGAAGAACGCGCCGCAAAACGGGGGAGCGCCCCCATCACACGCAGATACGTCTCCTGCGTTAAATCATCCGCGGCATCGACGCCACCCAGGTGTGCGACCAGACGCCACACGTCCTTCTGGGTCAGCCGTACGAACTCCGTCAGCGCAGCCTGATCACCGCGACCGGCTTTCAGCGCCAGCTGCGTGATGTATTCGTCATTAGAGACGAGGCGTGCGGGAGTCATGGACATAGCTTAGCAACTTAAAACCTAAAGATAATTCGCCTGGCTGCACGTGGCCTCACCTGCAAAAAGCAGGCGGCGACGCAGCCAGGCGAACTAGGGGCTGAAGTGTTAGAAGCGGATGGCGTCGATGGGCTTGACGCGGACTGCGATGGTGGCCGGGATAATACCCGCCAGCGCGCCCACGAATGTCGCGACCAACACGCCGATTACCGCGGCCGTGACGGGGTAGGCCACGGCACCGGTCTCCAGCGGCAACGCCAGCATCTTATCCAGCGGCAGCTGCTTGACCGTGATGATCGAGGCAATCACGCCAACCACGCCCGCCACCGTCGTGGCGACAATCGACTCCAGGAACACAGAGATAAAAATCCGGCCTGCCGACGCGCCCATTGCGCGACGAATACCAATCTCACGGACACGGTGGCCGATGGTGACAATCGAGACTGTGAGCAGCCCCAACGCGCCAAGCGCGATCACGATGCCGCCGATAATGCCCAGCGCCGTAGTGATGGTGTTATTCATCTCCTGGGAAATCTCCGTGTCCTTCTCCGACAGGGAGGTATTCACCTTCCAGCTGGGGCCGAGCTCCGCCTGGAAAATATTGTGCAGCGCCTTCTGGTTTTCCTTCGCGGACTCCTCAGGCGTTGCGACGAGAAGTTGCGGCTCACCCACCGGCCCCTCGTAGCTGGCATTGAGGAAAGAATCGTAGTGCGTGACAATGCTCGGGGCGTCCCACGATCCGAGGGACTTATACACTCCCACCACGGTGAAAGTGGTGTTGCCGGTTTCCTTCAAGGTGAAGGTTGGATGGTCGGCTAGTGCTGGGTTTCCCAGGCTTTCGTAGAATTGGTCGTTGACCACCACGGGGTTCATCAAGCGCTGGCCATCGGCATCTTCAAGGCGACGTCCCTGCACGATGGTGCGGGCGTAGATATCGAACCAGCCCGGGTCAGCGGCGATCAGCTCGGGGGTGCCTGGCGAAAAACACTCGTAATCATCCGGTGCGCAGTCATCCATATTGTGCTCAGGTGTGGCTGGCTGCATGCGAACTCGCGACCACAAGTTGGCATGGGTGGTCTCTACCAGGCGATGCGTGGCAGCGGAAAAAGCGTCGTTGATGGACCCGTCCGGATTGATGACGCTCAAATCGTCCGGTCCGTTTCCGCCGACGCCCGCGCCGCCGAAGCTGCCGAAGCTATCGGCCATTGTGCCGGCGCTGCTGTCACCGAAGCCGCCATCGCCGAAGTCTCCACTATCCTCAGAACCGGAACTACCCGCTCCGGCAGTCAACGTGACCGTGCCGGCGATACCCGTGCTCTGCGCGGTTACCGCATCCTGAGAGCTGGTGAGAATATTGCCAAGCGCAATGACTGTGGTCATCGCCCACACTGCGGCGGCCACACTGACCAGCGACAGCATGATGCGGCCACGGTTAATGCGCAGCTCATGCCACGCTTCCAGCAGAGCGCCGAGATAAGGCGTTGCTGCATAGAGGAAGGAAGGCCGTGACTTCGATTCTGTTTCTTTATTCGTCGTCATCAGCAACCTCCTCGAAGCCGTGCATAGCGTTGGCGGCAGATAGCAGGACGGAGTCGGCGTGCAACTGACCGTCGCGAAGCTCAAGTGCCCGATCGCCGCGCTCGGCGACCTCTAAATCGTGCGTAATCACAATCAGCGCAGCATTGTTTTCCGTGGCGACTTCTTCGAGCAGATCCATGACGATCTTGCCGGTGTCGACGTCGAGCGCACCAGTGGGCTCATCGGCAAGAATGAGCTGCGGTTGGCGCACGAGCGCACGGGCAATCGCCACACGCTGCTGTTCACCACCGGAAAGCTGCGAGGGCGTGGCCTCTAGACGATCGCCCAGACCGACGCGCTCCAGCATCGCGGCGGCGAGCTCGGTGCGATTCCAGAACTTCTCGCCCCGGTCGTACATCAGCGGAACCTCAACGTTTTCCAGCGTGGTGCGGGAAGGGAAGAGGTTGAACTGCTGGAAGACAAATCCTAAATTATCGCCCCGGAGCGCAGCGCGTTTCCTATCCGACAAGGTGGAAATATCAGTGCCGTCGAACGTGTACGTGCCAGAATCCGGCAAATCGAGCATGCCAATGATGTTCAGCAGCGTTGACTTACCCGAACCGGACTGGCCGACAATGCTGAGGTGCTCACCGCGTGGCACTTCGAGGTCGATGCCTTTCAAAATAGGCAGCTCCTCGCCGTTGGGCAGCGTCACTGTTCGAGTGACTGCGGTCAAACTAAGCATGGCGCGGGCCTACTTTTCAGAGCCAGCGTCATCGCCGGACTCATCGAAGCCAGTGTCACTGCCATCACCAGCGCCGGTGCCGGTGTCAGTGCCGTCGCCGGTGCCGGTGCCAGCGCCGGCGGAATCGTCCTTGTAGGACGGCACGTACTCCAAGACCTGCTGGCCTTCCTTCAGGCCGCGCTTGATCTCAATGAAAGTGCCATCGTTGGCGCCCAGCTCAACCTTGATTTTGGTGGGCTTGCCGCCATCCTTAGCCGGAGCGTAGACGACACCTTCGCGGAAGCGTCCCTCCACGGCGGTCACCGGCAGCGCCGGAACCTCGGAGGTGGTGCCGCTGCCAAGAATCAGCGT
This sequence comes from Corynebacterium sp. 045007, assembly GCF_040743205.1. Classification (NCBI taxonomy): domain Bacteria; kingdom Bacillati; phylum Actinomycetota; class Actinomycetes; order Mycobacteriales; family Corynebacteriaceae; genus Corynebacterium; species Corynebacterium sp. 045007. Next base: position 14,795 of record NZ_JBFLKW010000025.1, read on the forward strand.
GGCAGGAACACCTTCGTAGACGGTCTGATCTGCGGGAATATCGCAGCGTAGCTGTGGGCCGCCCGAGGAATTTCCAGCAGCGGCGGCACCCATGCCGGCGCCGTCTCCGGCACCAGCGCCAGCGCCTTGCGAGCCCGCGCCACTTCCCGTGACCGTCTTCACCGAATCACACAAAAACGGTGCCGGGCCATCGGTGATAGCGAGGCGGCCATTGTTAATCGAGTCTCCCAGCGTGTACAGCTGGCTCGGCTTGATAGGTGCTACGGCGTGGAAGCTATTCGGCGAAATGGTGCCAATTTCCTGGCCAATCTCGACCGTCTGGCCAATGACGATATCCCACTGCACAGTGCCAGAAGCCTTAGCGGTGATGTTGCCCCAAGTCACGGTAGTTTCGGGTGCGGCGGCTGCGGCGTTTTCTTCATCGGAATCCGCGCCGCCGGAGGTGCTGGCAGTCTCAGATACCGAGGTCTTCTTCACCTGGAGCAGGTTTTGCCCCTCTACGGCGTTGCCGCCGCTGTTGACATAGGCGTCAGTGATTTCACCGGAAGCGTTGGCGCGGATCACGGTGGGCTCGTCCGGGACGATGGTGGCAGACAGCTTCTGCGTGTTATTGATCCGCTGAGGGGATAGCTCCGTGGTGGGCTGGGAGAAATCACCGGTTGCTTGCGCATAGTCCTCGTCGTTAGCGGGGAAGAATGCGATCTTGAGAAGCGCAACGGTCGCCAGCAACGCCAGCGTGTACTTGAAGACTGTGAGCGCTTTTGCGCCCCTCCCTTGTTTTTTCATGTCTGCAGAAGTATCCGATCAGAATCCAAATTGACAGCGTGGTACGCGTGAAATCCTACCCTTAACCCCCGTGGGCAGTGGTAGTGCTGGCTATACCTTTTATTCAGTGCTGATAGGTATTGCATGAAAGCGCGGTAAGTGCTTTTCGACGGCCATCGCGTGTGGTTTTCGCGGAGGGAATTTTGCCCTTTTTAGGGCCGAGTGTTTGCGGCTGATACAGCGAACCTAATCGGACTAATAATTAAGGCCACATATCAATCGCGGGAGACTGATAGGAAAAATATGAAACTTCGTGTAGGGTGGAAAACGTCAGGGCATGTTGTGACTGTCATCTAGCCCCTGTCTTTAGGAGGAAATCCCCATGTCCAATCTCTATGAAGGTTCCAATGGTCCGACCACTCGCCTCAACGGTGCGCCGGTTCCTACAGAGCAGCACTCGCTAACCAATGGCCCACAGGGAGGTATTAACCTCCACGACATCCACCTGCTGGAAAAGCTCGCGCACTTCAACCGCGAGCGCATTCCGGAGCGCGTTGTTCACGCTAAGGGTGCAGGTGCTTTCGGTGAACTGACCATCACCGAGGATGTCTCCAAGTACACCAAGGCTGCAGTATTCCAGCCGAACACGGTCACGCCGATGCTGGCGCGATTCTCCACTGTCGCAGGTGAGCAGGGCTCCCCGGATGGCTGGCGTGACGTGCGCGGCTTTGCACTGAAGTTCTACACCGAAGAGGGCAACCTCGATATCGTGGGCAACAACACGCCAGTGTTCTTCATCCGCGATGGCATTAAGTTCCCGGACTTCATCCACTCTCAGAAGCGCCTGCCGGACACAGGTTTGCGCGACGCCAATATGCAGTGGGATTTCTGGACTGCCTCTCCGGAGTCCGCTCACCAGGTCACGTACTTGATGGGTGACCGTGGTATTCCGAAGGACTTCCGTCATATGGACGGCTTCGGTTCCCACACCTACCAGTGGATTAATGCTGAAGGTGAGCGTTTCTGGGTTAAGTACCACTTTAAGACTCGCCAGGGCTGGGACTTCCTGACGGATGATGAGGCCGCTGAGCTGGTAGGCGAAAACACCGACCACGCTCGCCAGGATCTCTTCGAGGCGATTGAGCGCGGCGACTACCCAACCTGGGATGTCAAGGTGCAGATTATGCCTTACGACGAGGCCGCCAGCTACAAGGTGAACCCGTTCGACCTGACCAAGACCTGGTCGCAGAAGGACTACCCGCTGATTCCGGTCGGTCACTTCACCCTGAACCGCAATCCGGGCAATTTCTTCGCCGAGATTGAGCAGGCCGCATTCGCGCCGTCGAATACCGTGCCGGGTGTTGGCTTCTCCCCGGATAAGATGCTGCTGGCTCGTGTGTTCTCCTACGCTGATGCGCACCGCTACCGTCTTGGTGTCAACCATGACCAGCTGCCGGTGAACCAGCCGCGCTGCCCAGTGAATTCCTTCTCGCAGGATGGCTATGGCACCTACCACTACGCGGACCCGAACCTGCCGGTTCATGGCTCCAACGCCGCCGGACGCGGCCCGGAGGCCGATACCGCGGCTGAGGCCAAGGCCGCTGGCTGCCCAGTGCACTCCGGTCACGCGGGGCAGGTTGACGCTGGCACCTTTGGCCAGTGGGAAAGCGTGGGCGAAGAGTTCTACGCCGGCGCCTACGTGCAGCACCCTGAGGATGATGACTTCTCGCAGGCAGGCGACCTTGTTCGCAACGTGATGGACGATGCCGAGCGCGATCGCTTGGCAGACAACATCGTCGGTGCCATGCAGGGCGTTTCCCCAGAGGTGGAGCAGCGTGTCTACCAGTACTGGACCAACGTTGATTCCTGGCTCGGTGCTGAGGTGGAAAAGCGCTTCAAGGCAACGAAGTAAGTACAAAAAGCGTTAGCCCTGCAGGTGGTTTGACCATCTGCAGGGCTAACGCTTATTTAAAACTTCTGTCTGTGCATGACAGCCACGGGCTTGGTGGTTGCCTGCACGCCGACCCGGTTTGGGGCGGCTAAGGAACAACCCTAAGTGTGAGCTGTTTTAGACCCCGATGCCCGGCAGGCTCGGGGAGCCGTTGAAAAGCGACTTCGGAGCAGCTGCAGCCTCGTCAGCCTCTTCGGCGGACTCGGCAGCTTCTTCGCCCTTTGCGAGTGACTCGTCGGCGCTGTCAGCCTCGACACCGCTGACGTGAGTGGAGTTGTCATTCGTGGTGGACTGGTCGTTCGTGATGTTGATGTCCATGAAGTCGCGGCCGAACGGAGCGTTCCAGTCACCGGTTTCCAGGAGGGTCAGATCACCATCGATGGTCGGGTTAATCTCGAAGGTGACGTTGACGGTCGGGCCGGAAGGCATTGCTTCCAGAACCTCAACGATAGGAGTGACGTCCATTTTTGGTGTTCCTTTTAGACAGTAACGAAATGAAGAATATCGGTTTTAACTGAACAATAAACCGCAGTCTTTATTAGAGACTGGCGGTTTATTGTGTCAAGGATTGGCGGAGCTATTGTCCTGCCGTGCAGCCCGGGAGCTTACTTGCCGATGCCAGAAATGGTCGGGTTCAGGAAGTCGAAGTCCTTGGACTGGTCGACCTCAGTGTGCGGGTTCAGGAAGTCGGAAACCTCCTTGTCGTGGGAGTCGTGGGTGGAGTAGTCGTCGTTGGAGGTGATGTCCAGGAAGTCGTTACCGAACGGCAAGTTCAGGTCGCCACCAACGTTGGCGAAGTTGACGTCGTTGCCAGCCAGCTGCTCGAAAGCCGGCAGCGGGCTCTCGACGGTGACTGCCGGAAGAGCTTCGAGGATGGTTGCGATATCTTCTGCGGAGCAGGACATGAGAAAATCCTTAGGTTCTCGGGGGTAAAGATTTTGAGTCGCTCTTGGCTGACTCACAGAAATTAAGTTAACCGATGGGGCAAGGGGCTGCAATGAAAAAATAAGTGCCTCGGTCCGCTTCCGGTCGGTTGTGTCCCCTGAAGCTCGCTCAAATTCGTCTAAAAATATTGGAAAGAGGGCGGTTTTGAGTCGATCGGGACGACCCCGGCCTCTGCCTGAATATCGGATGACAAAAGTGTTGTTTTCCTAATCTTTACCGGGATTGCATTGATTGTTTTGTTCTTGGTGTCACAAAGGTGCAGGCAAACGGCGAATTCAACAAAAATGATAACCAAGGGTTCCCTAACTAAGGGAAACCAAAGTTTAGTTAACGGAAAAAACTGCCACTCAATTTAGGGGCATAAACGGGATTAACGAGCGACCCATATCCCATGAGAGGTACATCACATTGCGGGAGGCCAAAAGTGTGGGGAAACATACCCCCTTTTGGGTAGGGTGGGTGGCCCAAAGGGGGTCTTGGAGAGCACTGAGAGGCTGCTCTGAAACCCGCCGGAAGCGGCGTATGCGGGACGCTTCCCGTGCCGCTAGCTACCGCTCCGGCACGTAGTCCTCCGCGGAGCCATCACGGGCACCCAGCACCGCGCGTCCAAGTACCTCGGAGGCGACAGTAGCGACGACCAGGACAGCAACAATGGCCAGAATGGCGGTGAGGGTTTTGCCCCACGTCAGATCGCCCTGGTCGGCCTCTAGGACCAAGTTGGCAATCACCAGTGCGGGGATGCCCACCATGATTCCAGCTGAAAGCTGGTTCAACCGGCTCAGGGCATCTTTAGAGCGCCACATGGCCACGCCCGCCAGGAGCAGGTACAAAGATCCGCCAATGACCAGCACGGCAAACAATATAGTTACAAGAATTGAAGCGATACTCATATTGCGATTCGTCCTTAATCGGTCTTAGCGGCGGCCACGGGAAATAACTCGGGCCAGGCCCACGGTCGACAAAATGCCAAGCAGACCCGCCAGCATTGCAATATCGAAAGTGATGGCCGTAGTCCGCAGCATGGCAGTTGTGAGGAACACTCCCACCATGGGGTAGAAGGCAGCGTCGGAAAGCACTGCGCGTGAGACATTGCCCTTGACTCGGAAGATCAGCACCACGCCCACAAGCAGCGCCACTGAACATAGAGCAATGCCAATGCCGCTAATTACCTGTACTGCGGTGGGATCGATCAATGTGTCATTCATGAGCGTGCTCCTTTGTCTTCGCCTTTGGAGGCAATGCCATCCGGCAGCGGCAGACCATGGTCGACCTCAGCGGCAACGCCGACGACGGCATCCGGGTCAATGAACTTGTCCGCGTTGTACTCCTCGAAGACGAACGCCTTCGGGCGGGGGACATCGCGGAGGCTGGGAACGAGGTGCTCCTCCATGTCGTAGAGGGAGTCGTACAGCGCGTCCAGGTCGGCACCGAAGATTGCGTGGATGATGAACAACCGCCCCACATCGGTCTCACGGACACCGCAGACCAGCGTGCCAGGAGTCATGGTGATGGACTCGGCAAAGAGAGTGACCTCAAGGTCAGACGTCACACGCAGCGGCAGCCCAATGAGCACCGGCTGCTGCTTCTGGTGCGGGCGCAGCGTATCGCGCACTACGTCCGTCGCAGCCACAATAACCTGCCAGACCAGCCAGAGGGAATAGCGGATAACATGCAGGAACTTCATCAGTAAATACCTCCGATGGCGTTTTCGACCCCGCCGAGAGTGGCCTCGCGGTAGCCATCAATATTCAGCAGCGCATCAGCCGCACCGGTGGTCGCCCAAGTGACGGCGCCGACTGCGACAAACATTGCCACAGAAATAATTGCCAGCATGGCGGACGGCGCAACCAGCGCGCCCGGAACGCGAACGGAATCATCCACGCCCTGCATGGGGCGGCCCCAGAAGACCGCGCGCCACAGCCGAATCATGGCCAGCAGCGAGCCCAGCGAGGCCACGATGATTGCGGTGATTGCAATAATCGAACGGGCATCGCCAGTAGCAGCAGAGGCGAAGACAATGCCCACCTTGCCCCACACACCGGAAAATGGCGGGAAGCCAACAATGGAGAAGCTCATCGCTGCCATCACCCAAGCGACTGCTTGGTCGCGGCGGGCAAGCCCAGAAAGCCTGGAGAGCGTACCCGTACCGTAGGTCTCTTCCACCGCACCGGAGCCCAGAATGAGGGCACCGACAGTCACCATGTGGTGGATCGCGTAGAAAATACCCGCAGCCAGTGCCGCCTTGGCGCCGCCGCCGTCGTTAGCATCCGTGAACGCCAGCACAATCAGAATGAACGGCATACCCGTGACCATCTGGTAGGCCAGCACCTCACGCATGGTGTTCTCCGCGAGACCAGCAAACGCGCCGACCAGCATCGAGATCGCCATGATGATAATAATCGGCCAGTGCCAGGAGGGATTCATGCCCACAATCACGACGTAAATGCGGAAGAGCATGTACACCGCAACCTTCGTATGCACCGCAGAGAACAGTGCCATCACCGCAGGGCTTGTCGACGGGTACGTCCTCGGCAGCCATGTGTGCGCCGGAACCAAACCAGCCTTCACGCACAGCGCAATGATGACAATGCCCAGTGCGACCACACCCGTGCCGCCGGGGCCGCCCTCGCTGGCCATGTCGGCCAGCATTGCGATGTTCACATTGCCCGCCGAGCCGTAAATCAGCGCGACACCAATCAGCAGCACCGTGGAGGTCAAGAGGTTGACCAGCACGAAGCTACGACCAGCAGCCAGGCGGTGCCAGGTACCGGTGACCGCAATTAGGCCGTAGGAGGGAAGCAGCATGACCTCCATGAACACGAAGAAGTTGAACAAATCGGCAGTCAGGAAAGCACCCGACATACCGGACAACATCATCAGCGTCAGGGAGGGGAAGAACCGCGAAGTGTTTTCGCCCGCGACGTGGGCGAACCAGTTACCGATGGCAACCACAGCCGCGGCCACACCCAGCATCAGCATGGAGAACGTGTCCGCCAAGAAAGGAATCGAGATACCACCGGGGAACGCGCCCACACCGTGGCCGACCGGGCCGTTGTCAGCGACGTAGAACATCACCCAAAACGCAGCCAGCGACGATAGTGCCGGAACGGCGATGCCCATCGTCGCACGCATCCACAGCTTCGGCAGGATGGCTGCGACCGCCGACAGAATCAGCGGCAGTGCCGCAAACAGCGGCAGTAGCGAAGACAGAGTTGAAGGAGACATTGCAGAGGTCATTGCAGAGGCTTCTACCATTTCTCGTCACCGCCGAATGGGGTCTCGCGCGGGAACTTATTCGGAGCCGGAGAGACCCCTGGGGTGCCGGTGACTGTGGAGTCCGAGTCAGCCGGAATGTGCTTACCTGTACGACGGCCAGCGGTCGACAGCTGTCGCATGGCCTCGCGGTCCTCATGGATACGAGTGTCGTCATCGCGGCCCAAACCAGACAGTGCCAGCATGAACGCGGTGACGGCCATGGTAATCACGATGGCCGTCAGCACGAATGCCTGCGGCAACGGGTCAGCCATCTGCTCGGCAGCGCCAGCGCCCGCAGTGGCTTCGTTGCCCAGCAGCGGCTCGCCGCGCCAGGCGCCGACACCCGTGGACAAGATAATCAGGTTAGCGGCATGGGAAATCAGAGTCATACCGATAATGGTGCGCAGCATGCCGCGCTGTAGCACCAGGTACGTGCCACCGCCAGCGAGGACGGCAGCCATGATGGCGATAATCACTTCTTGGCCTCCTCAACGGTGGCATGAGCTGGGGCGGGAGCACTTTCCGCTTCTGAGGCGAACACGCCCATCTCCGGCGGCACCCGCAAGCTAGAGCGGTCTGAGTAGAGATCCTGCATCACATCGTCCGACCCGGTCACCCCAGGACGGTTCGGGCCGCCCAGGAGATTCAGTGCAGTCGCCACAATGCCGATGACGGCCAGGTACACGCCGACGTCGAAAAGCAATGCCGTGGTGAGGTGCTGGCCCAGGAACTCGCCGTACAGCGGTGCCAAGAACGACCCCTTGGCGAATCCGATGAAGCCCGTGACGATTGCTGTTATGACACCCGCAGCGCTGAGCGCCACCGGGGTCTTCTTGCCGAAGACCAGCTCGTCGCGGTCCTTGGACAGGTAAACCAGCATCACGGCGGCGGCACCAATCAGCGCCGCGTTGAAGCCGCCACCCGGGGCGGTACCGCCGCGGTAGAGAACCACGGCAGACAGGGCGAACAGAACCGGCGACAGCCAGCGGACCAGCCAGCGCATCATGATGGAGTTCAGAGCGGGCTCCGCAAGCGGGGAGGGCTGATCGAGCAGGTGCGGGAAGCGAGGCATCGACGTGACAACCGCTGCCATCGCGACGCCCGCCATACCGAGAACCGCCAGCTCACCCATGGTATCGAAAGCACGGAACTCAACCAGGATCACGTTGACAATATTGGTTTCGCCCGTGACCTTCTCAGTGTTGTCGATGTACCACTGCGCAACCTCAGGCAACTGACGACGGCCAGTGAGGAACCACACCGCGCCGAACGTAGCCAAGCCCACGGCAACTGCCACGACCGCGGCGGAAGCCTGGCGGTTCTTTGAGGTCTCAGAGAACGCGCGAGGCTGGAAGCGCAGCACCAGCATCATCAGCACGACAGTCAGGATTTCCACCATGAACTGCGTCAATGCCACATCTGGTGCGCCCAGCAGGAGAATCTGCAACGTGACACCAACACCGGTGACGCTGAGCAGCACAGCCGCCTGTAGACGGTTCTTTGCCCGAAGCGTGGCCCACACACCAATCAGGACAACGACCAGCGGAATCAGATCGGTCAGGTGATCGATGCCGTCGATCTTCGGCAGCACAGGAGCGCCACCGACACCCGGAGCGATTGCAATGGCCAGGGCGTACACCGCGAGCAAACCAAGCAGCGGCAACAGGTGTCGCGACGGCTGATGCGAACGCGCCACCTTCGCCAGCGCGCGACCCACACGCTGCGAGACGCTCAACGACGCATTGATTGCCTCCACGCCAGTGAACGGGAAGAGCTTGCGGTCGGCCATAACGTCGTTGACGCGGGCACGAGTGAAGATGAAGCCCACGCCGACAGCCAGCACAATCACAGAGATAATCAGCGGCACATTCACGCCGTGCCACAGGCTCAAGTGCGATTCCTGAGTCGTGCCAGCCGGAAGCTGACCGACCGTATCCGCCACGCGGTCCAGCGGACGGTTCAAAATAGCGCCGGCAGCGAAGGCCGCAGGCAGGCTCAGCAGGCCAGGGATAGCGGCCGGCAGCCACAGCGAAATTGGAGCCTCAGTGATGTGGTCAACATTGCGCGGACCATCCACAAACGCACCGAACACCAAACGTGCCGAGTACGCGAAAGTACCAATCGCACCAATCGCCGCCACCGTCAGCAGAATGACGACACCGGTGTTGCTGAGCGGCGCACCTTCGAATGCGGTCAGCATGCCTTCCTTCGACATGAAGCCGAAGAACGGCGGAATTGCCGCCATCGATGCCGCACCGAAAATCATCGAGCCAAAGCTCCACGGCATCTGCTTCCACAGCGGACCGAGGCGACGAATATCGCGCGTGCCCGCCTGATGATCAACCACACCAGCCATCATGAACAGCGAAGACTTAAACATCGCGTGCGCAATGGTGTGCACAACCGCAGCCATAATGGCGAACTTCGTGCCCACACCAATCGTGGCAACAATCCAACCCAACTGCGAGACCGTCGAGTACGCAATCAGCTTCTTCAGGTCAGTCTGCTGCAGCGCAAAGTAGGCCGTGGCAACAGCCGTCCACATACCCATGACGATCAGCAGCAACTGCCACACGCGCACGTCCGCGAAAACCGTGGAAAAACGCATCAGCAGGTAAACGCCCGCCTTGACGACGGCCGCAGCGTGCAAGAAAGCCGAGACGGGAGTTGCCGCCGCCATGGCCTCTGGAAGCCAGGCGTGGAAGGGGAACTGAGCTGCCTTCGTGAAAGCGCCCAGGGCCACCAGCGCGGCAATGAGGCTGCGCGCTGCCGGGTTGGCCTCCCACTCAGGCGAAGCCAAAACCTCGGTGAGGTTCGTGGAACCGGTTAGCCACACAGCACCGCCGAGGGCGGCCAGAAGCAGCAAGCCACCGGTAAAGGTCAGCAGGAGTGTGCGCAACGAGCCCAGCTCGCCCGACGAGCCCGACCTTGCAATGAGCAGGAACGACGCCATCGAGACCAGCTCCCACCCGATGAAGAGGAGCATGATGTCGTCGGCAAGCACGAGGAGCAAAACCGCCAGCATGAACGCCGTCATCAGGACGTAGAAGCTCATCGCGGATTTCTTCGGTGGCAAATACGCGGTGGAGTAGATGAAGACTATCGAGCCCACCAACAGCGCCAAGAAACTGAACACCATGGAGAGGGGATCGAGCTTCAGCGCAAACGCCGCGTTCAGTTCCGGGGACCAGACGCGGGACCAGGTGAAGGTGGTGCCGTCGAGAATATCGCCCGTTACACGCGAAAGCTGGACCACCGACGCGAGAAAAAACGCGACGATGGGCCAGCCTGCGTGACGACCAAGGAGCTTCACAAACAGCGGGGTCAGCGCCAGGGCAACCGCGACCAACAGCGGGACCGAAAGGAGGGTCAGGCTGTTGGCGGAGGTTTGGGCAGCTTGGACTGTTTGAGCTGCTTGGGTGGCTTGGACTGCTTGAGCTGCGAGCGTTGTTGCGTGCTCGGCGGAGCTGCTTGCTTGGGCGGTAATCGTTGCCGGGGCAGAAAGAACGGAATCTAAAGAATTCAATGTTGCCGATACGCCGCCGGACGCAAACTCAGAAGCCAATGTCTGGTCTGGTGGTGCGGTCGCCGACGGCGGACTGGCTGTAAAGGAGCTGGCTGATGCCAGAGCTGCTGCCAGGTGCGTCACTTGGGGGCTACTTTCACATTGCTGTTAAAAAGGTTCGTACTTCTACAGACTAACAGCCACGAAATTGCTCCACGCGGGGTGAAAGGGGCATTTGGGGGAGCGGGGAAAGGCTCTGTGAATCCAGTAGTGAAAATACATAGGAACGAGTGATGAACGGGGCGTCGGTGGGAGTTACTGACTGCGTTTATGTCTGGTGACGTTGGATTGATCCGAGTTACTGACTAGGTTTATGACAAAAATGGCCGGTAGGGTCAGGCGGTCATTGCATCATGGATAACACCAGAGATTACCTCCCGGGGAGTTAACCCGTCGAGCACTACCCGTGGCCG
>NZ_JBFLKW010000026.1:0-21419 GCF_040743205.1 Corynebacterium sp. 045007
ACACTCGATAGGAATCAGAAAAGGCCCCATGAAGTAACAAACGGTGTGCCCGCCCCGCAACACGCCGAGCGGACACACTTTTTGCTACTTAACCCGAAAAGGCGACCTACACCAGTGGTGTAGGTCGCCGCTGGGTCAAAACCGGACAGGCCCGGCCACTACCCGGCCACTACCCCACTACTCTGCTACTCCACTACTGCTACAAGCTCTGCACCGAGCTCCTTGGCTTCCTCCGGGGACAGTTCCACCACCAGGCGCCCACCACCATCTGCGGGGACGCGCATTACAATCTTCTTGCCCTCTTTAACTGCCTCCAGCGGACCATCACCGGTACGCGGCTTCATTGCTGCCATGTGAACTCCTTCGTTCTAAGACAATGTCGATGCAGGAGACGACCAGCCACCCCAGCTCGGCTGTGGTAGCCAGGAGATTGACAATCCCGGTTCAAGACCTCGGTCTACGACCCCGGCTCAAGATCCCGGTTTAGAATCCCTGTCGGCATTTTCGACTACTTCTCTTCATCATAGTCCTTTGTTTCACGCAGCGGCATGGGTGAAGCGCCTCAAACTACGCCCCTTACACCAGCCCACGCACCGGATGCAGTGGCGCAAAATCACCGGAAATAGCCAGAGTCATACGGCAAACATCAAGGGTTTCGGACACCTGATGCGAACGGAACACCGCAACGCCGGCAGCTGCCGCATGGGCGGTCGCAGCCAAGGTGCCGGGCACACGCTGCTCGACCGGGCGGTCCAAAGTCTCACCGACGAAGTCCTTATTCGACAGCGCCATGAGCACCGGCCATCCTGTAGCCACGAGCTCATTGCAGCGCCGCAGAAGTTCGAGGCCGTGGTAGGTGTTCTTGCCGAAGTCGTGGGTGGGATCGATGAGGATGCGGTCCTCCGGCACGCCAGCGTCCACTGCCCTCTGGGCGAGCTTGCCGGTTTCTGAGATGACATCGTCCACGACGTCGTCGTAACGCACGCGAACCGGATTGGTGCGTGGCAGTGCTCCACCGGTGTGTGAGCAGACGTAACCCATCCCGTGGGCGCCAGCGACTTCCAGCAGCTCCGGGTCATGGCCTGCCCAAGTGTCGTTGATGAGGTTGGCGCCAGCTTTGATGGCGGCCTCCCCGACTTCGGCGCGCCAGGTGTCGACGCTGATGTGCAGGTCAGGATAGCGCTCGCGGACCTTCGCGATGGTCGGCACCACGCGCTCAATCTCCTCGGCAACAGTTACTTCCGCACCGATACCAGCCTTGACGCCGCCAATATCGACAATGCCTGCGCCGGTAGCTACAACTTCGTCGACGCGAGCAAGCGCGGCCTCCTCCGCAGCCGTTGCGCCACGGTCATAGAAGGAATCCGGGGTGCGATTGACGATGGCCATCACCGTCGGCACCGCGGAGTCCTGATAGAAACTCCGCACAGCGTCTTACCTCTCGCTGAAGCGACGGACTCGGCGGAGCTTTTCGGGAACGTCAGAGGTCGGCTCGCACTCTTCCATCAACTTTTCGTGCGCGGCCTCGATGTACTCGACCGCTTCTTCAATGGAGTCGGTGACCAGGAAAAGGTCCATATCAGTCGGAGAAATCAGCTCCATGGCCACCAGTTTCTCGCGCATCCAATCGACCAGCCCCGACCAGAACTCAGTGCCCAGCAGCACGATTGGGTGATTTTCCACCTTCTCGGTCTGCACCATCACCAGTGACTCAAAGAGTTCATCGAGCGTGCCGAATCCACCCGGCAGACAGATAAACGCCTGCGAGTACTTCAGGAACATGGTCTTGCGAACGAAGAAGTAGCGGAAGTTCATGCCCAGGTCGACCCAGTCATTCAAGTGCTGCTCGTGCGGCAGCTCAATGCCCAGCCCAATGGAAAGGCCGTCGGCGTCGTAACAGCCGCGGTTGGCGGCTTCCATGATGCCCGGGCCGCCACCAGTGATGGTCGCGTAACCCGCCTCCGCCAGTGCTTTGCCCAGGTCGAAGCCCCACTGGTAGTACGGGCTGTCCTCTGGCAAACGAGCCGAACCATACACCGTCACCGCCGGCGGAATCTCCGCCAACGCACCAAAGCCGTCAACGAATTCCGATTGAATGCGCAGCACACGCCAGGTGTCGTTGTGCAGCCAGTCCGTGTTCGGATTGTGTGACAACAGCCTGCGGTCGGTCGTAGACGCCTGCGGTTCGCCCGCCTGTCGGATTGCGATTGGGCCGCGGAGTGCGCGGCGCTTAGCTGGGGACGGAGTACGTACAGGTTTCATAACCTCACAATGTATGCCAGCAATGACATACGCGCACCCGCTCAGCGAGGGCAGGGTGTGACTCTAGGCTCACTCAGCCACCGGCGCGGTGGTCAAGTACCGCCGCAGGTCCTCCCACAGTGCCGTAATGCACTCGACCGGAATCTGCTCGTCCTTCTTGTGGCAGTACGCTGGGTCACCAGGGCCAAAGTTCACCGCAGGAATGCCGAGCTCCGAAAAACGCGCCACATCGGTCCACCCAAACTTGGGCTTTACGACGTCGCCTGCGACCGCAACCAACTCCTTCGCAGCAGCCGCATGCAGTCCCGGCAGTGCCCCAGGGCTCGCATCCTCGACATCGACGGTGAGGTCCTCGGCCGCAAACTCGTCGAGTCCCAGCACCTCGCGGAAGTGTGCCATGGCCTCATCGGCGCTGCGGTTGGGCGCGAATCGGAAGTTGACTCGCAGCACCGCCTCGTCGGGAAGCGTGTTGGTGGCAACCCCGGCCTCCAGCCAGACGACGTTGAGCCCTTCGCGGTAGGCCAAACCGTCGATATCCACAGTCTGCGGTTCATAGGCGGCAATGCGTGACAGCACCGGTGCTAACTTGTGCACGGCATTGTCGCCGAGCCATGCCCGAGCCGAGTGTGCACGTGTGCCGTGCGCGGTCAGACGCAGGCGGATAGAGCCCTGGCAGCCGGCTTCGATGACATTGCCGCTGGGCTCGCCCAGCAGAGCGACATCGCCAGCCAAAAGCTCCGGATGCGACTCACTCAAGTGCCGCAACCCGTTGAACTCCGCGGCGATTTCTTCGCATTCGTACATGATGAGTGTCAGGTCGCGCTGCAACTCCTGGCTTGCCGCCAGCGTCGCAAAAGCATGCAGGTAGACTGCGTCACCGCTTTTCATATCCACAGTTCCGCACCCAAAGAGTGTGTCTCGCCCCTGCGCGTCTACCCCACGCGTCGAGGGCACATTGTCCGCAGTCGGCACCGTATCCAGGTGTCCTGCCAAAATCACGCGCTGCGGCAACCCCCGATGGGTCCGCGCAATCACGTTGTTGTCAATGCGCAGGACCTCAATCGACTCATCTGCCTGCGCGACCTCACGCAATGCCGCCTCGACGGCATCCGCAATCGCGGTCTCATTGTGGGACACCGATTCGATGTCCACCAGTGCCGCCGTGAGGTCTACAGGATCTTGGAGCAGATTTAACTTCGATTTCACATCAATTAAGCGTACAAACCATTGTGCGCCAGCGAAACCAGAATTTTGTGATGAATATGCGCCGCACGACCATTGATCGCATCTCCATTGGCAGGCGCGCCACCGCCGAGGAACAGCGCCAGCTCATGCGGTTCGGCGGAGGTCACACCAATTCTCCCCTCCGCCGGGCGCTTGAGCCCATCAGCCACCTCAAAGACCAGGGTTTTCGCTCCTTCCGGGAGAGTTTGGGCAATGATTGCCTCCGGAGTTTCGCTTGCCGACGACCCCAGCGCCCGCTCCTCCCCTGCAGAATCGGTCGCCTCTCCGTTTCCGCCATCCTCCTCGACAACGCCCGCGCCGGGACCATAGACCACAGCTACACGGGAGCCATAGACCGCAATTACCGGACGCAGCTCATTCGTGCTGACAATCACCGTAGAACCGGCCAGCGGCTTACAGACGGCCGCGACAATCTTGGCCGTTGCATGTGGCAGCTGCACTGGGGTGGGATCGATGTCTCGTCGATAAGCAGGACGAAGCGTTTCGGCGACATCGCCCAGCTCATCGCGCTCCCACATCGGCAGGGCATCGATGCGTGCCTGCTGATCGCGGTTCTTGCGCTCCAGCAAAAGGCGGGCAATCATGCCACCGCCGAGCCCCACCGCGATGGCAACTGCGATAACCAGCACAAGACGGTTCGGCGCAATGAGCGCAACCACTGCGGCGATAGCCACACCGACTGCGCCAATTGGCATTGCTCGCGGCGGCAAAACGAAACCAAAGAAGCTGGCTACGGCGAGAATCCAAGCACTCAGCAGTGCGAATCCGACATAGAAGACCACCGGCAGGGACAGGACGAAGCCGAGTCCGAGCACACTAACAGCAATGATGAGGCTCACTAAGAACCACTGCTTCATTTTCTGTGTGCTTTCAAGGCCAGCTAGGGGCATAGTTCATCCTTCCGCGAAGATTCCTTAAAGAGATACTAATATTAAGAATCATGATTACATCTGGTGCTGTCGCTACGGGAATCGCCAACATCGCAATGGACGGTACAGTTCTCGATACTTGGTTTCCCGCACCTCAGTTAAGCGATGAGGTCGTAGAATCGAGCACTCACCGGCTCGGCGCCGCTGATCTGACCCCACAGTTGCTTCGTCAGGTGATTTTGGACGAGGATCGCCGCGTGGAGCAGGTGGCAGTGCGCACGTCCATTGAGGATTTGTCCAAGCCTGCTGTCGACCCGCACGATGCCTACCTGCGCCTGCATTTGCTCTCCCACCGCCTGGTCAAGCCGCACCAGCTAAACACCAAGGGGCTCTACGAGCTACTCCATGTGGTGGCGTGGACCAATAAGGGGCCATGTCTGCCGGACAACTTCGAGCAACTGCGCACCCACTTGCGCGTCCGCGGTCTGATTCACGTCTACGCCATCGACCGCATGCCGCGCATGGTCGATTATGTGCTGCCCGCCGGTGTGCGCATTGCAGAGGCCGAGCGCGTGCGGTTGGGCGCTTACTTGGCACCGGGTACGTCCGTACTGCGCGAGGGATTTGTCTCGCTGAACTCGGGCACTCTGGGCCCATGCAAGATTGAGGGACGTCTATCCTCCGGTGTCGTCATTGGCGCGCACACGAAGGTGGGACTGTCGGCCTCCATCATTGCCGCTCATGACGATTCCGGTCAGCGTAAGCCGCTCACGGTTGGCGAGCGCTGCCACATCGATATCGCGGCCGGCACCGTCGGCGTCAGCCTCGGCAATGACTGCATTATTGACCGAAGCATCCTCATTGCCCCCGATACGCCCATCGATGTCCCCGCGGAGAACCGCCGTATTCAGGCATGGGAAATTTCGGGCCGCGACAACATGCACTTCTACCATCACCCGGACCACTCGGCGGTGTGCGTCCGCCGCACGGAACGCCCGGGCAATGACGAAGGTGCCGCTGCTTTCGCTCAGCTTGCCGACGTGCCGGATGAGCTGGCCGGATAACCTACTTTCGGTGCTCGTGAAGGCACATTAGTTGACCCCAAAACGGTGAATGGGGGTAAACCCGTAATACGGTTATTGCCCCTGTTATCAGCGAGGTAATGTTTGCGACATGACCGAATCGCAAATTACCTCCACCTCCGGCGAGACAGCTCAGCTGGGCAAGGGGCTGCAGGTTCGACACCTGACCATGATGGGTCTTGGCTCCGCAATCGGTGCCGGTCTTTTCCTTGGTACGGGCGTCGGCATTAAGGCAGCTGGCCCGGGTGTTCTAGTTTCCTATGTCATCGCTGGCTTCATTGTCGTCCTCGTCATGCAGATGCTCGGCGAGATGGCCGCTGCCCGCCCGACACCGGGTAGCTTCTCCACCTATGCCGAGATGGCCTTTGGTTCCTCGGCTGGCTTTGTCCTCGGCTGGCTCTACTGGTTCATGCTCATCATGGTGCTCGGCGCTGAAATTACCGGTGCCGGTGCCATCATGGGTGCGTGGTTCGGTATTCCGGGCTGGATTCCAGGCCTGATCTGTGTTGTCTTCTTCGCTGTAGTGAATTTGGCGAATGTGCGCGGTTTCGGCGAGTTCGAGTTCTGGTTCGCGTTCATCAAGGTCGCGGTGATTATCGCGTTCCTGGTCATTGGCGTTCTTCTTTTCTTCGGTCTGCTGCCAGGCACCAGCTTCGTCGGTACGACGCATATTGCCGAGTCCGGATTCCTCCCGAATGGCGTGTCCGGCATTGCCGCTGGTCTGTTGGCCGTGGCCTTCGCTTTCGGCGGTATCGAGATTGTCACGATTGCCGCTGCTGAGGCTGAAGATCCGCAGCGTTCCATCGCTGCTGCTGTCCGCTCGGTAATCTTCCGCATCTCTGTGTTCTACCTGGGCTGCGTGGCCGTCATCATCCTGCTGTTGCCGTACTCCCAGATTGACGGCGCTGACTCCGCAGCTGAGTCGCCGTTCACCCAGGTTCTGAAGCAGGCGAACATTCCGGGTGCCGTTGGCTTCATGGAGGCCATTATCGTTCTGGCGCTGCTGTCCGCGTTCAACGCTCAGATTTACGCAACCTCTCGCCTGGTCTACTCGATGTCCACCCGCGGTGAGGCACCGCGCTTCTTCGCCCACACCAATGAGGGCGCAGTTCCGAACCGTGCGGTCATCATGTCGATGGTCTTCGCCTTCGTCTCCGTTGGCCTGCAGGTTGTCTTCGACGGCTCGAGCGTCCTGGTCTTCCTGCTGAACGCTGTCGGCGGCTGCTTGCTGGTGATCTGGCTGGTCATCGCCCTGTCCGAGATTAAGCTGCGCCCGCAGATGGAGGCCAACAACGAGCTTTCCGTTCGCATGTGGGCCTACCCGGCACTGTCCTGGGTAGCGGTCATCCTAATCCTGGGCCTCGCTGTTGGCATGCTCACCGATCCTGGTGCTCGCCAGCAGGTTATCGCCGTTGTGTGTGTCACTGCGTTCCTCGCGGTACTCGCTGCACTGACTAAGAAGAGCCGCACCGCGGCCCGCGCGGCTCTCGAGTCCAGCGATAGCAACTAGCCGTTAGCAACTGACTGCAGGGCCTAACCACCCTGCTACCCCTATCCGAACATTTCCTTGCTACACATTTGCGGAACACTTTTCATAGATAGGGATATGCCGGTAGCCTGTTTTCCATGAAATTTGGAGCACAAGCTACCGGCATTGCCACTTTTAACAACGATACTGTTCTCGACGTCTGGTTCCCCGCCCCCAAGCTCATCGAAGAGGGTGCGGCAACCTCCACCACGACCGGAACCATCGACGCCGACGCACTGCCCGAAGATTTCACCTACCTCGCAGATTTGGCCGTAGCCGATGCGGACCGCGGCACCACCCGCCGTCTGGTCACAGCTACCATCGCTTCACTCGATGACGCACCAGTCGACACCATCGATGCCTACCTGCGCCTCCATCTGCTGTCCCACCGCCTGGCCACCCCCAACAGCATCAACCTGGACGGCATCTTCGGCAAGCTCAACAATGTGGTGTGGACGAATTTTGGCCCCTGTGCTGTCGAAGGCTTCGAGGTAACCCGAGCCAAGCTGTCGCGCCGCGGGCCTGTCACCGTCTACTCCATCGATAAATTCCCCCGCATGGTCGACTACGTCACTCCCACCGGAGTCCGCATCGGTGACGCTGACCGCGTGCGCCTTGGAGCCCATCTCGCAGAGGGCACCACAGTCATGCACGAGGGCTTCGTCAACTTCAACGCAGGCACGCTTGGGCACTCCATGGTGGAAGGCCGTATCTCTCAGGGGGTCGTCGTCGACGACGGCTCCGATATCGGCGGTGGTGCGTCCATCATGGGCACACTATCCGGTGGAGGTAAGGAAGTTGTGTCCGTCGGCAAGCGATGCCTACTCGGTGCGAACGCTGGACTCGGAATCTCGCTCGGCGATGACTGCGTACTCGAAGCCGGGCTCTACATCACTGCCGGCACCAAGTGCCTCGTTGCCCTAGACGGTGTGAAGAAGACGCTCAAGGCCCGCGAGCTCTCGGGCGGATCGAATATGCTCTTCCGCCGCAACTCGCTCTCTGGTGCAGTCGAGGTTGTGCCGTGGGCTGCTGAAAAGGTGAAGCTCAGCGCAGAGTTGCACGCTAACTAAGGGGTGGTCGGCACGTCTGCCGGGGCCGCGATATTCCGCGCGCTCCGGTAGGCACGTCGCTCACCAGTGACGGGGTCGACAAAGGCCAGCGCGGTCGCCGTCAATCGCAACTGCGGCGTGTACTTTGGCACGCCACTCGCGCTTGCCGACGGCCCCTGCGCCCCCGCTTCCCGGCCATAGGTATCCTCACCGAGAATGGGATAGCCTAGCCAGTCCAACGTCGCCCGCAGCTGATGCGTGCGGCCCGTATGGGGCTGTAGCCGCCAGCGCCCCACCTGCATGCGGCTGCCGCAATGCCCACAACCACAGCCGACTGCGTGCAGCGGAATGCTGGCGCTGGTCACACCACCGCCATGGCTGTTCGCCAGCACATCGCCGATGTCCGCTGCTACCGGGCCGAGAAAAGTCACGGTTGTGCGTGCGAGCTTGAACTTGGGATTCTTCGCGGCAGCGCGAGCGGAATCGTCGGTCTCCACGACTTTTACTCCGCGCCCCGCAGGGTTGGGATCGAGCAGAAGCGTGACATCCCTGGTTTCCCCCACATGCCAATCATCGGGCATCACGGTGAGGCATTCGTATTCTTTGGTGATTTCCTGGTTTTGGAAAAGCTGCTGGTAGCGCGCACGGGTAGCCGGATTCCGGGAAAGCAACAGCAGCCCACTGGTCAGCAGATCCAGGCGGTGAACGGCCACTATCTCCGGTTCCCCGAGACTACGTCGCAGTCGCTCCTGCACGGTATTGGCCACGATGCGGCCATTGGGAGTCGCCGGCAGAAAAGGTGGCTTGTCTACGACCAGAAACTCATCGGTGTCGGCCACAATTGCCGGCTCAAAGGGGATGTACTCCTCGCGCTCGTGAGCGGCGGCATCGACTTGCGCTGCCTGACGGTTCTTCTCAAGGCCCCACCACGCATCTCGGTTGCCTGCGGCACGTCCCACGGCACACTCCCTTTTTTATGATTTGGTCTATGCCGATGTCGGCACCGTTTGCAGCATTCGGCCTACTAGAGCCAGCACATCTGGCCGGGGCTAGCCGCGAATACGCGCCGCCGCCACTTCGATGTCGCTGAGCGTCGCTGTGAGCCCCACTCGCACGTGCTGCACACCCTTGGGGCCGTAGAAGCTACCCGGCGCGACCAGGATGCCGCGTTCGGCCAGCCAATCAACCGTCTGCCAGCAGTCTTCCCCGCGAGTAGCCCACAGATAGAGCCCGCCCTCGGAGTCGTCGATACGAAAACCTGCGGCTACCAGAGCATCGCGCAGAATTTCACGGCGGTCACTGTAGCGCTGCTTTTGTTCGGCCTCGTGGGAGTCGTCGTTAAGCGCGGCGATCGTGGCGTGCTGGATGGGTCCCGGCATCATCAGCCCCATGTGACGGCGCACGGAAACCAGCTCGGCGATGAGGTCCGCGTCGCCGGCGAACCAGCCGGTGCGGTACGACGCCATGTTCGACGTCTTGGACAGCGAGTGAATAGCCAGCAGGTTGGTGAAATCACCGTCGCACACTCGCGGGTCGAGAATACTGACTGGCTGTTCAGTCCAGCCGAGCCCCAGGTAGCACTCGTCAGAGGCAACAATGACGTCCCGAGCACGCGCCCACTCAACCACCTTGCGCAGGTGTTCAACACCGAGGACCTTGCCGTTGGGGTTGCCCGGGGAATTGATGAACATCAGCGTCGGCGAGGCGGGGCCGATTTGCGTCAGCGAGTCCGCACGCAGCAGCTCAGCGCCTGCGATGCGAACGCCGACCTCGTAGGTGGGATATGCCAGCTCGGGGATGACGACGGTGTGCCCCGCGCCTACGCCGAGGAGAAAGGGCAGCCAGCCAATTGCTTCCTTGGTGCCGATGACCGGAAGCACATTGCTACCGTTGACCGCTGAACCCAGTCCCGTCACGCCGTAGCGCCGCGCCATTGCTGCAACAATCGCCGCGCGTAGCTCAGGCGTGCCGACGGTCTGAGGGTAACCCGGTGCGGCAGCGCCTTCGGAAAGGCCCTGCCGGATTATCGGAGCGACTTCATCGACCGGTGTGCCGACCGAGAGATTGACCATGCCCTCTTCATGCGCAGCCGCAGTGGCTTTCGCCTGCGTGAGAGAATCCCACGGAAACTGAGGCAAAAGAGAACCGGGAGTTACGCGCTTACGGGCAGCTGACATGGGCGGTGATGAAGTCCTTCCCGGGAAAAGAAATAGGTTTAGTCCTCTGTGGTTTTAGTCTTCTGCCTGCGGCGGCAGAGCTGCCACGAATGGCACATCGAAGTCCTGGGGGCCGAGCTTGGCGGCACCGCCCGGGGAACCCAGCTCATCGAACCAGTCGACATTGGCATCGATGAATTCAACCCACTCATCCGGAACATCGTCCTCGTAGAAGATGGCCTCGACTGGGCAGACCGGTTCACAAGCGCCGCAGTCCACGCACTCATCAGGATGAATGTAGAGCATGCGCTTGCCCTCGTAAATACAGTCAACCGGGCACTCTTCAACACAGGCACGGTCGAGGACGTCAACACATGGCTGGGCAATGATGTAAGTCATGGTTTTAGGTTTAAGAACCTTTCTCACAAGATATGGGATGAGGCTTTCGCTATCTGTCGATTATGCCGTTCCGACGAGAAACAGAGCAAAATAGACAGAGCGGTATATTCAGATTGGAGTCTACACCCAACGTGGGTGTTGTTATCAACTGGCTCCAGAAAGGGCCACATTGATGCGGGCCTGCCCTGCATCAATTCCTCACCGTCTCCTGCAGTATCCGCTGCGGTTTTCGCTAGAGTGCCCGCAGATGGCGCAGTGGCCAGGCACCGCCCAGCACACCGCAAACAAGCAGCAGCACTGTTCGCAACCACTGCCCCATTGCCAAATCACCACCGAAGGGCAGAACTGCCCACAGCAGAATGCCTGCAAAACCCAGCACCCAGATGACAGTCGGAATTGCAGCTTTGGAGCGATCACGAGTCCACAGCAACGCTGTGTTGGTAATGATCAGATTGGCAATATAGGCCAGCGGAATGGTCCACGGCAACGGAATAGCAACCGAGCCGATGGTAATCCACGCTCCGAGGAAAACTACTTCAATCACCAACGCTGCCAACGCAGCCAGCGACAGCCAGACCAGCGCTACCGTGACCTCGCCCTGATGGAAATTCTCGCGCGGCTGCGAACGTTCCGGATTCCCCCAATAGCGCTCATCCCCGAATGTGCGCTTTTCAATACTCAAGCGCTCGTTCTTCAACTTTCCGCCAGCAGCGTTAATCAAGTCTTCGCTTTCGTGAGGCTGAGGGTTACTCATCGTCCGCACTCCCCTCCGCTTCCAAATCCACACTCGGTACAGAATCGACGCTCGCTACCGGCTCTGGCAGTAATTGGATATTCACCAGCTCCCCCAGCTCTTCCAGGGACGCAGCGGTCGCCGTACCAAAACGGTATGCCTCAATCGGTGTCACCGGCTGACACAGCAAATTGGAAAACGCCCAGACGGCTCGCGCACGACCAGAGCCGTCGGTCTGCCCATAGACAGCATCAGGATTGACCTCGCTGACGGAACCATCGGCGAACCACACTTGTGTCGCATGCGCGCGCATGGCCTCAACCTTGGCCGCCACAGCGGCATCATCCAGCTGAACCTCGAAATGGCCGGTCACGGTAGCGAAGTCGTCGACATCGCATGCCTGCCAGATTTCCGGCACCACGGTAATGGCATCCAGTCCCGCCGCCATTGCCTCACGATCGGTGACCGCCCACAGCGTCGGATAGCGATTTCCGCACGCCGCGACAGTGATATCGTGTGCGCGAATGTGGTCCGGGTGCCCATAGCCACCATCGGCATCGTAGGTAATGACCAGATCTGGCTGCAGCTCATCGAGGATGGTGCGAAGCTGGGCGACCGCCTCATCGCCTGAGTTCACGAACGCACGGGGATGCTCATTGCCCTTGTCCCCTGCCATACCGGAGTCACGCCAACGCCCAGCACCACCGAGGAAACGCGGCACATTGTCCGGGCCATTGGCTCCCAGCGCACGCAGCGCCGAGCGCAACTCGGCGACGCGGAAACCTCCCAACTGGTCAGCTTCATCAGCAACTAGCCCTTGGTACGGCGCGCCGATGACCTCTCCCAGCTCGCCCATCGTGCAGGTCACTACGCTTACCGACGCTCCGGAGCGCGCGGCAGCCGCAATCAAACCACCTGTCCAAATGGACTCGTCATCTGGATGTGCGTGAACAAAAAGTAACTTCACGGGCTTTCTTACTTCCCCTTGTTCTCCTGGTCGGCGTTATCGCGGACTTCTTGGTTCTGACCCGAACCGTCCTGCTCAGTATCTTCGCGCGGATTATCTCCCGGTTGAGAATTCTCCGACGATTCTCGAGTCCCGCTTTGCGTCGCGACTCGGCGAACCTCGCCCAGAACACCGAGGCGGCCCAACACTGGGTCATCAGTCCACTGCGAAGAGTCCTTCCGTCCGGTAATTGTAATTTCCGGGCTGACGACCGTCAGCAGGCCGTCTTTCACCAAGGTCAGCTCGATGCTGTGGCCAGCAATGATATCGGCGAGTTCAGCGGGCAACACAGAACTGTCGGGAGCGAGCAGCTCATCAACCTGCGGGTCACAAAGGCCGGAGAGATTCTCGCTCCGAGCAGCCGATCTCGGAGCGACAGGTACTCCATTTAGGTCAGCCGGTTCCGCTGAGGTAGAAGATGTGGACCGTTCAGACGGTGTCGTCCCGTCCAGCGAGCTCTGCTCTTCAGCGCTCTTTCCCCGGTCTTCACTTGGTGCAGGTTTTGTCGAACTGTCAACGCCCTCAGACTCAGACTCGGATTCTGACTCAGACTCGGTAGCCGACTCTGCGCCTGCTTCATCCAAGTCCTTCGGCGGTAGCGAACTGATCGAGCCTTCCGTACACGCATAGCGTTCCCGGGCCGCCTGGACGGAATTGGGCTGCTCTGCCCATGCCACCACGGCATCGACGGTTCCGTAGGGCAACGAAGACCGCAGCATGTCCGCCGGAGAATACGAAACAACGGTGGCGGGGATACCAGCTGCAGTCAACTGGTCAGCGACCGCAAAAGCCGCAGCGCGTGCCGCTATACCGTCGCTAATGATGCCGATTCGTAGCGGATTGTCCTCGGTAAATCCGGCCTGAGGTGCCTCGGATTTCTCCTGTTCACCACCGTCACCAGAACCCCCCGCGATTCGGCGTCCGGTGGCCACCTCTGAGACCTGTGCAACGTTGATGGTGCGCAGAATGGCCCGGCGGACGGACTCGTCGGCAAGCCTGCTCGACGCGAGGTTGGTACTGAAAACCAGTTCCCGGTTGGGCTCATGGAAGAACTCAGCAACACCGGGGACCAGACCGTACGTCAGCTCAGAGGTCTCCGTCGGACGGACCTGCACGGCCTGGATCTGCCTCGACCGCAGTTGCTCCGCACCATCGATGGCACTACGCATGGCACGCAGCGTAATAACCTCCGAGGCTGCTGGCTGCTCACCCCAGTAGCGGTCATTTCGAACCAGTCGAATGATGTTGCGGCCGACATCCATCGACTCGACGGTGTACTGCCCACCGGAGGCCGGGAAACGGCTGGCCAGCCCTTCGGAAAAACCATCAGTGTTCGACCGCATCAAATGCGCTGGCAAGAGATGTGCAAACAGGCGCTGCCAATGCGTAATCGGCTGAGTGAACGTCACATCAATCTGACGGCCACCGTCGGAGACATCAATGGATTTAATCAGCTCATAAGTCGCCGTATCCAGCGATCCTGGCGTGGACGTGACTTGGGAAAATAGGTAGCGGAAGTCCTCGCCACTGATTGGCGTGCCATCGCTCCACTGCGCCCCTTTTCGAATGCGGTAGCGGACATGCTCTGCCGCTACCGTCGGATCCGTGATGTCAACATCGGCCGCTTTCCCGTTTCCAGCTCCGTTTCTGGCGTCACCGTCTTTGCTGTCATCACTCTCGATGACCTGCACGGAATCCAGCAAGTCGGAGTTGAGCAGCCATTGGGGAGCTCCTGCCGAGCGAGCATTGGCAGCGTTATCCACCACTCCGGGAGCTTGCGCGGAGGCACTGGCGTCACCAGCCTCGCCCTCAACCGGCGCAGGGGTAAAAACACTAGGCAGTGTCAGTCGCGCTACCAGGCTGGTCACCGGGGAGACGTCGGCAAGCAAATGCGGATTGAAACCTTCGACAAACTCGTCGACACCGACCGTGACTTCACGCATCTTTTTGGCTTGGTCAGCGGTGTCTTCCTGTTGCACCGGCGCTTCCTGCTGCCCGGGCACAGTCGGAGCGTCCGACGGGCGAGCCATGCACGAAGACGCCAAAGCCGCCGTCACGCAGAGTGTCGATGCTACGAAAAATCGACGAGAAGCTGCGTGACGACGGCTGCGAATAAACATATTCACGAGATTACTCGACACCTGGCCGAGTCAGTTACCCCGAGACTGGTTTTCAGGTGGCTCAGTCCCCTAGCAACCCGAATTACTTCTTATTCATGGCCTTCGCGCGGGAACGAGCGCGAGCGCGATCGGTGGCGCTGAGGATCTGCTTGCGTACGCGAATGCCCTCCGGGGTGACCTCAACACACTCGTCAGCGCCACAGAACTCCATAGCCTCATCGAGGGAAAGCTTGTGCGCCTTCTCCAGAGTCACGGTCGCATCAGCCGAGGCTGCGCGCATATTGGTCAGCTTCTTTTCCTTGGTGATGTTGATGTCCATGTCCTCATCACGCGGATTCTGACCAACGACCATGCCCTCGTAAGCCTGGTCACCCGGCTCGACGAAGAAGGTACCGCGGTCAGAAAGCTGAATCAGCGCGTAAGCGGTGATCTGGCCGGTACGGTCAGCCACCAGAGATCCCGTCGGACGGTCCTTAATCTCGCCTGCCCACTCGCCGTAGCCGGCCGAGTAGTGATTGGCGATACCGGTGCCCTTGGTCTCCGTCATGAAAGTAGTGCGGAAGCCAATCAGACCGCGGGACGGAATGAGGAACTCCATGCGCACCCAACCGGTGCCCTGGTTACCCATCTGCTCCATGCGCCCCTTACGAGCCGCCATCAGCTGAGTGACAGCACCCAGGTGCTCTTCTGGAACATCGATGGTCAGGTGCTCGTACGGCTCCTGAACCTTGCCGTCGACGGTCTTAGTAACAACCTGCGGCTTACCGACGGTCAGCTCAAAGCCCTCACGACGCATAGTTTCAACCAGAACGGACAGCGCCATTTCACCACGACCCTGCACCTCCCAGGCATCCGGGCGCTCGGTCGGCAGCACGCGCAGTGAGACGTTACCAATCAGCTCCTGGTCCAGGCGGGCCTTGACCATACGAGCGGTCAGCTTATCGCCGCCACCCTGGCCTGCCAGTGGCGAGGTGTTCACGCCGATCGTCATGGAAATAGCCGGCTCATCGACCAGGATGCGCGGCAACGGGTCCGGGTGCTCGACATCACAGAGAGAGTCACCGATCATGACCTCGTCGATACCGGAGATAGCGGCGATGTCACCTGCAATGGCCTCTTCAGCAGGAACGCGGGTCACGTCGACGGTACGCAGCAGCTCCGCGACCTTCGCGTTCTTGACATGCTCATTGCCCTCGGAGTCGTAGTGAATCCACGAGATCTGCTGTCCCTTGCGGATACGGCCCTTGTGAATACGAATCAGACCAATTCGACCGAGGAAGGAGCTGGAGTCCAGGTTGGTAACCTGCGCCTGCAGCGGGGCATCAATCTCAGCGGACGGCTCCGGGAGCACCTCGGTGATGACGTCGAACAGCGGCTGCAGGTTCTCGGACTCCGGCAGGTTGCCGTTACCCGGGTTCTCGGTCGAAGCCTTACCGGCACGACCAGAGGCATAGAGTACCGGCAGCTCAAGGTTACGCTCAGCGACCTCAGCAGCTTCCGGGTCTTCCAGGGTGGAGGCTAGCTCGAGCAGCAGATCCTGTGCTTCCTCGACAACCTCGTCGATACGTGCATCTGGGCGGTCAGTCTTGTTGACGACAATGATCACCGGCATGCAGGCAGCAAGCGCCTTGCCCAGGACGAAGCGGGTCTGTGGCAGCGGACCTTCAGAGGAGTCAATCAGCAGCACGACACCGTCAACCATGGACAGTGCGCGCTCCACCTCGCCACCAAAATCGGCGTGACCAGGGGTGTCAATGACGTTGATGATGAGATCTTCGCCGTTCTTGCCCTCACCTTTTCGGCGAATAGCGGTGTTCTTCGCCAAGATGGTGATGCCCTTTTCCTTTTCAAGGTCACCAGAGTCCATCACTCGGTCTGCAACTTCTTCGTGGTCGCTGAAAACGCCGGACTGCTCCAGCATGGCGTTCACGAGAGTGGTCTTGCCATGGTCGACGTGTGCGACAATGGCGACATTACGGAACTCGGTATCGCTCACAGGCGGATAGCTCCTAACAAGCTAAGAGGACTAAAAGAAAAAAGATACGGCCTTGCCCTAAAGGACTGTCTTTACGACTGCCTTTAACGCCCCGCATCAACGCGTAATAAAGCGTTCTACAGTGTACTCCTTCTTAATGCCCCTGCACATCTGGCAGAGATTCTCGCAACCCCGAGCACCTATCCGTCATGCAAAGTGGCACTGCCGCGCCACCCTTAGGGATAAATTACCCCCTTACTGCACCCCCGCTTTACCGACAGCCATAACGGCATATCCGCCAGCGCCACAACGCTTCACGACGGCAATCTCTCAGCCCACCATGTGATAGATGTGACCAAATGCCATAGTTGTAACCCCACGGGATGAGACTTGACTTCACCCGCTTACACACTGCGAAACACCATTAACCCCATACATACGCATTTCGCCTCAATTTTCACAATCATCTCGTTCTACATCAAAAATCACTCTAATTAACTTGCGACACGCGGGAATCCGTGCGTTAATCTCCTGAGAAGATTCTGAACATTTCTTTTTCAAATCTTTCCATTTCACGTTGGAGTCGTTCTAAGATGAGCAACGATTCCGAAATTTTGATTCCGACTCCAATAGCCCACGAATGAGAGGTTCTTCACCGTGGTTTCGACTGGACGATCCTTCCTGCGCCGTGCCGCAGCGACCTTGGGTGCAGCTGCAATTCTCACTGCGGGCATGACTCCCGCCGCTTCTGCTTCCCCGTCGCTGGACTCCCTGAACATCGCTTCGCCGAATCTCTACGGCAACGCGCGCGACATCATTAACTCCCCAGGCGTTCCTGAGGAAATTTCCAGCGCACTGAACAAGGGAATTGACTTCCTGACTGGTGAGGGCGAGGGCGAGCCGGGCTTCAAGGTTCCGGAAGGTGCCCCGAAGACCAACCAGTTCCTGCTGCCTACTGTTGCCGACAAGTGCATCGGCGGCGAAGGTCGTTCCTTCGGCCTGGCCACTACCGTTCCGGGCCCGGCAGACCTGCCTCTGCCAGGTGTTCCAGAAAACCAGCTTGGCTTCATTTTCACTGGCCTGGGCACCAAGCAGCTGGCTAAGCAGCAGGACACTGAGATGAATGTCTACTGGGTCAACGTTGCTAACGGCAAGTACGGCAAGACCACCCTGGAGAACAACGGCATCAACGCCGAGGAGGGCCCGGGCGCTGTCAACGGCACCGCTGACACGGGCAAGGGCGTGGTCATCGCTGTCATGCAGGGCGGTATCACCACTCAGGAAGAGTCTGGCGCGACCAACTGCAACTACACCCCGACCGCCGGTGTCTTCCCGGTCGGCCTGAACTAAGTTTTTCTAGTTCTCCCCTAGCCCTTTTTGCATCGCGTATGCAGAAAGGGCTTTTCTATGCCCAAAAAAGCAGCCCCCACACGTTAAGGTATTCGCATGTCCACTTCACCGGCTACTTCGGCTTCGACCGCGGCAGCTCCTGCGCTCTCCCCAATTCGCTCGAGTCAGGACACACATCCTCCGAAAGTCGAGACCTTTGACCTACGTGAAATGGTCAACACCGACCCCAAGGGCTTTCGGCGCAATGTCGACGAGTTCCGACCTCTCACACCCAGCCGCCTCTATATGCGCCGTGGGATGGATCATTCAAAGTTTGGATATCTTGAGTCATTCCTGCTTGCCGACGAAGGGTTGCGCATCAGCATTTATCACTTCCGTCCGGGCGTGAAGGTGCAACACCAACGCTACGTCGATATTGTCAGCATCGACCGAACTGATCCGCAGTGCTGGCGTATGACCGATTTGTACCTCGACATCCTGCAGGCACCGACCGATCCTGAGGCCATAGCTCCCCTACCTGTCGATGCGGCCACGCAGATTCGAGTTGAAGATGTCGACGAGCTCGTCGCGGCCCACACTCAAGGGCTGATTAGCGATGAACTCACCGAATTCGCTATCGAGACCACGCTGACTGCACGCGCCGCAATCGCTGCACACGGTGACAACATTGATGCGTGGATGCAGACTTTGAACCTCGATGCGACGTGGGCTGATGCTGTTGAGCTTTCGCCCGCAGCTTAAAATGACCACCTCAACAAGGAGTACCGCCCGTGTTCGATAACTTAACCGGCCCCATTCCTCCCGCCGGCCCTGATAGCAATGCGATCATCAAAGCCGTCCGAGCAGCATTTACCTCCTACTTTGAAGAGTCCAACCCCGGCGAAGCCCAGCTGACCTTCCTTGGCTCTGCGCCACTGAAGATGCTGCGCTTCGGACCTGACACAGACCGGATTGTCACCTATGCAACACTGGGTTGCAGTGCCGAGGCGATGCAAGATCCGTCCGCAATGGTGGTGGACACCAACTCTGGCCCGCGTGCCGAGCTCATCTTGCCTATTCGTGGTGGACTGGACGAAGTCATCCGCCCGCTGGGTATTCTTGCCGCTTCCCCAAGCATCGAAGGCCTCATCCTCACCGAGGGGGCACTAATCGACTTCGGCCAGCCACTGTGGGATCAGTCGCGCTTCACCGGTTTTGTGCTGCTCAAGGCAGAAATCCCGCCGGTCGCGGTGGAAGAAACCGAAGTCACAATCTTCCAGCCGGTCCCAGCCACGACCAACGAATTTGCCCTTGCTCGGGCTAAGGGCGTTGACGAACTGCGTCGCGTGTGGGAAACCCAAGGTGTCGACTTCACCGACCCGCACCGCACCAGCGCTGTATAAAAGTTAGCTTGTGTGATGGTTGCCGGTTATCTGCTCGTCGGCAAGCGATAAGTTCAACCTAGCAGTGACGTTTCGCGCCGCGACAGCGTGGTTTAGAGTGTGGAGTTATGGCAGTCAATTCGGCTAAAGACGTTCCTTTCCATGCGGCGCAGTCCTTTCGGTGGTGGCGGCTGGCGGTATATGTTTACGTCCCAGCGCTAATCCTCACCGTGGTCAGTTCCCTATTGAAATGGGACGCGACTGTTACGGAAGCGGCAAAGGCCAACAACATCGAGGTTTCTGCTGCTCAGACCAGCTTGGCCGTGAGCTTCGCGTTTGCGATTCTCGCGCAGACGGCAACGGCGATTGCGTGCTGGTGGCTTGCTGGCAAACTCCTTGAAGGATCGACTGCAGCGCGCACGGTGCTGTCCGTGGCGGCGGCAGTTTTTGTCATTAATGCATCAATGACGCTGGTCGGAACGATTTCCCAGGTACGCTCCGGAGACTCGTCGGCGCTCGGTTTGATTACAGCTGGCCTGCTGATCGTTGCCTCTATCATCGCCGCAACGGCAACCGCCCAGTCCTACCGCGGCGAGCGAAACCAGAAGTTCTTTGTGACGACGTAGGCAGCTCTTAAAGGTTTGGGTGGGGCGGGGATGCCATCCAGGGCCTCCGCCGTCCGCTTTAGGTCGGCGTACATTTTAGGTATGCCCACTAATACTGAGAGCGCCAGAAACATTTTGAATGGTCTCGCGTCCACCCAATCCCAGCGCGAGGAACTGTACAAATATTTCCACCAGCACCCTGAGCTTTCCATGCAGGAGCAGAGCACTGCAGACCGGATTATTCAGGAGCTCGAAGCTTCGGGTATTTCCACACATCGCATCGGAGACACCGGCGTCGTTGCCATCATTGAGAACGGTGCCGGGCCGATTGTAGCTATGCGCGCAGACATTGATGCGCTACCGGTGAAGGAGACTTCCGGCAAAGATTACGCCTCCACAGCAACGCAGATTGATGAAAAGACCGGCACAGAGGTCCCCGTCGCCCACGCTTGTGGCCACGATTTCCACCTGATGTCTTTGCTCACAGCGCTGCAGGCTTTCAACGAAAACCTTGATCAGTGGTCTGGCACATTCATCGGTATCTTCCAACCCGCTGAAGAAACCGCCGAAGGTGCACGCGCAATGCTGGCGGCAGATCTGGAGAGGGCTATTCCGCGTCCCGATGTTTATCTCGGTCAACACGTACTAGCTAGCTTGCCCGGCGGTTATGTGGGAACTCGCCGCGGGCCTGTTCTCTCCTCTGCATTCTCGGTCAAGGTCACTGTGCACGGTAATGGCTCCCATGGATCCATGCCGGAGCTCAGTGTCGATCCCGTTGTCTTGGCATCCACTATTGTGATGCGTCTTCAGACCATTGTCTCGCGTGAGATAGCGGCCACCGAGACCGCAGTGGTGACCGTTGGCGCGATTCAGGCGGGAACTAAGTCCAACATCATCCCTGACTCCGCAGAGCTGCTCATCAATACTCGTGCCTACAACAGCGCCGTGACCGAACACCTCAAAGAGGCAATCGAGCGCATTGTACGAGCAGAATGCGTTGCTGCCCGCAGCCCTCAAGACCCGGAGTTCACTTACTACGACCGCTATCCCCTCACGAATAATGACGGGGATGCCACGAATACTGTGCGTGAGGCATTCGACGCGTACTTCGGTGAAGAAGTCTCCGACTTGGACGCAGTGCCCGCCTCTGAAGATTTCTCAATCATCCCCGATGCGCTTGGAGTGCCATATACATACTGGGGGCTCGGCGGCTTCGCGGATGAGAGCAGCGCCGTTGGCAACCATAACCCAGCTTTCGCCCCGGACCTCCAACCCACTCTTGACCGGGGCGCAGAAGCAATCGTTGTAGCTGCCTGTGCTTGGTTGGCGAAATGAGGGTGTGATTAGCGAGGCTGATGCGTGCGGCTGCAGGCGAGCTGGTGGATGGTGTAGTGCCGGACTCGTGCGGGACTCGTGCCGGACTCGTGCGGGGCTCGTGCGGGACGGCCGAAAAACCGGGGGTTAAGAGAAAAGTAGACCCCGGTGCACGCCGATTGGACACGCTTCTTGCTACTTAACGCAAAATTTACGGGCTGCAAATGTGAAACTGTGTGAGTTTATGACACTTTGAAGCCGTTTTTCGGGGGTAGGTTCAGGCGGTGAATGCATCACCACTTTCGACCAGGAGAAGTAGTGAAGCAAACCCGCCGAACGAAATACAGTGCCATCAAACCCATTGC
>NZ_JBFLKW010000027.1:0-20464 GCF_040743205.1 Corynebacterium sp. 045007
AAGCTAAGTCCACCAGCGCCGATGGTACTGCACTCGGGAGGGTGTGGGAGAGTAGGTCGCCGCCGGCATAAAAAGTTTATTGTGTGGGTCGTGGTTGCCTTGCCCCTTGTGTGGGGGTTGGGGTGCTGCGGCCCACTTTTTGTTACCCACAGGTAAACAGAATTAACTAAGCGTCGATCGGATCCTCGGTTTCCTCTTTTGGTGAATCCTCGTTGGCTCTCTGTGGCAGACTGTCTCTATGACTAATCAGACACCTAACTCCGATGTGGTTAACCTCGCTTCTTCTGAGGACGAGGCTCAAGACAACTTCACTCCCGTAACGACCGAAGAAGGTAAGCTACAACAGCTTATTGAATGGCTCGAAGAACACGTCTCGGCCTATTCCTACTTGAGCGAGGTTGTCCCCTTGGGTGCCTCTGAGGAAGACATTAAGAAGGCTCGTGCTTCAGTCAATGACCGCGGCGCTCGTATGCCAGACGCCATCATTCACGGTTCAATGATGGTCCTGGGGGCGGCTGTCAACCATTCTTCGCCATACCTTGCGTATGCCGACGGCAAGGTAGAGGTGACGGAAACGATGGTGGGGGATAGTCCTAGCGTTCCGGTGCGGGTTTTTGTTCCGGAGGATCCAACCGGATCTGTGGTAGTTGCCGCACACGGCGGCGCTTTCTGGATGGGCGACGGCAGTCTGCGTGAGAATTCCTTCGGCCCAAATATGGCTGCCCTGGCAGCCCGATCGGGCGCAATTGTTGTGGACGTGGATTACCGGCTTGCACCAGAGCACAAGGTATCTGAGGCCGTCAATGACATCGCGCGGGTAGTCGCATCTGTCGCAGATGATTCGTTGCAGCTTCAAAAATTGGGTGCAATGCCCATCAGTGATCAGAACCCGATAGTTCTCTATGGTGTCTCTTCAGGCGGCCACAACGTTGTTTCCGCGGTAGACCAGATTAGTCAAGACACTCCGGTTGCTCTGTTGCTCGTTGCCCCGGCTCTAGACCTGCGTGGTGCTCCTGCGGTGTGGTTGCAGGCATTCTTCGGCACCTCTGATGATTCGGCAAAGGAAGTGTCACCGGGATTGCATGAGCCGTCGCGAAGCATGCGTGTCCACGTTCAGGCGGCCTCCCGCGATACTGTTGTTCGGCCAGCTACCGAGTACCTGAAGAAGGTTGAGGAGGCAGGGGGAGAGGCCTCTCAGGCGGTATTCTTGGCGACTCACCAGATTGCGGTTCCAAAGGTTCAGCGAGAACAGATTACGGACGCGGCGCGGTTCATTCTAGAGGCCACTCACACGGAACGTGAGCTGCCAGAGGATCCGGCAGGTGAATACGATAAGGAAGCGATCGACCGGCAGAACGAAGAGTCATGGGGCAAGAGCTAGTCAATCCGTTTCAGTTCCCAATGGCGCTCTCGCCGTGCATGTGAGCACCGCGGAGGGGGCGCTGCTAAGGGAAATCGGGGGCGGGTCTAGAACAGTTCAGTGCCAAAATGTCGGGGGCCAACAGCCCCCGGACTAGTTCAGCGGCAGGAGGTTGCGCTTCGTTGCGTGTACCTCTTCCACCCGGTCGATGTTGCGTTCGAGCACATTCCAATCGTTGACAGGAATATTGCGCTGGGCTTGGGCAATGATTGACTTGTCTGGAGTGGACCACGCGAGCGGCACTGGGGTGATCTCGTCGTAGAACTCGGTGCGGCTCTTGTGTGTACCGGCCACAGCAACAGCTGGCACCTTCGCGCCCACGCGGCGGGGGACACCGGAAATCGTGGTGACCGTACGTGTAGCCAGGGCCGGGACGGGCTCGCCATCGGAGGGGTTTTTACGCATGTCCACCAGGGTCATCAGCACCATGGTCCGCTCATCCACACGCGCAATCATGGCCGGAACCAGCGGGGATTCGTCGTAAAGCTCTTGCGGATCCTTAATTGCGCGTCGCACCTGGAAGGTAACGCCGACGTAGAGAGCCGCGAGGGCGAAAAGCACAACCGCGCTGCCGATAACAAACGGCGTGCGGTCGAAAACTATTAGAACCAGCACAGCGCCGACGAGCAGCAGAGCAGAGAAAATGCCGGAGGAGATGAGCAGTCGGCGGGCATCGCGGTAGTACTCGTTGTTGGCGTTGGTGTGCTCGCGGTTGACGGGGAAGTGAAAGTTCATGGCAGTCCTTTAGTTATCCAGTTTTCTAGGATTCCGAGCTAGCGGTGGAATCACCGGGCAGGGAGGGCCCGAGGTACTCGTCTGCGTCGACGATTCGGTAGGCGTAGCCCTGTTCCGCCAGGAAACGCTGGCGGTGAGCTGCGTATTCGGTATCGAGCGTATCGCGAGTCACCACCGAGTAAAAGACGGCGCCACCACCATCGGACTTCGGGCGCAGGAGACGCCCCAGGCGCTGTGCCTCCTCCTGTCGGGAACCGAAGGTGCCGGAGATTTGCACGGCGACAGAGGCTTCGGGAAGGTCGATGGAAAAGTTCGCAACCTTGGAGACCACCAGCGTGTTGATCTCGCCGCGCCGGAACTTCCCAAAGAGCTCCTCGCGTTTGGCGTTGGACGTCTTTCCTTCGATGACGTCGACGCCGAGCTCTTCGCCGATCTCTTCGAGCTGATCCAGGTAGGCACCAATCACCAGAGCGGGTTCGCCCTCGTGTCGGGCAAGGATTTGCTTGACGACGGGAATCTTCGTCGGCGTCGTTGCGGCCAGACGATACCTGTCGGAGGCCTCAGCCGTGGCGTAGAGCATGCGTTCGGACTCGGTTGGGGTCACGCGGACCTCAACGCAGTCAGCCGGTGCGATCCAGCCCTGGGCTTCGATGTCTTTCCACGGGGCGTCGTAGCGCTTCGGGCCGATCAGGCTGAAGACGTCTCCCTCGCGGCCATCTTCGCGCACCAGGGTAGCGGTGAGCCCCAGTCGACGGCGCGACTGCAGATCCGCACTCATTCGGAACACAGGAGCGGGCAGGAGGTGGACCTCGTCATAGATGATGAGGCCCCAGTCGCGGGAATCGAATAGCTCGAGTGCGCGGTATTCTCCCTTAGTCTTGCGCGTGACCACTTGGTAGGTCGCAATGGTGACGGGGCGAATTTCCTTCTTTTCGCCGGAGTACTCGCCGATTTCGTCCTCGGTCAGCGAGGTGCGTCGCAGCAGCTCGTCGCGCCACTGCCTGCCGGCGACGGTGTTGGTGACCAGAATCAAAGTGGTGCGCTGCGCGTCTACCATGGCCGCTGCACCGACGATTGTTTTGCCTGCGCCACAGGGCAGCACCACGACGCCGGAGCCGCCTTCGCGGAAGGAATCAGCCGCCATGCGTTGGTAGTCGCGCAGTTCCCAGGTGTCGTGGCCTCCGGTGCCCTGATCCTGCCAAGCGATGGCGTGTGCCTCACCGTCGATGTATCCGGCGGTGTCATTGGCAGGCCAGCCGACCTTCAGCAGCTCCTGTTTGATTCGGCCTCGCTCGGAGGGGTGCACGGTCCAGGTGTCGGCATCGATTTGCTCACCGAGCATCGGACGAATCTTTTTGTGCTTGGTCACCTCGGCCAGTACCGCAGGGTCGTGTGAAACCAGAATAAGGCCGTGAGCTGGGTGCTTGGTCAGGCTCAGGCGACCGTAGCGGTCCATGGTCTCCGCGACGTCGATAAGCAGCGGCTGTGGGACGGGGAACTTGGAGAAGCGCTCGAGGACGTCGACCACCTGCTCCGCGTCGTGACCGGCGGCGCGGGCATTCCACAGCGCCAGCGGGGTGATGCGGTAGGTGTGCACATGTTCAGGAGCACGTTCGAGCTCCGCGAACGGTGCCAGCGCCGCGCGTGCCGCATCCGCCTCCGGATTATCGACCTCCAGCAGCACCGTCTTATCCGATTGGACGATCAGCGGACCCGTACCGAAACCCATTATTTCCTCGCCTCGCAGACATTCGACCAAAAATAAGCTAAAGGTCAATTCTGCCACGATTACGCAGAAGATGCGGCACGGGCTCGAATCATCCCGAACCGCCACATTCGCTTCTGCATCGCTTTACGACGGTCCGCGCGCCCGCCGCCTAGTCGACAGGATGTACTTCGGTAATGCGATGCAGCAGGAAGCGCAGCACTTGGCTGGTGGCCGGGTCGATTGCATCGACCTGCCCACCGGAGACTGTGACTGGGCGCACGCGCTTGCGGCCGGGTTTGCCGTTGCGGTCAACGTAGCTCAAATACAGGTCGTCACCGTGGCGAGCCGCGCGCTGCAGGAGCTTGAATGCTTCGGTGCCGGAGGCGTAGTCGCTCGTGCCACCGGTGCTAGTGCTGGCACCGGCAGCTGTGCCCGTACCTGTCGTCGAATCCGCAGCCGAGTCAGAGACCCCAGCAGTGCTGCCACTGGCCGTAGCGCCACTGGAACTACCGGCGTGCTCAGCAGCACGGTTGCCATCGGCAATAGCCGTCAACGCCTGGCTGATGCGTTCCGGTTCGGGCATCGTTGTACGCGCAGTGGGCACCGGAGCTGGCGCCTCAATGCGGCAGGGAGCGAGACCGAGATCCAGCACCAAACCCTCTGCATCTTCGGCGATGATGGAAAAGCCCGCATTTCTAGCGGTCTCAATCACCTGGGCAAGCGGGGCCTGGCTAATTAGCACCGTTTCGGCAATCTTCCGCAACGCCAGGCTTTGCCCAGCCTGGTGACTCTGGAATGAGGCCAGCAGGGCCGGGTCGTCACAGCGGATAAACGAAGCTGCGGGGCCACCGCGGAGACGACCGTGGCGGCGGGCGACGTCGTCAAGCAAATAGGTAATGGACTGCGGCACCTCGCCGACGGCGTAGCGCGAAAGAAACTCCGAGATATCGGCGGCATTGATGCCGGCGTCGAGGGCATCGCGAAGGCTGTCTTCGGTCACGCGGTAGACGCTGGCGAGGCCGGGAGATTCCAGCTGCGCAATCGAACTGAGCATGCGTTCCATCTCCGGGGATGCGGGGCCCGGTACGACGATGGTGTTGTCCGCCTGAACCATCAGGTACGAGGCGTCCGGCGGCAAGAGGTTGTTACAGGCGGCACGCAGATCGTCGAAGGCCTCGGCGGTACCGGATTCGATGAGCGCGACCATGGCTTTGCCGACCTCGCTAAGGCCGACGGAAATCGTTTCCACGCCCGGGTCCCGCACGACGATGCCGAGGGCGACCAGCTCGTCGACCACGCCACTGAGCGTCTCGTCCGTGCACCTCGCGTTGGTAATCGGGTAGTAGTAGGCGGCGCATTCACGCAGGTCAGTCAGAGCAACGATGTCGTTGTCGCTTGCCGACGACGCCACCTGCGCACAGCAGGCCAGCACCATTTCCCGGATTGACGGTACCCCGGAGAGCCGAGCTTGTGGGGAGAGTAGAGCAATGCGCTTGCCTTCCTCATTGAGCTGGTCGACCCGCCAGGGAGCTGCGTCGCTAGTGCGAGTGCCGACCGTCAAACTCACCCACCGGTCAACCAGGTCGGCGTCGAGGAAGCCGTCGGCTGCCAGCGTGGGGGCGAAATAGTCACCACCGGTGTCATGCAGTGGCAGCGGATGCGGAGTGCCGACATGAACCAGCCCCGCTGCACTGAGGTTAGCCACGCCGCGAGCCAACTCCGAGATGTCGACGCCGAGCTCCTCGATGAGACTGCGGGTTTCCCGCACTCCAATGACACCGTTTTTCAATGTCGGCGCGGGGTCGGTTCCCAGCAAGTCCAGCAGGTCAGTCGCCTGTCGCAAAGTTTCCCAGGCAGTGGCGGCAGCACGGTCGTTACCGCTGGCAATCACGTGGGTAGCGGGGGTTTCGGGGCGCAGGGGGACGTCGTCGTCGGCAAGCCCGACTCCACGCATAAGCGCGCGAACGGTGGCGGGCAGGCGGACGGTGCCCTCGTCGATGCGTTCGAGCAGGCCGGCGTTGATGAGCGCTGGGACCGGCAGCGAAGGGTCGGCATCCGGATGAGCGTCCTTTGTAACGCCGAGACCTCCGGAGTTGGCGAGGGTGTCCAGAAGCCGCTGCTGTCTGTCTGTAACCTCGGTGAGTGCCGTGCGTAGCTGACTGCGGCTTGGGCCATCGGGATTGGGCAGAAGATACCAGCCAGGTGGCAACGAGGTGGCGACCTCATCGCTGAGGCAGAAGTAGTCCTGCCAGGGCAGAGGCTTCTTGCGGGTGGACTTGCCGGTGAAGGTGCCGCGGGGGCCGGGGCCGTTGCCCCAGATGAGGCCGTATTCGCGCAGGGTATCGAGGCTTGTCCGAATATGCGTGGCCGTGGGCCGTTGATTGGCGGGAACCTCTGCTCGAGAGAGTAAGTCGAGAATGTAGTCGATGAGGGCGTCCGCAGTGACGGGTTCGGCGTCGGCACCGAGGTCAGCGGCAGCCTCAATGCAGGCGAGCTCCAGTGCGGGCAGTCTGGTCAGCGCGCGGGAGACAGAAGCGCGGAGCTGGAGCCTTGCCGCTAGCACCTGGGAAGACTTCGGCGGTGGCGACAGCGCATCGGGGCGATTGCTGAGGATAGTGCCCACAAATTGGTCTGGTTGACCTGCCAGCCAGTCGGAAAAGAGTGCAAAGGGGGTGGTGCTAGTCATGACAATCCCCACTTTAGTGAGATTTAAGGAGGGGAGAAGGTGACTGGGGAGAAAATTTTTGGGATAATCTCAGCATGGCTAACGTTGCAAAGAAATCCTATGTCGATCCCGGCTGGCCGAAGGACCTCGAGCCTGGTCAGCACGCTGTTACTGAACTGATTGCTCACCACGCTGGTGCAGATTCGCCTTTCGGCGACATTGAGTTCCCGGTTGATCCGGAGACTCTGGGTTACGTGCACCCGACCACGGTGATTAACAAGTAATCTTTTAGATTCTTAGCAGAGCTACTTCTGCTGGAGGCCCGCAGCCGTGACTGCTAGTTCAGCCATGGCTGCGGGTTTTCACATCAGTGGCCTCGGGGCGGGGGGGGCTTGAGTAGGGGCGCTTGAAGTGGGGGCTTGAAGTGGGCGGGGGCTTATTCAAGCCCAGTTTTTTGGCCAATCCACCGGAATGGCCCCATGGATGCGGGCTGCAAATGTGAAACTGTGTAAGTTTATGACACTTTCAAGCCATTTTTCGGGCCATTTTTGTCATAAACGCAGTCACTAACTCGCGTTGGGTCGGCACCGCCAATCTGGGGAAGGCAAAAAGTAGCCCCGAGGGGATTACCCTCGGGGCTACTGTGATGAGCTGGCTAGCTCGAAAGTCTTAAATCAGACCCTGCAGCTTCGACAGGTCGAACGGAATGGCTGCGACCAGTTCCTGCGGGAGCTCAACCTCGCCGGTCAGTGCACGGAACTCAGCGATGAGTGCCTGAGCGTCGGACAGGCTGTCGACGTTGGACAGGCGGTCAGCGAACTGCTGAACCAGGTCAGCCTTGGAGTCGGAAGCAGCAGCTGCCGGAGCGGCCTGTGCGCGAACAGGAGCGGAGCCCTGGCTCGGGTGCGGACGATCGGTCGGGCCGGAGGAGAGACCCAGGCTTGCGGAGCAAGCCGGCCATGCGCCCCAACCCTGCTGAGCCAGGACCTTCTCAGCAACGTAGATCTGCTGCTCGCGGGAAGCCTGATCAGCGGTCGAAGCGAACTCGTTACCACCGAAAGCGTTCCAGGTGCTTGCGGAGAACTGCAGGCCGCCGTAGTAGCCGTTTCCGGTGTTGATGTGCCAGTTGCCACCGGACTCACACTGTGCCAGGCGGTCCCAGTCGGAGTCCGGAGCTGCAGAAGCGGTCGGTGCGAAGATAGCGGCACCGGCACCGAGGATTGCGCCGGTCAGTGCAACCTTTGCCGAAGTGGAAGCGAAGGTGTTGGTCTTAGCTGCGTGGCGAGCCATATGAAAATTTCCTTTTCGTCGATTTTCTTTGTGGCGCCAGTGGGGCTAATGCAACCCCATCTCACTCTTATGGAAAGTTCTTCACGTTATTGATAACGGGCCGATGTCATCGCACTGGAGTGAGATGAAGGCGATCTATGCGACTTCGTCCGTTAAACGCGTCGATTGCACACCGTAGCGGTTGATAACGAAATAGTCACGCGAATCGCCGGATTCTTAATTTTGAGCGCAGGTGGGCAATATACATAAAAGTAGGTGAAACTGCAGGTAAGAGACGTGACTGTTATTGGTGTTGTGTAAGTTAAAACTTCAAATTGTGATAAAGCTCACGTTATCGTCTTGTTATTTTTCCGGTTTTGGCGCGCCGCATGCACTGAGAAGGATGGCCATAAGAGATAGCCATAAAGAACCAACGCTGGCAGTTAGTTGCCGTCTCGGTGCGTCAATCCGCGAGAGTGCTCGCTTCACACAGATCCGTCTTCCCTTTATGTCCCCATCTATGGGTATAATTGAGTTCTTTAGGTAATCGGAGGTGACGTGCACATGCACGCCGCTACCGCTGCCGCCACTTCGCACTAGTAAGCAGTAATAAATAATGTGTTCCCGGTTGGAGTGCGTCCTGTTTTGGTCGCACCTTAATTAAAGGAACACCATTAAGACAGCACCCGGCCTGGCATATCCTCGCGGTCCTGTCTGGCCAAGCTCGCCCCGAGCGAGCCTCTAACTCTGGCCGTTTGTGCGTGCGAGGACGGTGGCAAATGCGGAAGAATTGCATCTCCGATCCGAAGACCCCGAAGGGCAGTCACCGCTGCACAAGGGGAACGAGGTTGAGTGCCCCCAGTCACAGGGCACGGGAAGGTTAGGTGGAAAGTGCCCATCGGTAAGGTCAGGTGGTACGACAAGGATCGCGGTTTTGGCTTCGTTTCGAATCCGGACGGTGAAGATGTCTACATCGGCAAGAACGTGCTGCCGAAAGGCGTGGAAGAACTCGTAACTGGTCAGCGCCTGGAGTACGA
This sequence comes from Corynebacterium sp. 045007, assembly GCF_040743205.1. Lineage (NCBI taxonomy): Bacteria > Bacillati > Actinomycetota > Actinomycetes > Mycobacteriales > Corynebacteriaceae > Corynebacterium > Corynebacterium sp. 045007. The sequence goes on from NZ_JBFLKW010000027.1 coordinate 8,835, forward strand.
CTACGCTGACGGCCGCCCAGGCCCGCAGGCCCTCCGGATCAAGGTGCTCGACGAGGGACCGCGCGGTGCCCGTCACCGCCGTGGCGGGGCAGGTGGGGGCGCAGGAGCCCGTCGTCAAGCAAAGAAGCACAGCCCCAGCGATCTCAACGGCATGATTTCGGACATGATTTCCATGCTGGAGTCGACGGTGCAGCGTGACCTGCGCGACGGGCGTTACCCGGAGCGTAAGGACGGCCACCAGATGGCTGAAGTCCTGCGTGCGGTCGCGCGCGAGCTGGACTCGTAAGTCGGTAGAAGATGTGAAAAACGCCCGCTCACGAAGGTGGATAACCTCAGTGAGCGGGCGTTTTGCTGTGCTTTACGACGGTTCGTTGACGATCGACCAAGTAATTCCGTAGGTAGTCTCTTCGCCCTCGGAGTTCTTTCCGATGAGCGCGGTGGAAACCTCCACGACCCCGAGTGGGGTGCGTTTTCCGGCAACAGCTGCGGAGCCGGCGATGGTCTCGGTCGTGGCTTCGCCCGGATCCTTGCGAGAGGTGGAGTTGACCGCATCGTCGGAGAAGAAACGCTGCAGAGTCCAAGAGTTAGAGCCAACAGTGGAGCCGACGTTAACCTCAGCTGTCTCCTGCTCGCCCAGGGAAATCTTGGCGGCGTTGGCCTCAGTCGTGGTGCAGGCATTCTTCTCAAAGAGGTCGCAGACGCGGTAGGGAAGAACCTCTGTGGTTTCGCCGTCTTGAATGACTTCGATGGACAGCGCGTGAGGATCGTCGATTGCCTGGTTGGTCCACTTATTGACAGCAAGGACAATGCCGGTGACGACAAGACCCACCACGACAATAGCGCCGACAACCATGAACGCCTTACTATTCTGTTGCCAGCGGCGCCTACTCGATCCCATCAACTCTCACTTCCCGACATTCGTAACGGAATTGAAGCTACGTTCAGTCACACTAGCCGTTCTCGGGCCAGATACTGCTATTCACTCACGGTAACACGGTAGGCTGTGGGCCATTTCTTTCCTGTAAGCAGGAACTGACGGGTTCCATTGGGGGAGGTGGAGGAAGAATCCGGCATTAGTGCAATGCCGTTGAGCACATCAATACTGTTTTGCTCTGCCGGGGCGAGCTGCGCGTACAAGTCGCGGAAGAGTTCGGTGGCATCGACGATGCCTGTGACCTTTCCGTCTTCCGGGTTGATGCGGTAGATGAATGGACTCTGCCACACGTTGGCCCAAATCTCGCGGTGCGATTGCGGGGAGTTTGGTCCGTCCGCGTTGCTCTGGTTGTTTGAATCGCTCGTGTCCGCTGGTGCTTCGTCCGGCACTTCGTCCGGAGCTGCGTCGCCGTCGACAGTGACGCACTCGAGTTCGTTGAGCCACGTTGTCTCTGTACCTGCTGCAGTGACGGGCAGTTGACGCTGGGAAGAGAGGTCATCGGGGGCGCGGAAAGTGAGGGTGCCACTGCCGTCGGAGGTCACGATGGTGTCCTCGAAGGAGCACGCGCCCCAGCCCTCGGTGTCGAAGGGAACCTCGCGACGCTGCTTGAGAGTAGCCGCGTCGCGTTCAATGGCGCGTCCTTCCTTCCACGTCAGCTGCCACACGGTATCTCCATGACGGGTAATCCCCTCGCCGAAGAGTTCAGGCTGTAAATCTTCCACGTTGGTCGGCTCGGCTGCAGAGTTGTCGAGCCACTGTGGCAATCGGTAAATCTGGGACTCGCCGTAGAGGCCGGTACCCATCAACAAAGAGCCATCGGGTTCGAACTCAAGGCCCTGGACGAAAGGCGCAGCGACATTCTTCTCCGTGGGAAGTGGTGGAGCCAAAACAGGATAGGACTGCTCGATGGCCAGTTTCAGTGTCGGAACGTCACCGAGCCCCGGCACCTTATCGGCACCGACCAGCTCGGAGGGATTAACCGATGCCGAAGTCGACCTTGGGGCGGTGCCGGAGTTCGAGTCCGCACTAGCGCCACTAGAAGGGGCCTCGCCTGAGGGATTGCCACCTGAACCAGTTTCAGCCGCACAACCGGCCAATAGGGCGGCAGTTGTCACGGAGAGGATGGCAGCTCGGGCCGTCGTAAAGCGTGATGAGTGGAAGGGGCGGGCGAGTTTTGCGTCGCCCGACGGGAATCTGTCCATAGCTTCACTCTAGGATAGGAAACGTGACTGAAAATCGACGACGTTCCCGAAACAGCCGCCGACGGGGGAAGGTGATGAATCACCAGGCGGTCGACACTGCCCGTACCGCGATTGAAGAGCTCGGGGAGGGGCCTGCCGGCGCGCACACCGGTGTAAGTGTCGTAGGCGAGGGCGTTGCGGTGCATCGTTTTGCGGCTGACCTGCCCGGATACAGGGGCTGGGAGTGGCATGTGGTGGTCGCGTGCGCGCCGGGTACTCAACAGGCGACGGTCAGTGAAGTAGCTCTTGTTCCTGGCGAAACCGCGCTGCAGGCGCCTGAATGGGTGCCCTACGAGGAGCGGCTGCGCCCCGGTGACCTCGGTCCGCGCGATCTGTTGCCGGCTGCAGTGGGAGATGAGCGACTCGACGGCGATGACTTGCAGACCCGCACCTTGTCGGCGCGTGGTGTGGAAGATACCGAGCAGCGCTGGGAAGAGGGCGATACCGGCCCCGAGAGTGACTTCGCTCGGGAAGCATTGCATCGCTGCCGAACCTGCGCCTTTATGGTTCCGTTGACCGGGCCGCTCGGTAAGAACTGGGGTGTGTGCGTCAACGAATGGACATTCGATGCCACGGCCGTAAGCTTTGACCACGGCTGCGGTGCTCACTCAGCCATCCCGGAAGTAACGGGGCAGGGCGCTCCGGTGGCGGAACCCTACCAGGATTCGCACCTGTAGCTTTCCACCTAGGCAAACACGATGACGAAGAAGGTGCAGTTTCGACACCACTGTGGCCCCAGAGACTGCACCGTTACGGATTTCGGCACAATAATTCCGCTCTGACACGGATAAACACGTGACACGGATAATAAAGAGACTCTAGAGAGGCATAAAAAATGGACAAAGGTACGTCCACCTCTGCAACATCCTCAGATGAGGCGAAGGACTCCAAGCCTGCACGGAAGGGGAGCCATCTTTCGGCAGTGGACCGCTATTTTCACATCACGGAGCGCGGTTCGACGACCGTGACCGAGATTCGCGGTGGCGTAGTGACCTTCTTCGCGATGGCCTACATCATTCTGCTCAACCCGCTGATCCTTGGCAATATCGAGGATGTCAACGGCAATAGCTTGGGGATACCGCAGGTCGCCGCTGTCACCGCGCTCGCCGCGGGTGTCATGACCATTACTTTTGGTCTCTTTGCCAAGTACCCCTTCGGCATTGCGACGGGCCTGGGCATCAACACCCTGGTTGCCGTGACATTCGTTGCTAACGAGGGGCTGGCCTGGGAAGAAGCGATGGGGCTGGTCGTGCTGGACGGCGTGATTATCGTGCTGCTAGCGCTGACCGGATTCCGCACAGCTGTCTTCCACGCGATTCCGTCCGATATGAAGGCCGCGATGAGTGTGGGTATCGGCCTATTCATTGCCATGATTGGTCTGGTCGACGGTGGCCTGGTTCGCCGTATTCCCGATGCCGCTGACACGACTGTCCCGGTGCAGCTCGGCATCAATGGTCAGATTGCCTCGTGGCCGACCGCCGTGTTCGTCCTCGGGCTGATTATCTGCGGCATCATGGTTGTCCGCAATATTCCAGGTGGCCTGTTCATCGGCATCGTGCTGAATACCATCATTGCGCTCGCAGTCGAGGCCTTGACGGATGCGGGCCCCTCCTTCGCTGATGGCAAGCCAGTGCCGACCGGTTGGAATCTCGCGGTACCGACTCTGCCGGACCGCGTAGGCGGCATGCCGGACTTGTCCCTCGTTGGAGCTGTGGATCTTTTCGGATCCTTTGCCCGCGTCGGTGCCCTCAGCGCCACCATGCTGCTGTTTACCTTGGTCCTGGCGAACTTCTTCGATGCCATGGGCACGATGACTGGTCTGGGCAAGCAGGCCGCACTTGTCGATGAAGACGGTGTGCTGCCGGACATGAAGCGCGCACTGGTTGTCGAAGGCACCGGTGCCATTGTCGGTGGTGCAGTCAGCTCCTCGTCGAACACCGTCTTTGTGGACTCCGCAGCGGGCATCGCCGATGGTGCACGGACTGGCCTTGCCAACATTGTCACCGGCATCCTCTTTCTGGCGGCGATGTTTTTCACCCCGCTCTATGAAATCGTGCCCATCGAGGCTGCCGCGCCAGTGCTGGTCATCGTCGGTGCCATGATGATCGAGCAGATTACCGAGATTGATTTCACCCGTTTCGACATCGCACTGCCAGCATTTTTGACTATTGTCACCATGCCGTTTACCTACTCGATTGCAAATGGTATCGGCATCGGTTTCATCACCTTTGCTGCGATGGCTATCTTCTCGGGTCGTGCCAAGTCCGTGCATCCGCTGATGTGGATTGTCTCCGGCCTGTTCATCATCTACTTCGCCGCCGATCCGTTCACCGCTCTGCTGGGCGGCTAAAGAGTTTCCATGAGTACCACCACATCCCTCGAACGCTTTGCGCCCATCGTCGTCGACGATCCCGCAGACAGCCGTCTCGATGACATCCGCAACCTCAACAAGTCCGATTCCCGCCCCGATTTGCCCGGTGGGAAGGGGCTGGTCATCGCCGAAGGCACGCTCATTGTGCCGCGGTTAGTGCGCTCACGCTTTCCGCTCCGCGCAGTCTTTGGTACTCGCCAGAAGCTCGCATCGCTTGCCGACGGACTGACCGCGAGCGAGGCCGCTGTTGCGGAAACAGTGCCCTGGTTTGAACTCGACCGCGAGGTTCTGGCCGCAGCGGCCGGATTTGATCTTCACCGCGGCCTTCTGGCCACCGCTGACCGCGCGCCGGAGCTATCGGTGGACCAAGTTCTGAGCGGAGCCACCACCTTGGCCGTGATGGAGGGAGTCGGTGACCACGAGAACATCGGAGCCCTGTTCCGTAACGCGGCGGGCATGGGCGTGGATGGGGTCGTCTTCGGCGCGGCCTGCGCCGATCCGCTGTATCGCCGCAGCGTGCGCGTTTCCATGGGGCATGTGCTGACAGTCTCATTTGCGACTCTGCCCGGTACTACGACCACCTGGCAGCGAAGCCTGGACCAGCTCAAAGAGCAGGGCTTCCGCGTGGTGTCGATGACCCCTGCGGGCACGGTGGACCTGTGGGATGCCATGGACACGGACAAGGTCGCGATTCTCGTTGGCGCTGAGGGGCAGGGGCTTACCGAGCACGCGATGGCAGCCACCGATGTGCGTGCTCGCATTCCCATGTCACCGGGAACTGACAGCCTGAATGTGGCTACCTCCGCGGCGATCGCGTTCTACGAGCGACTGCGCGTTCAGTCGCAGCGCGCAGGGCGGTAGAAACTATTTCCCGAACTTGCCTCGCGCCCGCTGCCAGGTGCGGCCAGCGAAGTTCTTGGCCTTAGCCCCAAAGCGACTGAGCTCCTCCAGAAAGTCTCGGTTCGGCTCTGCGTTGTGAACTTCGTAGTCGTCGTAGGCGCGGTCAAGCTCTGCGCCAGACTCGGACGAACCCGGCTCACCCATTAGCCCGCGTGGACTACGAGACGTCGAATACGAAGCCCCGGGAGCCGCACGACGGCCATCCACCGCAAAACCACTCACAGGGATATCGGTAGCGGGCGAATGCGGGTCGAATCCGAGCCAGTCGGTGATGACGGCGTCGGCAAGCTCTGCCGGAACGAACGGCAAACCGACCCCCTCGCGTGGACGTGAACCCGTACCTTCGAAAGCATCGGGCAGCGGGCGGTGCTTGCCCGCCCAGAAGCTGCCCTCTGCGGGGCAGGGAAGACCGATGTCTTCCAGTGTGCGGTAGCGAGTAGCGGAGAAAGCACGCTTGAGCTCACCATCGTGCCAATGCGCAAAGGCACCGAAGCCCGTGGATTTATTCGACACACTCGCGTAGACGTCCGTGGCGGCAATCTCCTGGCGCAGACGAGGCGACAGCTTGGACAGCTGCGAGACATCATCGAGAACCGTCTGCAGTACGGCAACGCCCTCAAATCCACCGATGTAGTATTCACCGTCACCGGTTTCCGCCGAGCGGTTGAGCGGGAAATCACCAATCGGTGTTACCGGCAACGTCGAGTCATAGAGAGCTAGGAAACGACGCCCGAAACCGCGGTCATGCTGAACACCTGTCTCCAGGGTCGCAGCAGGGTCATTGGTGCTGATAAACCAAATCGTGACTACACCGCGGCGAATCGCGGAGAATTCGAAATCAGAAGCGTTGCCACTGGTCATGGAGCTCATTGTCGAGGGAAACTCCTACTTCTTCGGGCCGTTCGGACGTACGCCGAGTAGCACATCCTCCCACGACGGCATGACAGTCTTCTTCTTGCGCTTCGGCTGCTCCGCGTCCGGGTGCTGCAAGAACTCCGCCTCGTCAATATCGTCGTCGGCGGCATCGCTTTGCGACGGAACATCCTGCTCCCCGTGGCCTCGCTGCGGCTCCGCCGAAGACTGCCATGCGGCTGGCATCTCAGAGGTATCCGCGGTATCAGCAGCTCGATTGGCCTGCGGAGCCAAGTCTCGGTTGCGGCGGGCAAAGTCGGGGTCAATCAGCTCTGCTGCCAGCTCATTGCGAGCAATGGTGAGCGCGGAAAGTCCCTCCGCCTGGTAACTCCACTCAGCTACGTTGGTGGTGTGGCCGACATTCCAAGTAACCGTCACAATCCACTGTCCACTCGGGTCGCGGTAGGCGTCCCACGAGGCATCGGCGAGTTCCTGGCCACGGGCGGCAAAAGCGGTGGCGAGAATCTCCCACAGGGACAACTTGGCCGGGCCATCAATGCGACGTGGCTTCGACTGCTTGCCGAGCTCCGCAATACGTGCGCGCTCCGCAAGCACCGGGTAGGCGAAGGACTCAATCTTGCGCGGCTGCATGCCGCTGTACTCAATGAGCTCCTCCACCGTCTGGCCGCTGCGAATGCGATCCTGAATCTCGCGCGGCGACAAAACTACGCGGGGCTCTTCCAGAACTGGCTTCGGTGCCGTTGGAGTCTTCTTCGGTGCCCCGCCTGCCGTAGCGGAGTTGCCGGCCGCCTCGCTGCCTTCGGCCGCGTCGCCGCTTGCGGTGGTGGCTTCCGCTGTGCTGCCACTAGTGGAACTTCCGTCGGTGGAGCCCCTCTCTGCGGTAGCACTCTCCCCAGAGCTACCGCTGGCAGTGGCGGTGGCGGCGCTGGATCCGTCGGCAAGCGATGCGGAATCAGCTACAGCAGGGGAACCAGTGGCATCGGCGAGCTCGAAGTGCTCGACCAGGAAAGTGCGCAGGTTCTCGTCGAGAGGCAGCGTGAAGCGAAGTCCCTCCTGCCGTTCCTGCTCGGTGATATCAGCGGGAACGAGAATCAGTGAATCGGTCACATCGCCGTCCAGAACGGGCTTCAGCTCCCTCATGCGAGAACCTCCTTGTTGGTCGACGTTATAAGTAATGCTCACTAATCATGGTAAACGACAAAACTCCCGCGTCACGGACAAATGGGGCAATGCCCTTGCGCGTGGCGCGGGAGTTAAGCGGCTGAGGCCGGTAAATGGCGGTTGCTCTGCGACCAATTTGGCGTTACGTTGCAGCGGCCATACTGCTACTTGGCAGCTGCCTTGCTGCTAGCTGCCCTGCTATTACTTGGCAGCGTAGCCGTTGTCCAGAACCCAGTCGATAGCGCCAGTCAGACGACGGATGTCCTCCGGGTCGATGGCCGGGAACATACCGATGCGCAGCTGGTTGCGGCCCAGCTTGCGGTACGGCTCGATGTCGAGGATGCCGTTGGCGCGCAAAACCTTGGCAATCTGTGCGGCGTCGATGTTGTCCTCGAAATCGATGGTGCCGACGACCAGCGAGCGCTTCGCAGCATCGGTGACGAACGGAGTTGCCTCCGCGCGGTTCTCAGCCCAGTTGTAGAGGTGGGAGGAGGACTCGGTGGTGCGAGCGACCATGCCGTCGAGGCCGCCGTTGGCGTTCATCCACTTGACCTGATCAACCAGCATCAGCAAGGTGCTGACGGCCGGGGTGTTGTAGGTCTGGTTCTTGCGGGAGTTGTCAACGGCAGTCTGTAGGTTCAGGAAGGCCGGGATGAAGCGGTCGGAAGAATTGATCTTCTCAATACGCTCGATGGCGGCCGGGGACATCGCAGCCAACCAGATGCCGCCGTCGGAAGCGAAGCACTTCTGCGGGGAGAAGTAGTAGACGTCAGCCTGGGACATGTCGACGGGGAGGCCACCGGCGCCGGAGGTGGCATCGATGGCGACGAGCTGGCCCTCGGAACCTGCCGGGCGGGTGACCGGAACCATGGTGCCGGTGGAGGTCTCGTTGTGAGCCCAACCAATGAGGTCAACGCCCTCTTCACCAGCGACAACCTCAGGTGCGGAACCTGGCTCTGCTTCGATGATCTGCGGAGCGTCGAGCCACGGAGCCATCTTGGAGGCCTTGGCAAACTTGGAGGAGAACTCACCGTAAGTCAGGTGAGCCGACTTCTTCTCGATGAGCCCAAAGGTGGCAGCATCCCAGAAAGCGGTTGCGCCGCCGAGGGACAGGACTATCTCGTAGCCTTCCGGAAGCTGGAAGAGCTCAGCCAGACCCTCGCGAACCTCACCAACAACGTTCTTCACTGCCGGCTGACGGTGGGAGGTACCCATGATAGAGGTACCGCCGTCAACGATTGCCTGAATCTGTGCCGGGCGAACCTTCGACGGGCCGCAGCCAAAGCGGCCGTCGCCGGGCTGGAACTCTTCAGGGAGGACTGGGAATTGATCGCTCATATGAGGCGCAACCTTTCAAAGTGCATTCAAAGTGAAGCTTGATATACAGCCGTTGTCTTCAAACTCTAGCGGTAATCGGGGGTACTTATAGCAAAAGGGTGGGGTTCAATTGCCCCCGCTTCCGTACTTTGCATAACAAAACAGGGTGGATTGGCGTATTTGCAAAGTTTGCGAAGAATTTTTTCCAGTTTTGTTGGTGCTGAAAACTTGGCGGTGTGGGGCCTCGGGCGGGCGGCGAGGGGTGAATTATTGTGGATTTAGTCGATGTGTTTTCGGGCGTCGACTCGATGGCTTTTGAACTTTTAAAGACATTGGCTGTTGAATGTGCTCCTGACCTCCTGATTAGTAAATAAGCAGTGACAACGTAATAAACCCGTTTTTCCATTTGCATTTCGGGGTAAAGAGGGGTCAAGATTGGGTAAGCCCAGGCTGCCCGAATGGGGTAGAGGGTGTTGCACTGCTCACACTCTTTGATATTGTGTGTTCTAATCCACTGCAGGTGTCGGTTCTTTATGGTTACGACACGGTCGATGTGAACTAAGCAAACTTTTTTCACTGGGCAAGATGCAATGGAACGCAAATGTCGCGCATAATTGAATCATTGAAAACAATGCGACCCCGAAGGGGTGGCGTGGAGTTGGGAGGCAGCATGCTGTTTTCCGCTGTGCCTGCTTCCCCCGCACTCTGGAGTCGTTAAGAAGAATTTTTCTGTGAAAGGGAAGTTGTGGCTACTAAAGACGGCAAGGCTGTACTCCACTACCCGGGCGGCGAGTTCGAGATGGACATCGTCAAGGCAACCGAGGGTAACGACGGTATTGCACTGGGCAAGATGCTCCAGGAAACTGGACTGACCACCTTTGACCCGGGCTACACCGCCACCGGTTCTACCGAGTCCAAGATCACTTACATCGACGGCGGTAACGGCATCCTGCGCTACCGCGGTTACCCGATTGAGCAGCTGGCTGAGAAGGCTACCTTCAACGAGGTTTCCTACCTACTGATTCACGGCCACCTTCCGTCTGAGGAAGAGCTTGCGCAGTTCAACCACGACATTCGTCACCACACCCTGCTGGACGAGGACTTCCGTCGCGCATTCAGCATCTTCCCGCGTGGCGCACACCCGATGCAGACCCTGGCTTCCTCGGTCAACATCCTGGCTTCCTACTACCAGGACGAGCTGGATCCGCTGAACGAAGAGCAGCGCAACCTGGCTGCGGTTCGCCTGATGGCTAAGGTCCCGATGCTGGCTGCATACGCTTACCGCGCATCCAAGGGTGAGCCGTACATGTACCCGGACAACAACCTGAACGCTCGCGAGAACTTCCTGCGCATGATGTTCGGTTACCCGACCGCTGACTACGAGGTTGATCCGGTAGTGGTTGATGCTCTGGACAAGCTGCTCATCCTGCACGCTGACCACGAGCAGAACTGCTCCACCTCCACCGTCCGCATGGTCGCTTCCTCCGGCGCTTCCATGTTCGTCTCCATCGCTGCTGGTATCAACGCTCTGTCTGGCCCGCTGCACGGTGGCGCTAACCAGGCTGTTCTGGAGATGCTCGAGGACATCCAGCAGAACCACGGTGGCGACGCAACCGAGTTCATGAACCGCGTGAAGAACAAGGAGCCGGGCGTCCGACTGATGGGCTTCGGTCACCGCGTCTACAAGTCCTACGACCCGCGTGCAGCTATCGCTAAGAAGACCGCTCACGAGGTGCTCCAGCACCTCGGCGGCGACGAGCTGCTGGATCTGGCTATGAAGCTGGAAGAGATTGCACTGGCTGATGACTACTTCGTCTCCCGCAAGCTCTACCCGAACGTTGACTTCTACACCGGTCTGATTTACCGCGCCATGGGCTTCCCGACGGACTTCTTCACCGTCCTGTTCGCCATCGGCCGCCTCCCGGGCTGGATTGCTCAGTTCAACGAGCAGGTCACTGACCCGGCATCGAAGATCAACCGCCCTCGCCAGATTTACACCGGCGAGACCGAGCGTGACTTCGTTCCGCGCGACCAGCGCTAAGGTTTCTAGCGATTACTGCGTAGGGGGTTCCTCGCAGGTAACTCAGCATAGAAAAGTCCAGCGTTGAAAACGCGAAAAGGCGCGTACTAGCCTTCGAAAGGTTGGTACGCGCCTTTTATTTTTCCTAGAATTCTAAGAAACCCCATTTAAGTTGGGTCCATTTACGTTGGGCTGAATACCAACTGTGAAAAAGCCAACTGTGATAGGAGATTGTCTTGTCCAAGCCAGAACTCACTGCTAAGTCCGGTCCGGCTCCGACGGAACTCGTCATCAACGACCTCACTGTCGGTGACGGCAAGGAGGCCACCCCGGGTGCTCGTGTCGAGGTCCACTACGTGGGTGTTGACTACGAAACCGGTGAAGAGTTCGACTCTTCCTGGAACCGTGGCCAGTCCATCGAGTTCCCGCTGAACGGCCTGATTGCCGGTTGGCAGGAAGGCATTCCGGGCATGAAGGTCGGCGGTCGTCGCGAGCTGATTTGCCCGCCGGAGAAAGCTTACGGCCCGGCTGGTGCAGGACACTTCCTGTCTGGTAAGACCCTGGTCTTCGTCATCGACCTGTTGGACGTTAAGTAAAAGTCCGCATGCTAGCTCTGTTGGTCGGCTGAGCTTCGCTTCGCGGTTCCTGCCCATCCCTCCGTCGGCGGTTTGCAGGATTTCCGGCGAAGAAAGTGACTGCGTTTATGACACTTCAGGCGTGGTAGGTTCAGGCGGTGAATGCATCACCACTTTCGACCAGGAGAAGTAGTGAAGCAAACCCGCCGAACGAAATACAGTGCCATCAAACCCATTG
>NZ_JBFLKW010000028.1:0-14957 GCF_040743205.1 Corynebacterium sp. 045007
TCATCCTTTAATCCAACCGGTGTGCGGTTAGCACAAATGTGGCCGGAGGTGCGGGATGGTGTGGGTAATAGCTTTCGGGGAGCTATTCTTTGGTGGTTTGTGGTGTGTGGTCTGGGGTTATGGTGGCATGCGGACACACTTTTCTTTACTTAACCCGGATTTGCAGTGTATGCCGGGGGCTGCGGGGAGGCGGGGAACTGTCATGGATGCTGTCATGGATGCTGTCACGAAACTGGTGACGAATCCGTGGTGGCAACGCCCTGATTAGTGTGGCAGTTCTTCGCTGAACGGTGCGGCGAGCGCTAGCAGTGTGACTTTTTGCGTGGGCCTGTAGTAGGCTGTCTTCACGGATCCCATGTGGCGTCCATCTCGTGAACTCCCCCAGGGCAGGAATGCAGCAAGGGTCAGCGAGCTCTGACGGGTGCGTGGGGTCCCCTTTTTTTTATCCCCGGCGTTCTTCTGGCACTTATGGCCAGGTTTCGGGCACTTGTCGGCGGTTTCCTGTGATCTATCGATGTTTTTCGGCACTTATCCCCGCGATATTGGCCAGGCCATTTCACCTATCGATGAGCTATTCACTTATGGCCACGCTGCAGCGCATCGATAGGTGAATACCTTGGCCACAAGTGGTCGCGTTCGCTGGTCTGGAAGAATACTGTGCATGAGCGATGCAGACGACACGCGAGTGCCACCACAGACAACACGAGAACCGCTAGAAACACCAGAACCACCCGAAACTCGAGAAACCCCAGCCCCAATGGGCGTGTGGGACTCCTTCCGGTTCGCAGTTTCTTCACCGAAGCGCCTGCGCACCGAGCTGCTGGCCGGGGCGGCGGTGTCGTTCGCGCTAATCCCCGAGGTGATTTCGTTTTCCATCTTGGCGGGCGTGGACCCGGCGGTGGGGCTGTTTAGCTCGGTGATTATGGCCATCGTGATTGCCTTTACGGGTGGTCGCCCGGCCATGATTACTGCTGCCGCTGGTTCGGTTGCGCTCGTCGTCGCGCCGTTGTCGCGGACGTACGGGATGGATTACCTCATTCCAACGGTGCTGCTCGCGGGTGTGTTGCAGATTGCTTTTGCGGCGCTGGGTATCGCTAAGCTGCAGCGTTTCATTCCGCGCGCGGTCATGATTGGCTTTGTCAACGCGCTGGGTATCCTCATCTTCACCGCACAGCTGGAGCATCTCATCGATGTGCCGTGGTTGGTGTATCCGCTGGTCGCTCTGGGCATTGCGATTATGGTGTTCCTGCCCCGCGTGTTCACCGCGATTCCGGCTCCGCTGGTGACTGTGCTCGTCGTCACGCTTGTTGCGGTGGTGGCGGATTGGCGCGTGCCGAACGTGAGCGATATGGGCGAGCTCCCGGAATCCCTCCCGCAGCTGCTGATCCCGAATGTGCCCCTGACCTGGGAGACTCTGCAGCTGATTGCGCCGTATTCGGTGGGCGTGGCGATTGTCGGCATCATGGAATCGCTGATGACGGCGAAGCTCGTGGACGACATCACCGACACGCATTCGGACAAGACCCGCGAGACGTGGGGGCTGGGTGTGGCGAACATCGCGGGCGGTTTCTTCGGCGGTATCGCTGGCTGCGCGATGATTGGTCAGACGATGGTGGGTGTGAAGGAATCGTCGGGACGCACTCGCTTGACGACGCTCTTTTCCGGTGTCTTCCTGCTCATTCTGGTCCTTCTGCTCAGTTCTGCAGTTGGAGTGATTCCGATGGCGGCGCTGGTTGCGGTGATGGTCGTGGTGTCGGTGGACACGGTCGATTGGCGCTCGATTTCCCCGCGGACGTTGCGCCTGATGCCGCGTTCGGAGACGGCGGTGATGCTGGTGACGGTCATCGCCACGCTGGCGACGGATAACCTCGCCATCGGCGTGATTTCGGGCGTGGTCGTGGCGTCGCTGATGTTCGCGCGCCGTGTCGCTCATCTGGTCAGGATTGACGTGCTTGACGACGACTCCAGCGCCCACTCCCGGACGTACAAGGTGCGGGGTCAGTTGTTCTTCGCCTCCAGTAACGACCTGGTGTACCAATTCGACTACACCGATCCTGCGCAGCGGATTGTCATCGATATGTCGGAGGCTGAGATTTGGGATGCCTCCACGGTGGCGGCGCTGGATTCGGTGCGGGTCAAGTTTGCTGACCGGGGCAAAGAGGTAGAAATTATCGGCTTGGAGGGGCCGAGTAAGCAGCGTCTGGATGCGCTGTCGGGGAAGTTGTAGAAATCCCAATCCGGGGTATGCCTTACACTTGGTTGCAAAGCCGGATGCGGCGCGGGGAAAAAAGCTTTCCGTGCCAGTTTTGTCAGGTTTTAACTTATGTCCGATACCTGGGAGGGTGCGTACACCATGGCCGTGGATTCCTTCGATGTTCAGCAGTTGGCGGCACACAAGGATGAGTTTGCGAAGGCATATGAGGAACTGAAGTCCCGTAATCTCGCACTGAATTTGACTCGTGGTAAGCCGTCGTCGGAGCAGCTTGATTTCGCAAACGCCCTGCTGGGTCTCCCAGCGCCGGATTACATTTCGGCTTCTGGGGAGGACGTCCGCAATTACGGCAACGCCAAAGGCATTACTGATATCCGCGCTATCTGGGCGGAACTGCTGGATCTGCCGGTGGAAAACGTCCTGGCGCAGGATGCTTCCAGCCTGAACATCCAGTTTGACCTGATTTCGTGGGCCATGCAGTTCGGCAACGTCGACTCGGAGCGCCCGTGGAACGAGGAGCCGGTGCTGAAGTGGCTGTGCCCGGTTCCGGGGTATGACCGGCACTTTTCCATTACGCAGCACTTCGGCATTGAAATGATTCAGGTGCCGTTGAACGAAGACGGTCCGGATATGGATGTCGTGGAGAAGCTGGTTGCCTCCGACCCGCAGATTAAGGGCATGTGGAATGTCCCGATGTTCTCCAACCCGACGGGTGTGACCTACAGCGCTGAGGTCTGCCGCCGTCTGGTTGAAATGGAGACCGCCGCTCCGGATTTCCGTCTGATGTGGGATAACGCCTACATGGTTCACACGCTGACGGATGAGTTCCCGGAGATTCACAACGTCATTAAGTGGGCGGAAGAGGCCGGTAACCCGAACCGCGTGTGGGCTTTCGGCTCGACTTCGAAGATCACCTTCGCAGGCGCTGGCATTGCTTTCTACGCTTCCTCGGACGCCAACTTGGAGGATTACCTCAAGCACGCTGGTATCCGCGGCATTGGCCCGAACAAGGTCAACCAGCTGGCTCACGCCAAGTTCTTCGGTGACGCGGAGGGTGTGCGCGAGCAGATGCGCCGTCATGCAGGTTCGCTGGCTCCGAAGTTTGAGAAGGTTCTTCAGATTCTAGATGAGCGCCTGACGGAGTACGGCGTGGCAGAGTGGTCGAAGCCGGCCGGCGGTTACTTCATCAACCTCGACGTGGTTGATGGCACTGCTCGTCGCGTGGTGGAGCTGGCTAAGGAGGCTGGCATTGCGCTGACCGGTTCTGGTTCTTCCTTCCCGCTGAAGCAGGATCCGAATGATCGCAATATCCGCCTGGCACCGTCGCTGCCTCCGATGGAGGAGCTCGAGGTTGCTATGGATGGCGTCGCTACCTGTGTGCTGCTCGCCGCCGCTGAGAAGGCGACTGCGTAGGCCAAGTAAGCCAGGTAGGTCGGGATAGGACTATATGAACTTCGAAGAGACGAAGTTTTGGATCTCCGGGCTTTTCCCCGCAGAACCCCAGGTCAGCGAGTATGTGACGGAGCTGCCGGCCAGTGGTCGGCACGGGCAGGAACACGATTCGGCTCCGCTTCGGGTCGCTGAGTTCTCGCTTTACGACGGGCCGGACGGCCAAGCGAACGAGCGTCGTCCGGAAACGGCAGCCGCCACCGTGGAGTTGGGCCGCAACTACTGTGGTCTGACCGGCGCAGCAAAGACGGATATCCGCGTGGAGCTCTTCTCCGTCGCATACGCTGATTTTCCCGTGGCCACCATGGTCGCGGCCGCGGGAGCGCTGGTGGAGGAAGAACCGGAGTTCCTGTCGCCAATTCCGGGCCGTGTTATTCCGAATGCGGTGCGGCTGGCTGCCGATCAGGTGGCCGAGGTAGGGGAGTCGTCGTCAAGCGCGGCCTTTACCGTGGCACACGTGCTGTGCACGGTGCCGTATGTGTGGAGCGACGGGGTGCCGAATGTGTCCGAGATGCCGGGCAAAATCAGCCTGCATGAGGGCGATGTGGAGTCGCCGCAGGGGCGCATGACCACGATGACGCAGCTGGTGCCAATTACGGATGCGGAGCTGGTGTTTTATGAGCAGCAGGGTCCGCAGGCGTTGATGCAGAAGTTGGCCGAAGTGGATGCTGACCTGCGGGATTGGTGCCGTGATTCGGTTGTTTCCCAGGAGGGTTCGAACTAGCCGGTCCGGGGTGGAAGGTAGGCTGAGCACGTGGCTCTGTATAGGAAGTATCGTCCGGCATCGTTCGCCGAAGTGGTGGGGCAGCGGCACGTAACTGACCCGCTGTCGGCGGCGTTGGAATCTCGTGATGCGCAGGGGCGTCCCAACCGCATTAACCATGCGTATTTGTTCTCCGGGCCGCGTGGCTGTGGCAAGACTTCGTCGGCGCGCATTATGGCGCGCAGTTTGAACTGTGCGGAGGGGCCGACGGCGACGCCGTGTGGCCAGTGTGCGTCGTGTCGTGCGTTGGCGCCGGGTGGTCCGGGCAATTTGGACGTTATTGAGCTGGATGCGGCTTCCCACAACGGTGTGGAAGATATGCGTGAGCTGCGGGAAAAGGCTATCTTCCAGCCGGCGGAGTCGCGCTACCGCATCTTCATTATTGACGAGGCGCATATGATTACCGCCTCGGGTTTCAATGCGCTGTTGAAGATTGTGGAGGAGCCGCCGGAGCATCTCATCTTCATTTTTGCGACCACGGAGCCGGAGCGTGTGCTGCCAACGATTCGTTCGCGTACGCACCACTACCCGTTCCGGTTGTTGACTCCGCCGGATATGCGCGGGCTGCTTGAGCGTGTGGTCACGGCCGAGGGTGTGCGGGTAGAGCCGGACGTGTATCCGCTGGTCATCCAGGCCGGTGGCGGTTCGCCGCGTGACTCGCTGTCGGTTATGGATCAGCTCATTGCCGGTTCCGGCACCGATGGTGTGGATTATGAAACTTCTGCGGCCATTCTCGGTGTCACTGACAGCGTGATCATCACGGATGCGATTGAGGCGCTGGCGGCAGGCGATCGCGCGGCCATGTTTAGCGTGGTCGGGCGTGTGATTATGTCGGGCCAGGATCCGGCTCGGTTTGCCTCGGATCTGCTTGGCCGGGTGCGTGATTTGCTGGTGCTGTCCGCAGTGCCGAATGCGCTGGAGCAGGGCTTGGTGGAGATTCCGGAGAGCCAAATCGACGGTGTCCTGGAGCAGGCCGGGACAATTCCCCCGGCTACCCTGACGCGCTTCACGCAGGTGCTCTCTGACGGCCTGCGTCACTTCCGCGGCGTGACTTCGCCGCGCCTGCTTCTCGAGGTCCTGTGCGCGCGCATGCTCCTGCCCGCCACCGAAGACTCCGTGGAGTCGCTGCTGCAGCGCGTAGAGGCGTTGGAACACGGCAGGCCCGCGCTTGCCGACGGCTCGGGGGCCGCAACCCCCGCAGCGGCACCGGTGTCTTCCGCCGCGGCGCCGGGGTCGGGTGCGGCTGAGACCGATGCTTCGCCGATGCAGTCTGGCCAGTCGGCTCGTGAGGCATGGCGCCAGCGGAATGCCCAGCGTAAGAAGGGGGCGCAGGCCCAGGGCAGTCGTGCTGGGCAGGCGGCGTCGCAGCCTCAGGCTCAGCCGGAACCTGTTCAGCAGCAGTCTGCACCAGCGGCACCGGTGTCGCAGGAGTCGGTAACTGAGCCGCAGCCTGCACCAGAAGCATCTACTGCGACCGCTGAACAGCCTACGCAGCCTGAACAGCCTACGCAGGCTACGCCGGCCGAATCAGTTGAACAGTCTCAGCAGGCCGAACAACCGCAGCAGCCTGAATCGGCTGAGCAGCCGATGTCCGAGGAAGAAGCTCAGGCAGAGAAGATTCGTGAGTTCCGTCGGAAGATGGCGGAGCATGCCCGCATCAGCGAGCAGCAGACTCGGGCGCAGCTTGCGCAAGAGCGTGAGCAGCAGACTCGCGAGCGTGAGGGGGAAGGCGGCTCGATGTCGATTGTCGAGGAGGAGCCAGTTGTCTCTGCCTCGCCAACCCACTCTGAACGGCCAACTCAGGCGCCACAGCCTGAGCAGCCAGTCCAGCCAGCTCAATCAGCCGAGTCGACACAGCCAACTCAGGCCCCACAGCCCGAGCAGCCTGTTCACAAGCCGGAACCGGAATCGCAGCCGGCACCGCAAGTTCAGCAAGCACCAGAGCCAGCACCGCAACCGCAACCGGAACCAACACCACAGCCGGAGCCCGAACCTGCACCCGCCGGTATCGAGAAAATCCGCGAGCACTGGCAGGACATCCTTGCGGCTGTCGACGGACAGCATGCGTTCCCCATTCGCGTGCTGGCCGAGCAGGCGGTACCGCTCGATGTCGAAAACGACACGCTCGTCATTGGACACAGCACAGGAGCGCTCGCTACCAGGCTCAATACGCCTGATTACGCTCAGGCACTATCCACTGCCGTGAAGCAGGTGACGGGCTTCAACGGCCAGGTGCACTGTGTCGTCGGTACGCGCCCGCGCGCACCGCGTTCAACAGCTACTGGTGGTGGTTCCGGGGAGGATGATTCGTCGTCAAGAGGTTCGTCCTCGCCGAACGACACCGCCCCTGCACCGACACCCGCAGCACCAGCGCAACCAGAGACATCTGAGCAGCAGGTACAGCAGGAACAGCAGACGCAGTCAGAGCCAGCACCGCGCCCGCAGCGGTCGTCGGCATACGCATCCGTTGTTGAGCGCCGTGCCAAAATCGAAGCCGCCAAGCGTGCTGCGATGGGACAGCAGGCAGGTCACGACCAGCCGGCACAGCCACATCAGCCAAGCCAACCAAGCCAGCCAGCTCAACCGAACCCGAACCCGGCCCAGCAACAGCCGCAGCAGCCAAACCAGCCGCAGTCATTCCTGCGCGCGGCACAGGCAAACGCACAGGCCAATGCCCAAGCGAACGCTCAGGCCCAGGCCAATCAGGATTCGGGCTTCGGCGGCGTCCCACTGCCACCAGAGCCGATGGAGGAGTTCGCTCCACCAGAGGGCGCAGAGGGCGCAGAGAGCTACGGTTCGCGCAACCCGTCCAACTACAACTCCAACGCCAACACCAACTACAACCCGGTTCCCCAAACCCCGCAGGACAACAACTACGAAGAGGACACCTCCGAGTACTTCGAGGCCGCGAACGAGGTCGGGTCTCTCGATCACCGCTCGCTAAAGGACGTGGTCATGGAGATGCTGGAAAAGGAGCTGGGAGCCAAACCGCTAGAAGACCGCTAGAGCCGTTAGAATGGGGCGGCGATGCGCGTCGTAAAGCATGGGCGATGAGCCTTAGAAGCGTGCGCGTAACTACAAATCAGCACGTAAAGAGCACAATAGTTAGGAACATTAGTTATGACTCAGCCAGATATGAACGCAATTCTGCAGCAGGCACAGCAGATGCAGGCACAGCTGCAGGCAGCTCAGCAGGAGATCGTCGCTTCCACCATCGTCGGTGAGGCCGGCGGCGGTCTGGTCAAGGTGACTATGCAGGGCTCGGGCGAGGTCACGGACATCGCCATTGATCCGAAGGTCGTTGACCCGGAGGACGTCGACGGGCTGCAGGACCTGGTTCTCGCTGCTTTCCAGGACGCTACCGCTAAGGTGCAGTCGCTGGCGGAGCAGAAGATGGGCCCGCTGTCCCAGGGCTTCGACGGTCTCGGTGGCCTCGGTTTCTAAATTAGCGTTTCAGACCAGTATTTGTAGGTAATTATCATTGTTCGAAGGACCACTCCAAGATCTCATTGATGAGTTCTCGCGCCTGCCGGGCATCGGCCCGAAGTCAGCTCAGCGTATCGCTTTCTACCTGATGAAGGCGGAGCCGGAGGACATCGGCCGGCTCCAATCCGCGCTTGGTCGGGTGCGCGAGGGTGTGCAATTCTGCCGGGTCTGCGGCAATATTTCGGAAACCGACGTGTGCCAGTACTGCTCGGACACACGTCGCGACCGCGGTTTGGTGTGCGTCGTGGAAGAGGCGCGCGATATCCAGGCCATCGAGCGCACGGGGGAGTACAACGGTCGCTACCACGTGATCGGCGGGGCGCTCGATCCGCTCGGCGGCATCGGTCCGAACGAGCTCAATATCCGCACGCTGCTGCAACGTATCGCAGGCGTGCTTGACGACGTCGACGAGACCCAACCCCCAGAAATCCACGAGGTCATCATCGCGACTGACCCCAACACCGAGGGCGAAGCAACCGCGACCTATTTGGCCCGGCTGCTGCGGGACTTCCCGGATCTCGAGGTCACTCGGTTGGCCTCCGGCATGCCGCTCGGTGGTGACTTGGAGTTCGTCGATGAACTCACCCTGTCCCGCGCGCTGACGGGCCGGCTGAAGGTCTAGGCTCGCCAACCGGCCGCGCGCGAAACTACAAAACTAGCGCTCGCTCTTCGGACGCGGCTTGGACAGGATGCGTTCTTCGCGCAGCTTATCCACAACCTCGAGGTCTAGCGGAGCCAGGCTCGACAGGTCCTGGTTGGTAGCGCGGGCCAGCAAAAGATCAGCCAGCTGCGGATTGCGAGCCAACACAGGTCCGTGCAGGTAGGTACAGATAATCGAGCCCTGCACCGCGCCTTCGGCGTCACCGGTCGGTGTGAGTGCAGAAACGTCCACTCCCGGAGCAATCCCGGAGTCCGCCTGCTCCACTTCCGGGCCGGTATTGCCCACACCACGGACAACCCGACCAAGGGGCTTCGCATCGGCACCCAGAGTCGTGCGACCCATGTGGTTTTCGAAGCCAGTCAGTGGGCTGGCGTCGACGTCGTCAAGCAAACCGTTCGTGGGATCGACGAGCGTGCAGATTTCGCCGATCGCGCGCGACTCGAGTGAATCGGTGGTGCAGTCGACAAGGCCGAGACCTGCGACGTCGCGTCCGCCCGCGCGGAAGGAATTGCCGAAGATCTGGAAGCCCGCGCAAATCGCGAGGATCTGCTTCCCGGCCTCGGCTGCCTTTTTGATGCCGCCGTCATTGATCAGATGCTCCACCGCGATGGTTTGTGCGACGTCCTCGCCGCCGCCGACGGTGTAGATATCCAGGTCGGTGGGGACGGCATCGCCCAGCTTGATCGGGACAATCTCGGCGTCAATCCCACGCATCCGCGCGCGTTGCCGCAGCACCAGCGCATTTCCGTCATCGCCGTAGGTGCCCAGCACGTCCGGGAGGATCAGGCCGATAGACAGCTCGCTCATTTACTTTTCCTCCTGTGCTCGTTCGATGTCGCGCTTCAAATCGCGGAAGGCGGTGTAGTTCGCCAGCACCTCAACTCGGGTGACGCTTGACGACGACCCCCGCGCCTCACACGACCGGATCGCCTGCAGCGGATTTGCGACCAACCTCGCATCGATGCCCGCATACAGCAACCGCACCGCGAGGTCAGTTCCGCGTTCGCCCGCGGACAGCACATCCATGCCGTCGAAGTCCTCGAAGCGGACATCCCACAGCCAGGACAGATCCTCGCCGTCAGCGACGTGACCGTTGACTGCGATGACCACTGCATCTGCGGTGCGGTCGACCATGGACAGCGCCTCCTGCCAGCCGGCCGGGTTCTTGGCCAACAGCATGCGCACGTGCTTCTCGGCGCCCTTGTCATCCCGCACAACCATGGTGGAGTAGCGGCCCGCAACGTTGTCGACGGTCTCGGTGGCCCGGAGGGATTTCTCCAGGTCCGCGCCCATATCGACAGCGCCCGCAATCGCCAAGGTGGCGTTGCCGCGGTTGGCATTGCCCGGCAGCGTGAGGTTCATCGGCAGGGTGTCGCCGGCAGGCGTGATGACTCCCTCCGCAGTGATGCGGTAGTCCGGCTCTGGCCGCTTGAACTCCGAGCCGTCCGGGAGTGGCTTCACGGCGTACCAGTTGTGGCCGTCCTGGATGATGGGGCCGCCGGTGCGTGGGGAAGAGGTGGCATCGTTGGTCCAGCCACCGCCCGCGGAGACCCAAATAACCTTCTTGGCGTCCCAGGCAGCCGACGCGATGAGTGGGTCGTCGCAGTTGGCGATGACCGTCGCCTGCGGGTTCGCATCCACCGCAGCGCGGAGTGTGGCCTCAATCTTGTTGATCTCGCCGACGCGGTCGAGCTGGTCGCGGGAAAGGTTCAGCAGCACCAGGACCTGCGGTTTCAGATCCTCTGCGATGTGCGGGACGTGCAGCTCATCGACCTCCAGGACCAGGCTGTCCGCATCGGGAGTGGCGAGCAGCGCGGAGATAATACCCGCGTCCATGTTGTCGCCGCCCTCGTTGGTGGCCACGTTGTGGCCAGCGGCGCGCATGGCGGCCGCGAACATACGGGTGGTGGTGGACTTGCCGTTGGTGCCAGTGATGATCGCGGCCGGGCGTCCCTTGCCGAGGGAAGCCAGAATGCGCGGGTCAATCTTCTGCGCAATTAGGCCACCAATCATGCCACCCGCGCCGCGACCGGACTTCCGGGAGGCCCAGGTGGCGGCGTGAGCGGCGGATGTGGCGAGGCCGGCGCGCAGGCGGGCGCCGGTGCCGCGCAGGCCACGAGAACTATTCGAGTCGCGGGAGCCACTCGAAGCAGTACCGTGCGGGCTGGCATCCGCGCTATCAGCGGAATGCGATTGCGGAGAGGTGCCATTTGTCATGTGTGTAAATATTACGCGCACGAAAGGGCTAGGCCTAAGAAGCAGGCCTGTGAGGCCTGATGGGATTTGTGGGAGGTCTCCCTGCGGAGCCTTGAAATCTGAACTTTGAGGTGATTGCGATCATGTTGATCTTCGGGGATTAGGCGGTCATGCGGCGGAAGAGAGGAAGGAGATTACCGAGGTGAGAAAGCGTATTTGAGGAATCGAATTCAAGCACTGAATCAAAGAATTATTGTTTTGATTCATGTGTTGCCCTATACTGTCCACTAGCAGATAAGGGGGAAGAGGTATGGCTAATACAGAAAGCAACTTCTTCGGCGCGCGCTTGCATCAGTTGCGCACAAATCGTGGCATGACCACACGTGATTTGGCTGACGCCACCGATGGTGTGGTGTCGCAATCTGCAGTCAGTCGCCTGGAAAATGGCAAGGCGACTTACTCACTTGAGCAGGTTATGGCGCTTGCGTGGGCTCTTGGCGTGCCGTTGGATGAACTTGTGGAGGAAAACCCGGTCAGCCAGCGTGTGCAGGCCGTGGCCCGCACTTCACAGGATGGCGCGAGTGTTAAGGGAGCGCGGGAGATGCTTTTGCCTTACCTGCAGCTTCGAGTGCTGCTAACTCAAAATTAAGGAGGGTTCCCCATGTGCAGTGCGAGCAAGGAGGGGCTCGACCTTGCTATAGAGTTCCGCAAGAAGCACACCCTAGGAAATGATCCAATCGCCGACATCGCTGGCTTTATGCAGTTGGTTAATGCAGATTTTATGATTCTGGATTTACCAGCCAATGTTGATGCACTTGCTTTGCGTGACCCCGTGACGGGAGCGACAGTCATTGGAATTGCGAAGTCATCCGTTCCTTACCGTCAGCGGTTTACCGTTGCGCATGAAATTGGGCATTTTGTTTCCAATGATTTCGAGTCCTCGAAAATCGTTGCAGATGATGAGCACTCTGAGCCTGGAATATACGCCTGTGGCAAGCGTGATTATCAGGAAGTTCGTGCTGATGCCTTCGCTCGTAATGTGCTCTGCCCAACTGATGGGTTGAAAACAGACCAGAACCTCGGCGAGCTTATCGGTGGAGGTGACGTCCTTGCTGCGTTGTCCCATGTCGTTCGCAAGTATCAAATTTCGCCGCGAGTCGCACTTATTCAGATGAGGCGCGCAGACCTCATTAGCGAAGGGCAATCGGAAGAACTGAAAGGTGTATCAGCTCCCACGCTGGCTGCCCGGTATGGCTGGAAAGCTGACTATGACCGCGCGGTAAAGGTCTCCGAACTAGTGCAACCATCAGCGCGGTTGGTGAAAGACGTATATCGCGCTTACGAACAGGGGATAGTCGACCTTCCCAGCATTGCTTTTGCTGAAATGAGCAGTGTCGATGAGGTGAAGGAGCTGATAAGTGCATCGCAGTCACAGTTACCGCCATTGAGGCATGATGCGAATGTGCAGAATCAGGATGCGGCTGACACGGAAGCAGATCCCTTCGCGGAACTAGACGCTTTCTTCGGCGATGGTCCCGATAGTTCAGAAAGCGCCCAATAAACGATGGCTGGTTACCTCCTAATAGCTGATACAAGCGTACTTCTTAATTTCGTATGTTCGAAGAATCACCAGTATTTGCTCGACTTCGCAGGCAAGAAGACCATCAGCATTCCAGGAGCAGTCAAAAATGAAGTCGAACGCAAATTGGATAAACGGCGCTTCAACTGCGGAAAGAGACACTGGGATTGGTTTCTGGGGCACCCGAATGTCGAAGTTCTCGACGATGACCACAAAAAACTTTATCCCTATGTTCGCCTCTATTCTGGTCCTGGCTATACCTTTCAAGGGGGCAAAGCTAAACACCTGGGAGAGTACATCGCTATCGCCCATTGTCTTTATGCGAAAGATCAGGGTAAGGGCGTAGCCACTGCGCTCATCATGGATGATGGTGATGCCTGTGAGCTAGCGCGGAAGCAAGAAGCTGGATACATTTTCAGTACCGAGCACGTGCTATTGCAATGCGTGAAGTCGGGCTCTATTGGGTCGCGCGGGCAAGCCAAGGAAATTTGGGAAGACCTCCAGAAATTTGATGTCCTAGTCAATTTTGAGCACACCAAACTTAATGGCAAGAGTCTGTATAAAAAGGCCGCCGAAAAATGATGAACCCTGACATCACTTTCTACTACGACCGCGATTGTGGGTTCTGCGAGGCAAGCGTGACCCTTCTGGCCAAACTCAGTGGTGTCCGCATGATTGGTGCTAGTCCCGAAGACCAGTCCTTGCCAGAGGAAGTTCGTCAACACATCTCAGCTGAGGCGGTCGCCATGCTTCCAACCCCGGCGGTCGCCACAATCCCAGCCGAAGCAGCAGTCGGTGAACCTGGTGCTAAGAGCGGCCGAGAATTTCGGTACGGCCACGAGGCGATAGGTATCGCCTTGCGTGAGGGCGGCACCAAGGCACTATTCCGATGTGCGGGCACATTCCTGCTCTTCCCGCCACTGACAAAACTGTGGAGCTTTATCTATAAGGTTGTCGCTTCCAACCGTCACAGAATCAGCGCGGTCCTGGGGCTTAACGCCTGCAAACTAGACTCCACAAGATGACTATCCGGCAGGCCCGTTGCCCCAGTGCCACTGCAATTACCCAATGAGCAGCCACCGAGTCAGCCGTTAGCCTCGTCCTTCACAGCGGCCGGCGACATCTCTCCGACCAGTCGCAAGAATGCCTCATCGGAAACGATCGGAATGTCCTTCCGGTGGGCATGCATGGCCTTGCCCGTCAGTTGATCCGGAGTCACATCCGCAGGTCGGTTACACACCAGCACCGATGACTCTCGCGTGACCTTCTCCGAGTAGGCCAGCCCAGCCCGCACGCCCGCCGCAATCAGCTCATCCGGGTCCAGCGACACCTCTGGCGCCACGACGAACTCCATGCCCTCCGCGAGCTTCCGCCCCGGCGTATAGCGGCCGGGGTTCTCCACGGGGCGCGGCGCCTCCATCGCGTCGACACGCACTGCCGAGCGCTGCAGACCCACAATGTCTTCGCGCAGCTGGTCGGGCGTGTACATGTTCAGGGTTGCGCCCGCATCGAGCCCGCCCTGTGCGCGGAACAGCGCAAGCGTGGTGGTGACGTCATCCAACGTCCGCACTCGCTCCGGCACCGAGATGCCAGCAATCGATGCCTCGGGCGAAGGCACATCGAGGCCATAGGCGCGCGCGACGGCGCGCAGGCGTGCGTCGTCAAGCCGTTTGCCCTGGCGACGCGCCGTTTCCAACGTATCGGCAATCCGTGCGGGCGCCGGAATTCTCGCGACGCGAGTGCGCGTACGACGACGCCCCCGCTTATTCCGCGCGGACCGCTCACGATTCGCTTGACGACGGGCCCTCTTGGCCTCGGCAACTATAAAACCCCAGACCAGCGGCGCATTATGAGCAACCAACGTGCGCCCATCGAGCGCGTGCGCGAGCTTGGCCTGGATCACCCCGAATTTCGGTGCCCCCTCGAAGTCCGCGGGCTCGAGGCCGTGGAGGTGTGTCGGGCCGGGATCCTCGGTGGGATTGATGACGACATGCCAGGTGTCCACGATGTTGCCGCTACTGTCGGCGGTGGACACTCCCAGGCTGACCAGCCGAGACGTCTTGGGATGGATGCCCGTGGCCTGGATGGACACGATTGCGTAAGGAGCTTCCTCCGCCGACGAGAACTGTTTGTGCTCGTCAGCGGCCTTTGTTGCGGCGGTCTCGGCTGTGGCCGGTGTGGTTGTGGTCGGTGTGGGTGTGCCAGCGGTACTCGCGCCGGTTGCGGTTGAGGCCGGTGTAGCTGCGTTGGTCGTAGCCGCGTCGGTGGTGGTTGAGGCCGGCGTAGCTGCGTTGGTCGTGGCTGCGTCCGTTGTGGTGGAAGCCGGTGCTGTTGGTGGTGTTTTCGCGCCCGCTGCCGACGCGCGTTGAGAACGGCGACGATTCCGCCGCCGCCTCTTCGTCTGAGAAGAGGTCCCAGTCGCTTTGCGCTCCTCGCGCGCCGATTCAGTCATGCCTCAAGACTAGCGGGTGCGCTCACCCGCGGAGAAAGTGACTAGGTTTATGACACTTTGAGCACGGTAGGTTCAGGCGGTGAATGCATCACCACTTTCGACCAGGAGAAGTAGTGAAGCAAACCCGCCGAACGAAATACAGTGCCATCAAACCGATTG
>NZ_JBFLKW010000029.1:0-14731 GCF_040743205.1 Corynebacterium sp. 045007
TAGATATATGCTTCCGGAGCATATACTTTCCGGAAACCTACAGGTCAATCCGTGAAAATCCGCGATTCCGGACACACTTTTTGACCCTTAACCCGATTTTCCGCCCTCATTAGGCCGCGTGCCCAAAATCTGGCCCATTTCCCGCCCGAAGCTATTCCAAGGTCGCTAATCTCCCGTGCACGGTGTAGAACCATGACTATGAAAATTGTTGTCTGCGTCGTTTATCCCCGCTACCCAGATAACACTGAACCTCTCGGCGGGTTCGTCGAGTCCGAGGAGACCGCCCTCGCGATTGACAACTGGTGGCGCGCGCAACCCGGCGGAATGATGGGCACCTGGGAAGATTTCGAGGTCGAGGTCGAAAGCCGCGACCAACTCCTCTATGGAGTATTCACCGGCACCCCCACTCTCGAAATCACCGATAGCAACTTCTGGGACCCTATCTGTTACGGGGTGTACACCGA
The DNA here is from genome assembly GCF_040743205.1 of Corynebacterium sp. 045007. Classification (NCBI taxonomy): domain Bacteria; kingdom Bacillati; phylum Actinomycetota; class Actinomycetes; order Mycobacteriales; family Corynebacteriaceae; genus Corynebacterium; species Corynebacterium sp. 045007. The sequence continues at coordinate 465 of NZ_JBFLKW010000029.1, forward strand.
CCGGGAAGAAGCCGAGCGGGCAACCAAACCAAAGTCAATGTGGGAAGCGAACAACAGTCCCCAGAAATACGTCCTCCCGTTCCGTCTGGGCTGGAAGTTTGACCGGTATTTCCCCGATGGAAAACCCTGGCCGCCAGACCGGTCGTAGACCTGCGACAGTTTTCGCATCGATAAGGGGAACGCAAGACGGGGCAGCCGCACAGCGCGCGTGAGTACCATTCTGGGAAACCTCTGTCCGCTCATTCCACTGCGTAGGGCAATCGAATCTGTCGATACAATGACGCTGATCGAATCGTATCTTGAATCGTAAGGTGGAAGCAGGGAGGCAACATGAGCATCTCGATGCATCTGGATGAGTACATGGCGCGTCGTGGCATAGTTCCCGACGACACTGTGGTCAACGATGATCCCTGCGCAATCTTCGACGGCAAGGTCGAGCGCGATGGTAAGTCGCAGCAGGACCTTGAAGAGTCAGAGCGGCGCTTAGAAGAAGCGGAGTCCACAATTCTGGATATGCTAGGCGATTAATCGAGGAAAGATTGAGCGTTCTCGGCGCCCATTGACACGCATTCCGGGTGTGATGTTCATCACCGATTGGGCATAAATTGGCTCAGTCTTCCGGGCTTCATTTTCCACTGCCGGTGCTGACAGAGTGGTGAAGTGCAAGCAATTTCTCGACAGGGGAACACTGTTTTCTACCTGCGAAGTTCTTTCATTTTAGAAGCGTTGTACTCGCTGATTTCGCAGCCGTGTTCGGCCTCTCGTTTTGGGGTTGCAAATTATCTTCGCGTTGATGGCATCACAAAATCGCACGAGAAAAACATGATGGATTCCTCATGATTTATGGCATAGTGTCCTGGCAAGGATTTGGAAACAAAAGATGTTTTCATTTCGTACTCCACAAGACAAGGACCTCAGCCACGTGAAATACGAAAAACTCGCCACTTTGCAGACCAATGTCGTAACTGCTCCAGACCTGGGTACTTTTGCAGTCACTTTCGCCGGTCAATCGCAACCATGGCTGGACACTCTCTCCAGCGTCATGGCCAGTGGCAACTCAAAGAAACTACGGGAAGTTTTCACTCGCGCTGAGGAACTGCTCGCACCGCTTGACGACGATCTCATCGGCCAGCTTCCCGCAGGTTTCGACCCCTTCGGCTGGGCAATCTCACTCGTTACAGACGAGCCATTTACCGGAGATACAACCAACCCTGCGGTCAGCGTCCCGGGCATCGTCTTGGCACAGTTGGGCATTGTCGAGTTGCTGGAAAAGCAGGGAATTAATATCACCGAAGCGGTAGCGGTAACCGGTCATTCGCAAGGTGTTCTTGCCGCTGAGATTGTCGCTCGCCCAGAGAAGGCAGCAGAGCTTCTGGCGCTAGCTCGCCTCATCGGTGTGGCGTGTGCGCGCGGAAGCCGAGTAGCCGGATTTGGGCGCGCGCCGATGATGAGTATCTCTGGCCTGACGGTCGAGGAGTTGGAGCCTTTCCTCCCCCAGGGCTGTGTCATCGGTCTGAAGAATACGCAGACTACCAGCGTAGTTATCGGCAAGCAGGATGAACTAGACCAGCTGGCAGAGCAGCTCACAACGCAGCAGCCGAAGGGTCGGAAAGTCGAATGTACAGTTCTGCCAGTTAGTGGCGCATTCCATCACCCAGCGCTGGTACCTGCTGTGGCATGGATAGTGGAGCGGGCTGAGCGCATTGGGCTAGATGCGGAAACGGCGGACCGGCTTGCGCGTGCAATCTTGGTTGACCCCAGTGACTGGAGCGCCGAGGTACGGGGGCTCATCGACCATGGGGCAACCACCATTTTAGATCTGGGGCCGAACACAGGCGTCGTCAAGCTGACAGAACGCAACGCTGAAGGCTATGGCGTGGCGGTGATTCCTGCGGCGACAGCTGCGGGGAGGGGCGTCCTGTCTGAGAGCGACATTGAGCATCCGACATCGTGGCTGGAGTTTGCGCCGCGTCTGGTCACTGGAGACAAGCCCCGTGTCGAGACGAAGTTCACCAAGTTGACCGGGCGCTCGCCAATTCTGCTCGGCGGTATGACCCCGACAACCGTTGACCCTGAGATCGTGGCGGCTGCTGCGAATGCGGGGTTCTGGGCGGAGCTGGCCGGTGGCGGCCAAGTCACGCCGGAAATCTTCGAGGCTAATGTGGCGCGACTCTCCGATCTGCTCGAGGAGGGGCGCAGTGCACAGTTCAACACCATGTTTTTGGATCCGTACCTGTGGGGTTTGCACATTGGAAGCCGCCGTTTGCTCCCGCGCGCAGTGGCAGCGGGGCGACCGATTGATGGAGTCACCATCTCCGCGGGAATCCCCGAGGTGGACGAGGCAGTTGAGCTAGTAAAGCAGCTGCGTGAGGGCGGGATTCCGCATATCTCCTTCAAACCGGGCACAATCGCACAAATCGAGTCGGTGCTCGAAATTGCAGACACCTTGGCGCAGCAGGGCACACCGTATCCAATCATCATGCAGGTTGAAGGTGGGCGTGCCGGTGGCCACCATTCCTGGGAAGACCTCGATGACCTGCTAATTAACACCTACGCAAAGATCCGCAAGCGAGATGTGGTGCTTGCTGTTGGCGGCGGTATCGGCAAGCCAGAACAGGCCCGTGATTATCTGATGGGCACGTGGTCGACACAGTACGGATTGGCGCCGATGCCGGTCGATGCTGTCATCATCGGCACAGCTGCGATGGCAGCCAAGGAGTCGACCGCCTCTGAGTCCGTGAAACAAATGTTGGTCGACACCGTCGGCACTGACAACTGGATTCCCGCTGGTAGCGCCATGGATGGCATGGCGTCGGGGCGCAGCCAGTTGGGTGCTGATATCCACGAAATTGATAACGCCGCAGCACGCGCAGGCAGATTGCTTGACGAAGTCGCAGGTGACCTCACTAAGGTGACTGAACGACGCGCAGAGATCATCGAGGCGATTAACGCCACCGCGAAGCCGTACTTCGGAGATGTCAGCACCATGACGTATGCCGAGGTGCTGAACCGCTATCTCGAACTGTGTGCGCCCGAAGGGACGTTCCTCGATCCAACGTGGTCGACGCGCTTTGTCGCACTCGTCGACCGCGTAGAGGCACGACTGAATGCAGTCGACGCGGGCACGTTTGACGCGCTTGCCGACGGCGACAGCTTGCGCACCCAGCCGCAGAACGAAATCTCGCGACTGTCCGGCCTGCTGGATCTGGATACCCAGCTCCACCCAGCAGATGTCACCTTCTTTATCTCTGAGCTCTGCCGCACACCTGGCAAACCTGTGCCATTCGTTCCGGTTATCGATGATGAGGTTCGTCGCTGGTGGCGATCGGACTCCCTATGGCAGGCGCATGACTCTCGCTACGATGCGGATCAAGTCTGCATCATCCCAGGGCCGCAGGCTGTTTCGGGCATTACCCGCGCGAATGAGCCAGTAGCGGAAATTCTGGGTCGGTTTGAAAAAGCTACTGCACAGGCATTGATGGATACCGGCTACCTGCCGGAGGCACCTGTTGACGCCCTCAGCCGGATGCTCGCAGCACCTGTGATTTGGTGGGCTGGTCGACAGCAGCCGAATCCGGCGCTGGCACTTGGCGCGGAACATGAGTGGGTATGTGTATCTGACGCAAGTGATGTCTCTCGTTCACAACGCCTGGAGCACCCAGGTACTGGTGCCATTTTGGAGACCATTGGAGCTGATGGCAGCAATGATGAGGTCGGGGAGGAGCTCGTCTGGGCACAGCTGACCGTTCCGCTGCCCGATGCTGCGGGGGAGAATACGCAACTGCGAATTCGCCTGTGCCAGAGTGCAGCGGTGGGCGCAGTGCCCGTCGTCAAGCATGAGGATGCGGCAGCCGCGATGCGGGAGCTGACGCGAATCGCGGCTGGCGGTGAGCTTGCAAACATCGTCGATGGGGTCGCGGAGTGGGAATCCGTGTGGGATCCGATGGCGATGGCTGACTACGATGCGGTCACTATTGCAGCTGCCGGCGATGAGTCGCAGGCGACGGTGCCGGACGCGTTGGTCGGGCATGCTTGGCCAGCGATTTTTGCGGCAGTCGCGCAGGCGCGTACTGAGACCGGCATTGATGTTGTTGAGGGCATGCTCGCGCTTGTTCACCTTGAGCATCACATTCGTATGATTGGGGCTCTGCCTCAGGAAACCACAACGTTGCGGATTAGTGCGCGTGTCGACGAGGTCGTTGATACGGACTTAGGGCGGTTAGTTGTGGTGCGCGCGGAGGTTCGTGATGGCGATACGCTGCTCGCCACCTTGAGTGAACGCTTTGCCATTCGTGGCCGAAACGGCGGCGAGACAGCGCGGACCAATACTGTGCCATTTCCAACGGTCACGGATACGCCACGGAGTTTCCGCGGTGCCTTGACCGTGGAAGCGCCTAAGGCGATGGAGCCATTTAGCTGTGTCACAGGAGATCGCAATCCTATCCACGTCGATTCCCGGGCAGCAGCGCTAGCTGGTCTACCAGGGGTTATTGTCCATGGAATGTGGCTGTCGGCGATGGCCGAGCATGCGGCTGTTGCCACGTCGGATGCCGGCATTGGTAATCGGGTGATTGAGTTCACTGCGACTATGCTGAGTCCGGTTCTACCTGGCCAGGAAGTGAAGTTCTCTGTCGAACGCCGTGGTTTTGATGACCGTCCAGGCGCCGGTGAAGTCCGTGAAGTCACGGCCACAGTAGAGGGCGAGCTGGTACTGACTGCCACTGCTGTAATTGCCGCACCGACGACCGCATATGTCTTCCCTGGCCAGGGGATTCAATCACAGGGGATGGGGCTGTCTGCTCGGACTCGCAGCGTAGCGGCCCGCCGCGTGTGGGACCAGGCTGATGCGATGACCCGAGAGAAGCTTGGCTTTTCCGTACTGGCTATTGTCCGGGACAACCCTGTAGAGGTGGTCGTGGATGGTGTGCGCTATTTCCACCCAGAAGGTGTCCTGAATCTGACTCAGTTCACCCAGGTTGCGATGGCGACGTTGGGGCTGGCGCAGGTTGTGGAGCTCCGTGAAGCAGGGCTGCTGGATGAAACAGCTCACTTTGCGGGACACTCTGTCGGTGAGTACAACGCGCTGGCGGCTTTCGCTGGTGCGCTTGACGCAGATGCCGTGTTGGAGGTTGTCTACCGCCGCGGTTTGACCATGCATGAACTGGTCGAACGTGATGAGCAGGGGAGGTCCAACTATGGTTTGTGCGCCCTGCGTCCGGACAAGATCGGCGTACGCGAGGACGAGGTCACCGAGTTTGTTAATCGGTTGTCGCAGGAAACCGGTGAGTTCCTCGAAGTCGTAAATCTCAACCTGGCAGGCAAGCAGTACGCCGTCGCCGGCACCGTCGCGGGCCTTGCGGCACTGGCTGAACAGTGCGAGCGCCGCAGCTCGGACGGCAAGGGATACGTGCGTATCCCAGGTATTGATGTGCCATTCCACTCCAGTGTCCTACGCGACGGTGTGGATTCCTTCCGTAAACACTTGGAGCGGCTGCTGCCAGCGGAAATCACTCCAGAGCGCCTGGTGGGACGCTATATCCCGAATCTCACCGCGACCTCTTTTGAGCTGACTGAGAAGTTCGTCCGCCAGATGGCTGCAGTCGTCGACTCAGACATTTTGGAACAAATCCTTGCCGACTTTGATACTGCCGCTGAAAACCCGGCGCGCCTGGCCCGCATGTTGCTGGTCGAGTTACTGGCCTGGCAATTCTGCTCACCGGTGAGGTGGATCGAAACGCAGGATCTGCTGCTTGAGGATCTCGGCGTCAGCCGCATTATTGAAGTTGGTGTAGGTACAGCGCCCACACTGGCAAACCTGGCTGCCCGCACCTGCCAGTTGCCCCGTCACCGAAGCCGTGACATTCGAGTGCTCAATCTCGAACGTGATGCTGATGCAGTGTTTATGCGCGACCAAATTCAGCCGGAAAAGACTGAGCTCGAGTCGGAGGTGACACCGGAGCAGGACACGGCGCAGGCTCTATCTGGAGCAGCGGGAGAAACAGGAGCAGCAGGAGCAGCGGAGCCGGCAGTATCTGTCGACCAACCCGCGGCGACCGAACAGGCAACCACGATCACGAGTGCTGCCACTCCGGCTGCCGAAGTTGCTGATATCGCAGTCAGCCCGGCAGAAGCGTTGGAAGTTCTTATTTGCCAATGGACGAAGGTACGTCCCGACCAGCTCGGTGCCGCCGACTCCATTGAGACTCTGGTCGATGGAGTCTCATCTCGACGCAATCAACTGCTGCTCGATCTCGGAGTCGAATTCGACCTCGGTTCAATCGAAGGGGCCGCAGATGCGGAACTGGCTGATCTAAAGGACAAGATTGATAGCTTGGCCAGTGGATATTCCGCATTCGGCCCGATTCTCTCCGAAGCCATTGCCGACGGTATTCGCCGGATTACCGGTCCTGCCAGTGCAGGCGCGAATTACATCGATGACTATGTGGCCAATGAATGGCAGCTTGGCAAGGGATGGGCAACCGCAGTCAGCGCCGAGATGATGCTCGGTACTCGCGACGGTGCATCCCTGCGCGGCGGCGATCTTGCGCATCTGGCTCCGGCCACCCCAACCAGTACTGCTGAACTCAACCAGCTGATTGATGAAGCAATCCTTGCGGTCGCCGCGCAGCGAGGTGTATCTGTCGCTAAGCCGTCGGCAAGCGACAGTAGCGCTGGAATGGTCGACTCGGCTGCACTCACTGAGTTTGCAGATAAACTGACAGGCCAGCAAGGTATTCTTGCCACCGCTGCACGCACGATTCTGGAGCAACTCGGCCACGAGATTACCGGTGCCATTGACTTCGATGCCGAAGACGCCGACAGCAACCTGGTAAATCTCGTCACTGCTGAACTCGGTGCGGACTGGCCGAAGCTGGTCACCCCGACGTTTACGCCCACCAAGGCAGTGCTGCTCGACGACCGCTGGGCCACCTCCCGCGATGACCTAGCACGCCTCTGGGCAGCCACTGATGAAGACGTGGCTGACACCGCGCCGGGCAGTATCCACGAAACCGCAGTCGAGCAGGCACAGTGGTGGGCTGCCAAGGCAGACGAGGCAGGGCGGGCACAGTTGGCGAGTATCTACCGACAGCTGTCGGATGAGGCCATCACGAATGTGGATGAACTGCCGATGAATGCCGACATCGCTGTTGTTACCGGTGCATCGCCAAATTCGATTGGCTCCGCCGTAACTGCACAGTTGTTGTCTCAGGGCGCAACCGTTGTTGTCACTACCTCACGCCTGGGACATGAGCGCCTGAGCTTCTACAAGCAGCTCTACCGTATGCATGCGCAGGGCGAGGCGAAGCTGTGGGTGGTACCGGCGAACCTGTCCAGCTTCCAGGACCTGGATTCCCTTATCGACTGGATCGGAACCGAGCAGACTACGACGATTGGTGCGGAAGTGGTTGTGACCAAGCCCGCGCTGTCACCGACGCTGCTATTCCCGTTCGCGGCGCCTACGGTCTCAGGTTCGCTTGCCGACGCCGGTCCTGCGTCCGAGACCCAAATGCGTCTGCTTCTGTGGTCGGTGGAACGACTCATCGCAGGGATATCAGCACTCGGCGGGGACAATAATCTGCAGCATCGTTTGCATGTGGTGCTGCCGGGTTCACCGAACCGTGGTCGCTTCGGCGGTGATGGTGCCTATGGTGAAGCCAAGGCCGCACTCGACGCCGTGGTGGCGCGCTGGAATGTGGAGGACGCTTGGCGCACCCGCACCACTCTGGCTCATGCACAGATTGGTTGGGTTCGAGGCACCAACCTGATGGGTGGAAACGACCCATTGGTTGCTGCAGTGGAAGCAAAGGGAGTACGCACCTTCTCCACCGAAGAAATGGCAGCTGAACTCATTGAGCTCGCGAGCTCGGAGGCTCGGAAGAAGGCACAAACCCGCCCGATTCAGGCCGATCTCACCGGCGGATTGGGTGACGTCGACCTCAACATTGCGCAATTGGCGCAGGAGGCTGCACAGGCGGCTGCCCCAGCAGCTCAAAACTCTGAGATCTCTAGCGGGGCGCGTTCGCAGGAGCCGTCGTCAAGCCGTGTTCTGAGCGGTCTGCCAAGCCCACGCCGACCAATTGCGCAGACAACACCGACCTTTGGTGACATCGCAGCGGCTCCGGAGGACATGGTGGTCATTGTGGGCGCCGGTGAGCTTGGGCCGTACGGTTCTTCCCGGACGCGCTTTGAGGCTGAAGTCGATGATATTTCTGCAGCAGGAATTGTGGAATTAGCCTGGTCAATGGGGCTGATTTCCTATGAGGGTGGCTGGCGCGATGCCGACGGGCAACCGTTGGCAGAAAGCGACATTGCTACGCGCTACCGCGATGAAGTACTGGCGCGAGTTGGTGTGCGTCGTTACGCCGATGATGGCGATTTGGTTGACAATACGATGACTGAGCTGACCACGGTCTACCTGGATCGTGCGTTGAGCTTTGCTGTGCGTGACCGCGCGGCAGCGGAGACTTTTGTCAGTTCCAACCCGGACAACACCACTGCGAGCTTCGATGCCGAGACAGGGCAGTGGCTTGTGACACGGGCCGCTGGCACGCCAGTTCAGGTTCCACGCCGAATGGCGATGAGCCGCTATGTTGGCGGTCAAATTCCGCAGGGCTTTGACCCGGCACGCTACGGTATTCCGGCAGACATGATGGACAATCTGGACCGCGTGACCTTGTGGAACATTGTCTGTACTGTCGATGCCTTCTTGTCATCGGGCTTCAGCCCAGCGCAGCTGCTGGAAGCGGTCAACCCGGCGCGAGTGTCGTCGACACAGGGCACAGGTATTGGTGCGATGGAGTCGCTGCGCAGTCTTTACATCGACGGTCTGCTGGGGCAACCGCGAGCCAATGACGTCCTGCAAGAGGCATTGCCAAATGTTATTGCCGCCCACGTTATGCAGTCGTATGTCGGTGGCTACGGGCAGATGATTCACCCTGTGGCAGCCTGTGCGACGGCAGCGGTGTCGGTGGAGGAGGGCGTCGACAAGATTGCCCTGGGTAAGGCAGATTTTGTTGTCGCGGGTGGCTTTGATGACCTATCCACAGAGGGAATCACAGGTTTCGGCGACATGGCCGCCACAGCTGACTCCGCCACCATGGAAAACAAAGGCATCGAGCATGAGTACTTCTCCAGGCCGAACGATCGTCGACGCGGAGGTTTTGTGGAATCGCAAGGCGGTGGCACGGTGCTGTTGGCTCGCGGAGACATCGCCCGTGACATGGGGCTCCCCGTGCTCGGTGTCGTCGCATACGCCCAGTCCTTCGCCGACGGCGCGCACACATCCATTCCGGCGCCGGGTTTGGGCGCGCTAGCGGCCGCTCAGGGCGGCGAGAAGTCTCGGTTGGCTCGCGCCCTTGCAGCACTCGATGTCACTGCGGATCAGGTCGCGGTGTTGTCCAAGCACGACACCTCGACCAATGCCAACGACCCAAATGAGTCCGAACTGCATGAACGCATTGCAGATGAACTCGGTCGCGAGCGCTCTAACCCGCTGTTGGTGGTCTCTCAGAAATCGCTGACGGGACACGCTAAGGGTGGTGCTGCAGCGTTCCAGATCATTGGTCTGACCCAGGTGTTGCGCAGCGGCATTGTGCCAGGTAATCGATCGCTGGACTGCGTCGATCCCGCATTGGCTGAGCATTCGCGTCTGGTATGGCCAACGAAGGCAGTCAATTTCGGCAATACGTTGCCGCTGAAGGCTGGCTTTGTTACCTCGCTCGGGTTCGGACATGTCTCGGCACTGGTGGCAGTCGTGCATCCGGAAGCTTTCTACCAAGCGATAGTGCAGCACGATGGCGCTGAGGCTGCGGAGCGTTGGCGGTCCGCGGCGTACAACCGCGAAGCGGCTGGTCTGCGTCGCATTGATGAGGCTATTTACGGTGGAGAAGCCCTCTACGAGCGTCCACGCGAGCGAAACCTGGCGGACGGTGGTCGGTTCGGTTCACCCGCTGCATTGGAAAAGGCAGTTCTGCTTTCCGACGGCGCCCGTCTGATCGATGGTGTCCTCCAGCCATGATTGGCGTAGACCTCGTCTATACTCCGGGCTTCGAAGAGCAGCTGAATATGCCAGGAAGTCAGTTCGCGCAGGCTGTTTTCACACCTGCGGAGCTACTGGTAGCTAGGCGCCGCGGAGCAGTCGGCGGCGCGCTGGCGCGTCACTTAGCGGGCCGCTGGGCTGCGAAGGAAGCCTTCATCAAGGCCTGGTCGCAGACTCTCTTCGGCAGCCAACCGCCGATTGCGCGCGATCAGCTGGACTGGCGGGAAATAGAGGTGCAGCCGGATGCCTACGGTCGCGTGAGCATCAGTCTCCACGGGGCTGTGAGCCGCCATTTCCACGATCAGGAGTGGCAGCTGGGGCCGTCGTTAAGCATCTCGCACGACGGCGACTACGCAATCGCCGTCGTACGCTTGGACTAGTCCGGCGCCGTGCTAATCGACGGACTTCTGACGGCGACCGACCAGGATGCCGGCACCGAAGATTAGCGCGCCCAGGATTGCGCCGGTTCCGGCGACTGCGGCGGTTTGGAGCGGGGAGTTGGTCGCGGCCGGCTGAGTCTGCACATCAACTTCGTCGAGGCCATTGCCGGAAGCGTTGGACTTTGCGGAAGCCTTGCCAGATGCCTTGGATGAGCCGCTGGCCTTGGACTCTCCGGTCTTGGAGGCACCGGTCTTCACAGCTTCTTCGCGTTCCTTGGCGGAGCCGCCGACGCTGAGGTCCGTGGCCGTGTCCTGGCTGCGGTCGGAGGAACCGTGAGCAGCAAAGGTGTAGAGTGCGCAGTCATTTTCGACGCAGTTGGCGGCCGAGGTGACGGCCTCGACATTGAGCGTTGTAGAGAAGCTGCCGTCGGAGGACATCTGGGAGGTGCGGACAAACTCAGCGGCGGAGAAAGCATCAGCGTTGGTGGTGGAGAACTTGTTCTTCTCAGCCACTGCGACGTAGATGCCGTTGCCGCTGGTCTTGAATCCGGTTCCGGAGACGGTAATTGCGGTGCTGCCCGATGGGTTCAGTTCCGTGGTGGACAGGCTTACCGACGGGGTGCCGGTCGAGGAGCTGCTGCCGTTGGAGCTGCTGCCGTTGGAGCTGCTGGAGCCGCTGGAAGCGCTGGTGCTACTCGTTCCACTAGACCCTGTGCTGCCACTGGTGCCGGAGCTTGCGCTGCCTGCGGACTGTGAGGAGCCACCGCCGGAGGGCAGGGTAGCGTCCTGCTTGGCAGCTCCGCCGGCAAACGATACCGAGGTCGCCGTGTCCTGGCTGCGGTCGGAAGAACCGTGAGCAGCAATGGTGTAGACCGAGCAAGCGTTCTGCATGCAGTCTGCCGTGCCGAACTTCGCGCTGACCGGAAGATCCACGCTGAAGCTGCCGTCGGACTTCAGGTTGCCGCGAGAGGTAGACACAAACTTGGTATCCGGGCCGAAGGAATCGGCGTTGGTCACATCCATCTGGTCATTTTGCGCGATACCGACGTAGATGCCCGGTCCAGAGGTCTTGAAACCCTTGCCTTCGACTCGAATGGTGTCGCCGCTCGGGTTCAAGTCTGAGGTCTTGGACAGGCTCACCGATGCGTTACCCCGTGACTGCGACGGTGACTGCGAGCCCGACTGTGACTGGGAGCCCGAACCAGCGCTCTGGCCACCGCTCGGCGCCGCGCCGGTGGAACCCTGCGATTGAGCAGCCTGGGAAGTAGCACCCGCCTTGAAGGTGATGGGGACCCACTGGTCATTGCTGCGGTCAGAAAGATTAGGGAACGCAGTAAAGGAGGCTACGTAGCACTGGGTAGAGGTGCAGTCGACATCGCCAAAGCTGGTCGCGACCTTCATCTCCTGCGTAAAACTTCCGTCCGCGCCAACCGTGACCTTGGCCGCTTCGCCGTAGGTCGAAGGGTAGCCCGACTTTGGCTTCTCGATTGTCTGGGCCAGGTAAATATTTGCGTTAGCGGGGTAGCCGACTCCCTTGATGGTCACGGTGGCGCCGTCGGACAGATCGGTGGCAGGGGTCACGGAGAGCTGGCGCTCAGACTGATCGGTGCTGCCGCCGAGAAGGTCGCCGATGCCGGGGAGCGAACCGCCGAGCTGTCCAATCGATGGCAGTGACTGTGCCGATGCGGGGACTGCGGGTAAAAATCCCGTACTCACTACGATTGCCGAAGCTAAAACAATAGAGCGGGGAAGCAGGCTCCGTCGGAAAGCGCCCTGCGTCGTGGACATGTGAACCTCTGATTCTGTTTGGGAGTTCCGGCGCAGGCGCGGCGAAAAACAGGGAACCCCACCGCGCTGACCAGAGTAAAGCGTAAACTAAGGCAAGCCTACCCTCCGCGTATTGATAAGGGCAATAAATGCCCCTGCCGAGGTGGGCGAGGGGTGCTCTCTAGTCTGCGGCCTCCGCGACGCTCATGAGATAAGAGATTGTCATGCGTTTGATTTCCTGCACCGTCAGCTCGTAATGAGCTTCCCGCTCAGCATCGCTTCCCGGATGGTCCACCGCATAATTCAGCAGGGCGTACGTGGCGTTAATCATGAGGTCGGAGATGAAGTTCAGTTCCGCATCGCTTGACGACGGCACCAGCGGGCGCAGCACCTTTGAAATCTCGGTGACCAGGCGTGACTTCGTATCTTCTGCGGTTGCGCGTGTGGCGGGCGTTGATTGAACAGCCAGCCATACGGCTCTTCTGGAAACGTCCTCGCGCCAGAGTTTTGCCAGGTGATCGATGAACTCCGAGAGAAACTCCGGCCATTTCAAGGTGGGGACTGTTTCGCCGAAGCGTGAGACTTCCTCGATGACGGCCTCGGTGTCCTGACGGTCGAGCTCGCAGATCATCACATACTTGTTTGCGAAGAATTGGTAGAGCGTGCCAATGGGGATATCTGCGATGCGAGCGACTTCGTCGAAAGTGAAAGACTCAAACCCGTGCTCGATGAGCACTGTGCGTGCCGAGCTGAGCATGCGTGCGTACCGCTCTCGGCTGCGTTGCTGAGCCGGAGTGCGACGGGGACGAAGAATATTCGGTGCGTCCTGGGATTGAGTCACTACTACGAAACCGTCTAATCGGGATGATGTAGGAGGAGAGTTTGGGGCCAGGGTCAGAGTAGGCCTTGCGGCTAGTTAGCTTTCGGAAGCCTGTGATTCCACACCCAAGTCACGCAGTACGCGCTGGACGTGCCCCTTGGCGCGAACGTTGTACCAGGCCTTTTCAATTTCTCCATCGGCATTGACCAGGAAAGTCGAGCGGATGACGCCCTGGACAATCTTGCCGTAGTTCTTCTTCTCGCCGAAAGCGCCGAACGCGGTCATGGTTTCCTTGTCCGGATCGGACAGGAGGGTGAAGTTTAAGCCGTGGTCCTCGCGGAACTTTGCGAGTTTCGCCGGCTTGTCCGGAGAAATACCTACGACTGGAATGCCGGCATCGTTCAAGGCAGCGGATTCATCGCGGAAGTCGCATGCCTCAGTGGTGCAACCTGGGGTGTTGGCCCGCGGGTAGAAGTAAATCAGCACGGGCTTGCCCGCGTAGTCCGACAGAGAAACCTGCTCTTCGGCGTCGTTGAAAAGAGTAAACGCTGGGGCAGGGTCGCCAGCTTCCAGACGGATGTTGTTCTGGCCGTATTCTTTGTCGCTGGAGGAAGAAGTAGTCATGGCTTCATCGTATCGACTCTGGAGCGGTGCGTGGCGACTCTGAAGTAATGCGTTGAGTTTTTCCCCGTGCTCGCCCACGTTGCTGTAGTGGAAGTGTTAGTCTTTTAGGCGAACAATCACTTTAGATATTCAACTTTTTAGGGAGTTTACGTGGCTCGCAGCATTGAAGATATCCAGCGCGATATTGAGCGTAACCGTAACCAGCTCGCCCGTACTCTGGATGAGCTAACCGTGCGAACGAATCCGAAGAACGTTGCGGATGACGCAAAGACCCGTGTTTTCGATGCTCTGAATGAGCCGAAGGTGCAGGCAGCACTGGGCGTCGTTGCCGCACTTGTTGTTGGTGGCATCGCAATGGGCATTCGTCGCAACCGCAATCGCAGCAAGGAAATTGACCGCATTCGCGAGATGATTGAGACTGCTGCTAAATAGTTTTTCGGTAATTAGCGCACGCGCTTCGGGTGGTTACCTGGGGTCGTGCGCTTTTGCGTATCTAACCCTTGTTTGAGTCAGGCGTGGGGTGCGAGCGAGGGTTGCAAGTTGGGGGTTAAGTAAAGAAAAGTGTGTCCGCATGCCACCATAACCCCAGACCACACACCACAAATCACCAAAGAATAGCTCCCCGAAAGCTATTACC
>NZ_JBFLKW010000030.1:0-14274 GCF_040743205.1 Corynebacterium sp. 045007
CACGAAACAGGACGACCAGCCCTCTACGACAACGCTATCGACACCGACTACACCCACTCAATCGGCATCCAGAAAGGCCAAATCTAACCCCCGCGACACGCCGAGCCAGACACACATTTTGACCCTTAACCCGAAATTGGTTGCCTAACAAAGGTTAAACGAAAACTCCCTCCCGGATACCCGGAAGGGAGTTGGTCTGAGCGGATGACGGGACTCGAACCCGCGACCCTAACCTTGGCAAGGTTATGCGCTACCAGCTGCGCTACATCCGCAAATACGCTCGCCCATAAGGGCTTACGTGGTGCGCGATACTAGGATTGAACTAGTGACCTCTTCCGTGTCAGGGAAGCGCTCTCCCACTGAGCTAATCGCGCTGGGTTAAAAGCTATATGAAAGCTTTCATGCGCAACCCCCTTCTAAGAGAAGGGGGCTTTGCACTGAGCGGATGACGGGACTCGAACCCGCGACCCTAACCTTGGCAAGGTTATGCGCTACCAGCTGCGCTACATCCGCAAAATACGTTCGCCTATAAGGGCTTACGTGGTGCGCGATACTAGGATTGAACTAGTGACCTCTTCCGTGTCAGGGAAGCGCTCTCCCACTGAGCTAATCGCGCAATACATCGAAACCGGTAAGGAATCTCTGCTGAGGTGGAAACGGGAATCGAACCCGTGTACACGGCTTTGCAGGCCGTTGCCTCGCCACTCGGCCATTCCACCGTGAGGCTGCCGCCTCAGTGGTTGCCTCGAAGTTATACCACATGGCCTAACTTCTTGAGAAACCAGAGCGGATGACGGGACTCGAACCCGCGACCCTAACCTTGGCAAGGTTATGCGCTACCAGCTGCGCTACATCCGCATCGCGTTGCAAGGAGGGCGAAAAGAGAATCTCAATTGCTCCCTTGCGGTGCGAAAAATACTTTAGCGTGATTGTGCGATTGATTACAAATTACCAGGTGAACATCTGTATTGTGCCTGTGGGCGTAGGGCTAAAGACCAATCTTTGATGCCTCTGAATCGCAACATTGTCATTTATTCGCTTTCGCGGGTTTGTTACTGGACGGCTATCGAGTCGCTATCGTCATGGACTTCCATCGGTGGGGTAAAAAATCTTCGAACTGCGCAATCGCAAACGCAATGCAACCCAATTAGGGAAATTTCCAAAACGCGTGCTAACTTATTCCGCAGAGCAGCAAAGGCTTAGTGCTTTTCTGTCCGAGTCCCATAGCTCAGTGGAAGAGCGTTCCGTTCACACCGGAAAGGTCGCTGGTTCGAACCCAGTTGGGACTACCATTTAAAACCCCGGTCGACGCATCGTATAAAAACGGCGCGGCCGGGGTTTTGCTGTGTGACCTGAACTATATTCGTCCCTCTCGGGAACTTTTCTGGGCTACCATCCGACAATAGGTATAAGGGCAGCGGTCAGACTACTGCTGTTCTTCTCGAACTGTCCCGCTTAAAGGAGTTGAACTGTTCAAGTGAGTCCCCGGGTCGCTTCAGGCGAAACGTTTCGGTTCTCAAAGTCGGGTTTCCGACGTGCAGTAGCCGCCGCTGCGGCGCTTGCGGTCTTTGCCGGCGCATCCGTTATCAATGCAGCCCCTGCGAGTGCTCATGATTCCGTCCTGTCATCGAATCCAGGTGACAAGCAGGTTCTCGATGAATTTCCGCACCACGTTTCTCTCAAGTTCTCCGGCAAGCCCAAGAACAATTTCAACACCGTTGCAATTAGTGATGCAGATGCCAAGGAAGTCCTGTACTCCCACGAGCCAGAAGTAGTGGGTAATGAGGTCTCTTTGGATATTCCTGAGGAGATTAATCCAGGGCCTGGCAACTACATTATTGGTTTCCAGATTACCTCTTCTGATGGTCACTCCACCCGAGGAAAGACCTCTTTCTCAGTGGCTGATCCGGATGCTGCTGGCGCAGCCGAAGCTGGGGCAGAATCTCGTCAAACCGGTGCGCACGCCGAGGAAACGAAGTCAATACCGCTATGGGCTTATGGCCTCGGTGGTGGACTCATCGTCATCATCGCCGCTGTCGTCACCGTTATTAATCGAAAGGCAAAATAGGCACATGAAGCTCAATCGCACTGCAACTGCACTGATTGCTGGTTTCGCAGCTCTGACCCTTGCTCTGGCAGGTTGCTCATCCGACGATAACACTGCTGCTGAGGTGACTGAGTCTGCAACCTCCACTGCGACCGAGGCTACTTCTGAGATGGACAAGAGCGATGCTGCTGTGCAGCTGGCCGATGCCTACATCAAGGAAAAACCGGCTGACAAGGGCATGACCGCCATCTTCGGTACGCTGACCAACAACACCGATAAGGACATCAAGGTTTCCTCCTTCAAGCTTGAGGGGCTGAAGGAGGGCACGAAGTTCGAGCAGCACGACACCAAGGACGGCAAGATGTTCGAGGTGCCGGAAGGTCTGACGATTCCGGCTAATGGTGAACTCGTTCTCGGACCGGGTAGCACTCACTTCATGATCATGGACAATGATGAAGCTATGGATGTGGGAGCTGAGTACAAGCTCGTCATTGAGCTTTCCGACGGCTCTAGCATCACCCAGGACGTTGAGGTTCGTGTCCAGCCGGCGGGTGAAGAGGACTACGGTAATGACGGTGACCTGAACAACCCAGAGCATATGGGCGGCGGTGAGATGGATCACTCGGGCCACTAATTCTTGTGACAAGTTGGTCAAGCAATGGCTCGTCGTAAAGCGGGCGTGAGCTCAGGTGCGTCGAGGAATTGATTAACTGGATCTAATGGTGGCAGAAGCGCTGGAGTTGGCAGGTTATTGCGGCATATGCATCGAACTCCGGCGCCTTTCTTTTTCCGAAAAAGGTTTTCGATACGGTCGAATTGGATAGGCCAGTGGTTGCGTTGAAGCCATTGAAAAATCGTTGGATTCCCAGCCACCTTATGTGCTCCAGTTTGAAGTAATCAGAAAGGTAAGAGTGCACAACATGTCCGAAGGCTTTTCTAGAAGGCGTTTTCTTGGCGGGCTCGGCACCGCCGCAGGAGCCTCAGCGCTCGCCCTGGGGGTGCCGGAAGCCCAGGCGATTGGGTTGGAACGTCCACAGGAAGAGCCGCCGAAACCGCCTTTGCAGACAGCAACCGTACCTTTTGATGGGGCTCATCAGGCGGGGATTGCGACGCCCGCACAGGCGAATCTATGGCTAATAGCCTTCAACGTAAAGAAGGGGGTTAATCGCAATCGTCTCCAAAACCTCATGCGTGCCTGGACCGATGACGCTCGCCGAATGACAGCCGGCAAGGCTACTCGAACGGACTTGGAGCCTGAGCTCATGGGGAGTCCGGCCAATCTGACTATCACAGTTGGATATGGGGAAAACTTCTTCACAATCATCGATAGGGAAGACCAGAAGCCCGAGTGGCTGGAGGATCTGCCAAAGTACGTTAACGATGAGCTCCGCCCGGAGTGGAACGGTGGAGACCTGTGCCTGCAGATTTGTGCGGATGACCCGGTAATGGTCTCCCACGCGGCCCGAATGATGATTCGAAATTCGGGCTCTTATTTGGACGTCCATTGGGTGCAAGCTGGCTTCCAGCACGCCAATGGTTCTAGGCAGGAAGGCGAGACCCCGCGCAATCTCTTCGGTCAGAAGGACGGTACGGTCAACCCGCGCACTCGTGAAGAATTCGACAAGCAAGTGTGGATTGACAGTGGCCCGGATTGGTTGCGGGGCGGTACAGCGATGGTTGTCCGCCGTATCGAAATGGATATTCCAGGCTGGGATGTCTTGGACCGCGAAAGCCGCACTGTTATTACCGGCCGAGATATCGGCACCGGTGCGCCAATTGGAGGTAAGGACGAGTTTGAGACCGTCGACCTGGCGAAGACTGATGAATATGGTCTGCCTCTGACGGATCCGAACAGCCATGTTGCACTGTCCATGCCTCCGAAGGAGAAACCTAATCAGCGGATTCTGCGACGGGTCTACAACTATGACCTGCCACCGGAACCGAATGGTCGATTCGAGACCAACACCGGCCTGGTATTCATTTGTTTCCAGAAGGACCCGTTGGAGCAGTTCAATCCGATTCAGGAGCGGCTGTCCAAGAACGACCGTCTCAATCAGTGGATTTTCCACATTGGATCCGCCGTGTTTGTTATGCCGCGAGGAACTTCTGAGGAGGAGTACTGGGCGCAGGACCTTTTCGAGGCCTGAGTTTTGACCGTGCGGTAAAGTGTGTGAACGACTGACGAAGGTCACCAGGTATGTGATTTTCGAAGACACTTTGAAAAGGAGTACACGCACGCCGTGTCAGAAGAATTTGCAACCCCAGCACCGTTTTCCGTGCCCGCAGGAGTTTCTGCGGGCGAGGCGATGAGAGACCTGGGTTTCCCGAACAAGGGCGTTGACGCCATCGTTTGTGTCCGCGACCCTGAAGGCAATTTGAAGGATTTGTCCTTTAAGCCAGAAGTGGAAACCGTCTTCGAGCCCGTTCCGGCGAATACTCCGGACGGTCGCGATGTCATCCGCCACTCTGCGACTCACGTGATGGCTCAGGCCGTGCAGTTGGAGTTCCCTGGGACGAAGCTGGGCATTGGCCCTGCCATCGACAATGGTTTCTACTACGACTTCCGTGTCGATGAACCTTTCTCGCCGGAGGATCTCAAGC
Source organism: Corynebacterium sp. 045007 (assembly GCF_040743205.1). Classification (NCBI taxonomy): domain Bacteria; kingdom Bacillati; phylum Actinomycetota; class Actinomycetes; order Mycobacteriales; family Corynebacteriaceae; genus Corynebacterium; species Corynebacterium sp. 045007. Next base: position 4,649 of record NZ_JBFLKW010000030.1, read on the forward strand.
GCATCGAAAAGCGTATGAAGAAGATCATCAAGTCTGGTCAGCGGTTCGAGCGCTTTGCGTTCGAGTCTGCTGATGAGGCGCAGGAAGCGCTTGCCGACGAGCCGTATAAGCTCGAGCTGATTGTTGAAAAGTCGGCCGGCAAGGTGTCCGAAGATGATGAGGCCAATGTCGACGTCGGTGGTGCAGGTACGACCTTGACCGGCTACCGCAACGTCAATCCGCGTACTGGCGAGACCGAGTGGTTTGATCTTTGCCGCGGCCCGCACGTGCCGACCACTCGTTACATCCCTGCTTTTAAGATCACGCGTTCTTCCGCTGCGTACTGGCGGGGTGACCAATCTCGAGATAACCTGCAGCGTGTTTACGGCACTGCGTGGGAGTCCAAGGAAGCGTTAGACGAGTACCTTGACCGCATGCTCGAGGCTGAGAAGCGCGATCACCGCCGTTTGGGCTCCGAGCTGGATTTGTTCAGCTTCCCGGATGAGATTGGTTCTGGTTTCCCGGTATTCCATGTCAAGGGTGGCATCATCCGCAACGAGATGGAGCAGCACTCCCGTCGCCGTCATATCGAAGCGGGCTATGACTTTGTGAACACGCCGCACGTAACTAAGGGTGACTTGTTCAAGAAGTCTGGTCACCTGGACTTCTACGCGGATGGCATGTTCCCGCCGATGCAGCTCGACGGCGAATATGACGAACACGGCAACTGCACCAAGGCTCCGCAGGACTACTACGTCAAGCCGATGAACTGCCCGATGCACAACCTCATTTTCGCATCGCGTGGTCGCAGCTACCGTGAACTTCCGATTCGTATGTTCGAGTTCGGCACCGTCTACCGCTACGAGAAATCAGGCGTTATCCACGGTCTTACCCGAGCCCGTGGCTTTACGCAGGACGATGCCCACATCTACTGCACCGAGGATCAGCTGGAAGAAGAGCTCACTAATGTCCTCGACTTCATCATTTCGCTTCTGCGTGACTACGGCCTGGATGACTTCTACCTGGAGCTGTCTACGAAGGACGAAAAGAAGTTCGTCGGCTCGGATGAAATTTGGGAGAAGTCCACAGCTATTCTCCAGCGCGTTGCCGATGCTTCTGGCCTCGAGCTCGTTCCTGATCCGGGCGGAGCCGCTTTCTATGGTCCGAAGATTTCCGTCCAAGCCCGCGATGCCATCGGCCGTACTTGGCAGATGTCGACGGTACAGCTCGACTTCAACCTGCCGGAGCGCTTCGAGCTCGAGTACACCGCACCTGACGGAACCAAGAAGCGCCCCATTATGATTCACCGTGCGCTTTTCGGCTCCATCGAACGTTTCTTTGGCGTCCTATTGGAGCACTACGCAGGTGCTTTCCCGGCTTGGCTGGCTCCGGAACAGGTTGTTGGTATTCCGGTTGCGGATGACTGTATCCCACACCTGGAGGACTTTGCTGCACAGCTGAAGTCTCGTGGCATCCGTGTCCACGTGGATACGTCCGATGACCGCATGCAGAAGAAGATTCGCAACCACACCCAGGCCAAGGTTCCGTTCATGATTCTGGCTGGTGCCCGTGACATTGAGGCAGGTGCCGTCAGCTTCCGGTTCCTCGATGGCACCCAGATTAACGGGGTGGCAGTTGAGAAGGCTGTGGACATCATCTGTGATTGGGTTGCTTCGCGGAATAACGAACAGCCGAACAAGGAGAATGTCTCTGCTCTCTAGAGGTCGTTAACGCTCTCTAATTCGACCGCGTTGTTTTAACTGGTGAACCACGCGTGGTAATCCAAAGAAGTTGACCGCGAGGTCGTAAACTACAGCAGAGAAATATATGTGGTCGGGGCTCGAATGGGGACCCGGCCACGCAACGAAGGGGATGGCAGTGAATCAGTCGGGAAGTGAAGAGTTGCCTCCGCAGCAGCAGGGCAATGCCGGCCAGCAGGAATCGTCTGATGGCGTATACGTCGACAGCGGTTACGGCGAACCGGATCGGCTCACGCGCTTATGGGCACCGTACCGGCTGGATTACATCGTCAAGCGTGGTGTGCATAACTCCAAGCCATCCCGTAACCCCTTCGTTGATTTGCCGAAGCAAAGCGATGAGGAAGCACTCATTATCGCTCGCGGCGAGTGGGTGTACGCCGTTCTGAATCTGTTCCCGTACAACCCAGGGCACCTCATGGTGGTTCCATATCGCGAAGTCGCCAACCTTGAGGACTTGACCGACGAAGAAACAGCCGAGATGATGCGATTTGCCAAGCATGCGGTTCGTACCCTCAAATCGGTTTCGCGTCCGCACGCCGTCAATGTAGGTTTCAACTTGGGCAAAGCCTCCGGCGGTTCGGTCGCCGATCACCTGCATATGCACGTCGTACCGCGCTGGTCGGGTGACAGCAATTTTATGACCGTGATCGATGGCACCAAAGTGTTACCGCAGGCTCTTCGTCAGACTCGCGAGTTGCTTGCCGACGGCTGGCGTGCCCTTAATCAAGAGGATGGGGCAGCATGCTGAGTGTCCGTGGCAGGGCTCCAATCCGCCCAGTAGTTGAACCGATTGCCGCTGCACTTTTGCGGGTCGGCATTAGCCCGAACACGGTCACCCTGGTGGGAACGGTAGTTTCCGTTCTGCTTGCGGTAATCCTGATTCCTACCAACCATCTTTTCGCAGCTGCGGTGTCAATCGCTATTTTCACTGCTTTTGACCTGCTCGATGGCACGATGGCCAGACTGCGAGGGCGGGGAACGAAATACGGAGCGACGCTGGATGCTTCCTGTGACCGTATTACGGATGCTGCACTGTTCGGGGCGATAGCGTATTGGGTGGTGTATCACCATGGCGCGGATTCAGTGCTGCTCATTCTGACACTGATTACCATGGGATCGTCCCAGGTCATTTCCTACGTTAAGGCTCGAGCAGAGGCTAGCGGCCTCAAGGTCAACGGTGGTCTCGTCGAACGTGCGGAGCGCCTGATTATCGGTCTAATTGGCGTCGGGCTCCAGGGGCTTGGCGTGGACTATGCCCTCTACGTCGCGATGTGGCTCCTGGCGATTGGGTCGGTATTCACCGTCGTTCAGCGCTTGTACATGGTGGCTAAGCAGCCAGGAGCGTTGGATCCCATCGCCCCGCCAGAAGGTGCAGCTGATAGTTCATCTATCAACCCTGACTCTGCTACGAAGTCCACGGGTTCGGCTGATTCCAACAACTAAAGGAGGATACGATGACTAGTTTCTTCCTGCCTCGCTCGAAAGATGATTTCGTTGCGCTCGGCTATATGGCCGGGTGGAAGATTTTTGGTCTGCTGCCGGAACGCGTGGCCTACACGATCGGCAACATAGCCGCCGATCGTGTAGCAGCAAATCCAGCGACTACCCGCCAGCTTCGAAAGAACCTGGCTCGCGTTATGGGCTGTCCGCCTGAGGAAGTGCCGCAAGGTCTTATTCGGGCTTCCATGCGTTCCTATCTACGCTATTGGGTGGAGGCATTCCGGTTGCCCTCCATCGCGTCGCCAGAGTTGGCAGACACGGTCGAATCCACCAGCGATGGGCTCGAACGAGTTGCTGAGGCCCTCGAGGCCGGAGATTCCATCGTCATCCCACTGCCGCATTCTGGTAACTGGGATATGGCAGGTATGTGGCTCGTTTCCCGCCATGGTCGGTTCAGTACCGTGGCGGAACGGCTGAAGCCAGAGGTACTTTACGACGCTTTCGTGGAGTACCGCGAATCCCTCGGATTCCACATTCTCCCGCTTACCGGTGGCAAACCCGCGATGCCGGAACTGCAGAAGCGATTGGAAGAAGGTGGCGTTGTGTGCCTGCTGTCTGATCGTGACTTCGGCGGCCACGGGGTCCCGGTCACTTTTTTCGGCGAGCAGACGACAATGCCGGTCGGTGCAGCAAAGCTGGCACAGGACACGGGCGCTCGGCTTATGCCCGCGGGCCTGTCCTACACGCGCGATGGTTGGCGTTTTGTAGCGCATCCATTCGTGCCGACTGAGGGGCGCGATCTACCTGACATTGTCCAGGACATCGCTACTGTTTTTGAATCTGATATTGCCCAGCATCCAGCGGATTGGCACATGATGCAGCCACTGTGGCCGGCGGATAAGAAGAGGTCAAAGTAGCCGTGCGAATCGGAATGGTGTGCCCGTACTCGTTCGATGTCCCAGGAGGGGTTCAAGCTCACGCGATTGACTTGTGTGAGGAGTTTATCCGTCGCGGCCACGAGGTCAGTCTTATCGGCCCAGCTAGCGCGCAGGCGGACGTGCCGGATTTCGTTGTTCGAGGTGGTGCCGCCATCCCGATTCCGTATAACGGCTCGGTCGCTCGGCTATCTTTTGGTCCCCGCACCAGCCGTCGAGTCCGCACATGGATTGAGGAGGGTAGCTTCGACATTCTTCATATCCATGAGCCGAATTCGCCCAGTTTTTCAATGCTGTCGTTAGTAAACTCGGTCGGGCCGATTGTCGCGACCTATCACTCTGCGGCGACGGACTCCCTAGCATTGAAGTTGGCCACGCCATTTTTGCGGAAGTACCTTGAACGCATTCGGGGAGGCATCGCTGTCTCGGAAGTGGCTCGTCGCTGGCAGGTTGAGCAACTCGGCGGCGACCCGGTTCTCATTCCCAATGGTGTCCGTGTTGGAGATTTCGAGTCCTGCCCGGCCGCCTCATCGTTGCCTGAGATTCCGCCACGGCGTGAAGGGGTCTATCGGCTTGTCTTCCTCGGACGCTTCGACGAATCTCGTAAGGGCTTTGACGTCTTGCTCGACGCGTTGCCAACAATACGTGCGGAGATTCCACAGCTTGAGGTCTGTGTCGTTGGTGATGGTGATATCGCGGCAGCTCGTCGTAAAGCGGGCAGAAACGCAGATGTCCTGCATTTCGTCGGCAGACTGTCGGAGGATGCTAAGGCGTCAATACTCGCCGATGCGGATGCGTACATTGCCCCGCAGCGTGGTGGGGAGAGTTTCGGCATCGTGCTGGTAGAGGCGATGGCGGCGGGTGCGCCGGTGATCTCCAGCGACATCGATGCGTTCAAACTCGTGCTTGACGACGGCCATTACGGGCTTCACTTTGAAAACGGTAACTCCGCAGACCTTGCGGATGCAGTCGTACGCCTTTTGACGCAGCCAAAGTTGGGGGAGGAGCTTCGCGCACTCGGGCATAAGCGGGCTTGGGAGTATGACTGGTCGCAGGTCGCCGACGGCGTTCTGCGTGTGTACGATACGGTGCGCATGGACGGCGAAAAGGTCGTCATTGCGCCATAGAGATTTCCGTCGTGGCAGCTGATTAAACGCAGCGGAGTGAAAGTGGGTTTTCGGTGGACGTAACCGTTCCAATCTGGGTCGTTGTCCTAGTCATTGCGCTGATTGTCGTACTCGTTGGCGGTTTGGTGGCTTCATCGACAGCGACGCGTTTGAACCGTATGCACATTCGCACGGACTTGGCGCGTTCTTCACTGGAAGCGGCGTTGGGGCGAAGGGCCGCAGTCGCTCGTGCCGCCTACCCGGAACTCGCCGGGGTAGTGGCGAAGGTGGAAGCCACACCACTTAGAGCCAACAACACTGGGCAGCGTGCAGACGTGGAAAACGAACTGACTAGGAAAATTGTGGCGCTCTATGGGGAACAGCCCGTGGACCGGACGATGGCAATTGAGCTTTCTGACGCCCATACGCGGCTCGAGCTCGCCCGCCGTTTCTACAATGATGCGGTGACGGATACGAAAGCACTGCGAGCCAGGCCGCTAGTGCGCGCGCTGCGGCTGGCGGGCACTGCACCTGAACCGGAATATTTCGATGTTGCAGATGGACTGACAACGGCTTAATTGTGGGAAAACCCGCTGTTGTGCTGGAAGTTCGCGGTGTTTTCTGACTCAATGAACAGCACTGTCTAGTTCAGGCGTTATAGTGTTAAACGACTACAAACAGTCACATTCACCAGTTTTATTAGGGAAGTAGGGTTCGTTGAGCACGGTTGAGAACAACTCCGGGCAGGGCACCGCACGCGTCAAGCGCGGTTTCGCTGAGATGATGAAGGGCGGCGTCATTATGGACGTCGTTACTCCGGAGCAGGCCAAGATCGCTGAGGATGCCGGCGCAACTGCCGTGATGGCGCTGGAGCGCGTCCCCGCCGATATTCGCGCAGAGGGTGGCGTGTCACGTATGTCTGACCCGGACATGATTGAGGGCATTATCAATGCCGTCTCCATTCCGGTTATGGCCAAGGCCCGTATCGGCCACTTTGTTGAGGCACAGGTTCTGCAGTCCCTCGGTGTTGACTTCATTGACGAGTCCGAGGTTCTGACCCCGGCCGACTACTCGAACCACATCGACAAGTTTGACTTCACCGTGCCGTTCGTCTGTGGCGCGACCAACCTGGGTGAAGCTCTGCGCCGCATCAACGAGGGCGCTGCCATGATTCGCTCGAAGGGCGAGGCCGGTACCGGTGATGTCTCCAACGCTGTGACTCACATGCGCACCGTCCGCGCTGAGATTAACCGTCTGCGTTCTATGGCTCCGGACGAGCTCTACGTTGCCGCCAAGGAGCTGCAGGCACCGTACGAGCTGGTACGCGAGGTCGCTGAGACCGGTAAGTTGCCAGTCGTGCTGTTCACCGCAGGTGGCATTGCAACTCCGGCTGACGCTGCAATGATGATGCAGCTCGGTGCTGAGGGTGTCTTTGTTGGTTCCGGTATCTTCAAGTCCGGTGATCCGGAGAAGCGCGCCAAGGCTATCGTCCAGGCAACCCAGCACTACGATGATCCGAAGGTCATCGCCGATGTCTCCCGCGGTCTCGGCGAGGCAATGGTCGGCATCAACGTCGACGAGATTCCGCAGCCGCACCGACTCGCTGAGCGTGGCTGGTAAAAATGGCTAACATCCGCGAGGTATTAGATTTGGAGCAGATTGACCGGGACATTTTCCGTGGCCCAGTCATTAAGTCAATCCTGCAGCGCACTTTTGGTGGCCAAGTTGCCGGCCAGTCCCTCGTCGCGGCGACGCGCACGGTGGGTAATACCTTCGCGGTGAACTCCCTCCACGCCTACTTTGTAGGCCCGGGCCGCCCCCATATCCCGACGGTGTACATGGTCAAGCGTATTCGCGATGGACGGTCTTTCTGCCACCGCTCCGTCGAAGCTGTGCAAGATGGCCGTACGATTTTCGTCATGCAGGTCAGCTTCCACCGTAAGGGGGATGAGGGACTCGAGCACTCTGACGTGATGCGCAAGGTGCCAGATCCTGAAGATGTGGTCACCGACACCTCTGAGATGACGAACACACGTCGTCTACTAATGCGCGAGTGGGCGGACTGGGATATCCGGGTAGTGCCAGATGATCAGTTCGAACACAACAAGTACACCCCGTCCCAGCAGCTGGTATGGTTCCGGTGCAAGGATCGCCTGCCGGATAACGAGACCTTCCACGTCTGCACGCTGGCGTACATGTCGGATATGACTTTGCTGTCATCGGCACTCGTTCCGCATCCAGGCGTTGAGGTCCAGGAAGCCAGCCTCGACCACGCGATGTGGTTTATGCGTCCGTTCCGTGCGGATGAATGGCTGCTCTACGACCAGATTTCGCCATCGGCGCACGCGGGTCGCGCACTGACTCACGGTCGCATCTTTAACCAAAAGGGCGAGCTCGTGGCCGTCGTCACGCAGGAAGGGCTGACCCGAAGCCTGGCCCCGGGTGTCGAGCCCGTGCCAGTGGCGACGAACTTCGATGCTCGCAGTGAGAACCTAGATTAATGACACAGGAAACAATCGGTATCCTCGCTCTTCAGGGCAACGTTGCCGAACACGGATATGTGCTTGACCAGCTCGGCGTCCCGCACCGAAAGGTGCGCTTGCCCCGTGATCTGGAAGGGCTTAGCGGCCTAATTTTGCCCGGCGGCGAGTCCACAACCATGAGCAAGCTGATGGTCTTCAATGAGCTTGAAGACCCGCTGCGGGAAGCCCTCCGCGATGGCCTTCCGGCATATGGCACCTGCGCCGGCATGATTTTGGTTGCCGACGAAGTGCTCGATACCCGTCCGGATGCCGTTAGCCTGGGGGCGATTGACATCACCGTCCGTCGTAACGCATTTGGCCGGCAAGTGGATTCCTTCGAAACTGACTTGGATATTCCGCAGCTGGCGATCAGTGGTGACCAGCCGCCTGTACACGCCGCCTTTATTCGCGCACCGTGGGTCGAGCGTGTCGGTGATGATGTTGAGGTGCTAGCGCGGGTGCCAGAATCGGCTGGAGAGACCGCAGGTACAGTGGTCGGAGTACGGCAGGGGGCTGCGATGGCCACCAGCTTTCACCCGGAGTCGACGGGGGAGACGCGGCTCCACGAGTTCTTTTTGCGAGAGCTTGTCGGCATTTAAATCCCCGGTTTGTATAATGAACACCTGACGAATTCCCATCTACATGGGTATTGACGAGAGGAATGGTAGGAACTAGCACATGGCGGGTCATTCAAAATGGGCAACCACAAAGCACAAGAAGGCTGCTAATGACGCCAAGCGCGCCAAAGAGTGGGCAAAGATGATCAAGAACATCGAGGTCGCGGCTCGTACCGGCGGCGGTGATCCTGCTGGTAACCCCACCCTCGATGACATGATTAAGAAGGCCAAGAAGGCCTCGGTTCCCAACGACAACATTGAGCGTGCCCGCAAGCGTGGTTCCGGCGAGGAGTCCGGCGGTGCTGACTGGGAGACCATTGTCTACGAAGGTTACGCACCTGGCGGTGTCGCTTTGATTGTGGAGTGCCTGACCGATAACCGTAACCGTGCTGCTTCCGATGTGCGCTCGGCGTTCAACAAGAACAACGGCAACATGGCAGACAACGGCGCCGTGGCTTACCTGTTCGAAAAGAAGGGTGTCGTCGAGCTGCCGAAGGGCGAGCTGACCGAGGATGACCTGCTTATGGCGGTTCTCGATGCTGGTGCAGAGGAGGTCAACGACCTGGGCGAAAAGTTCGAGGTTGTCTCCGCCTTTACCGATCTGATGAATGTCCGCACCGCTCTTGTCGATGCCGAAATGGAGTATGACTCCGCAGATCAGGACTACCGGGCTTCTACCACGGTCGCTCTCGATGCTGACGGTGCACGCAAGCTCTTCCGTCTGATTGACGCTCTCGAAGAGTCCGACGACGTGCAGAACGTCTACTCGAACGCCGACATCAGCGACGAGGTTATCGCCGAACTCGAAGACTAGGCGTTTGCTTGGCGACGGTTCCGCTGACCGGCTTCCCGGCGTTAAAGGATGCTCGTGCAGGGTAGTCTGCAGCGCTGAATTGCGCGGCGAGCTGGTGTGAATGGAAGATCCCCATCGGAGAGTCGTCCGATGGGGATTTTTTTGGGGGGAGAGAGACAGACAGAGTCAAAGAGTGTGTCTGATCCTCAGGATAGCGACTGGTCAGAGCCCGCCTGCGGGTAGCTCCACACCCTGGGGTTAAGGAGAAAAACTGACAACCCGACACACTGGCAACCTCAAAAAATTACGGGCTGCGCGTGTGAATACGGCTGCAAATGTGAAACTGTGCAGGTTTATGTCACTTTCAGACGATTTTTCAGGGGTAGGGTCAGGCGGTCATTGCATCATGGATAACACCAGAGATTACCTCCCGGGGAGTTAACCCGTCGAGCACTACCCGTGGCCGGTTATTCA
>NZ_JBFLKW010000031.1:0-13524 GCF_040743205.1 Corynebacterium sp. 045007
GACACCAGCTACCAACACAACCTCGGCATCCAAAAAGGCTGGATCAAATAACCGCAACACGCCCGGAAAAGACACACTTTTCTTTACTTAACCCCTTAACCCCCAAACCCCAACCCCAGAAACAAAAAATCCTCGGAAGCTTTTACACTTCCGAGGATCTTCGCTGTGGGCGAAGGGGGACTTGAACCCCCACGTCCGTAAAGGACACTGGCACCTGAAGCCAGCGCGTCTGCCATTCCGCCACTCGCCCGTGGGAACGAATAGAACTATAACACCCCGCGCTAATACACCACCAAATCCCCAGGCCATCGCACGTTTTTCACCACTTTTCAGCACTTAGCAATAGCAACTTCCCCCACAACCGTCGTCACTATTTGATAAACCTCAGCAGTTCCTAGCCCTTAACTGAAGGTGTAGGGCTCTATACTGTTGCTTAAGTATCGATAATTTTTGTGCACATTTTTTTCACGTAACCCGCCGCGGGTTGGCGGGAGAAGGCGAATTTCTTTAGTCAGATGGATTTCCTAGGACGCATCCGCAAGCTCGATAGCTCGCTTCAGCGCGGGCTCGATAACAGCTTTGCGCGCGTGTTCGGCGGCAAGGTTGTCCCGAATGAGTTAGAAGAATGCCTGAAGCAGGAAATTGAAGACTTCCTGATGCAGGACGCCAACGGTCAGTACTTGGCACCCAATGATTTCCGCATTGGCATCAGCGCTGCCGACTACAAGAACCTTTCTGCGTCCGAGCCCAACCTGCCGAATCAGTTGGCTGACCGCATGACGCGCTACTGCCGTAACAACGGCTGGGGCTTCACCGGTTCCATTAGCGTCCACCTGCAGGCAGTGGAGTCTCTCCACACCGGCCAGTTGAAGACGGCCAGCACTTTCACCGAGGACACCGTGGGCACCTCGGAGTTCGTCCCATTCGAGGACAGTGCCGATGATGCCAACACTGACGCAGCCCCGTCGCAAAGCGATGATGAACCCCAAGCTGCAGAGACCTCTGCCGCCTACCACCCGCAGCCGGAAGCTGAGCAGTTCCCCACCGCTTCCCGCCCCATCCCCGCGGTCGACCCGGAAGCGGCAACTGAGCTGAGCAGCGCGGCCGTGAGTGAAGACCAGTCCCAGGAAAAGACCGTCACCCTGCTGTTGCAGGACGGCTCCTCGCGCGTATTTGAGGTGCGCCATGGTTCGAACATCATCGGCCGCGGCACCGCTTCCGACTTCCGCCTCCCGGATACTGGTGTTTCCCGCCAGCATGCCGAGATCACGTGGGATGGCCAGGACGCTGTGCTCGTCGATTTGCATTCGACCAACGGCACCATTGTCAATGGCGAACCCATTGAGAACTGGCTGCTGGCTGACGGCGACGAAATCTCGCTGGGGCATTCTGTTCTCGAAGTTCAGATCCGCTAGTTAAATCCGCTGATTCAGATCCGCTAAGTAGTGAGGTTCACCAGGTTCACATGCCACTGCCCTAGGTTTGCCGACACATTCCTGGAATAATTACGTCCGTGTGTTCGGTTTGCGGACCCACCAGCTCTACATAAGGAGGTTCCTCGGACGTGGAAGCTATCGTTTTTCTGCTTTCGCGCATCGGCGTGCTGGTCGTCCTGTGGTTTTTCATTTGGATGACGCTTCGCACCCTGCGTACAGAAACAACAGGCTCGGCTCCGCTGCGCCCACTTCGGCAGGCCAGCAGTGCTCCGGCCAAGCGTTTCCAGCGCTCGCAGACTCCACATCAGCTCCTTGTCACCTCCGGGCCGCTGGCGGGTTCGCGCATGAACCTAAACAACCAACGCGACATCACTATTGGCCGTTCAGAGTCGAATGCCTTCGTCCTCAACGATGACTTCGCCTCGGGCCAGCACGCTCGCGTCATCAACCGCGACGGCATCTGGTACCTGGAAGACCTGGACTCCCGCAATGGCACATTCCTCAATGGCCAGCGCGTGGAACAGCCGGAACGCCTGGCTTCGGGTATGGAATTTCGTATTGGCCGTACAACTTTGAGGTTGCAACCATGAGTCTTGCTCTGAATTACACGGCCCGCTCTGACCGCGGCCTCATCCGACAGAACAACGAGGACTCCGCCTATGCGGGTTCGCGTCTGCTCGCGCTTGCCGACGGCATGGGTGGCCACGCCGCCGGAGAAATCGCATCTCAGCTGATGATTGCGGCCGTCTCTCGGCTGGACAATGATCAGCCCGGCCCCGATTTGCTCGAGTCCCTGCGCAGCGCCTGCATGGAGGGCAATAACTCCATCGCGGATGAAATTGAGCAGAACCCCTCTACGCAAGGCATGGGCACTACGCTGACTGCTCTGCTTTTCGACGGCACCCGCCTGGGCATGTGCCATGTCGGTGACTCGCGTGGCTATCTGCTGCGCGACGGGGAGCTCATCCGCATTACCCGGGATGACACCTATGTGCAGTCCCTGGTGGATGAGGGCAATCTCACCGAAGAAGAAGCGGCAATTCACCCTCAGCGCTCACTGATTTTGAAGGCTCTCACCGGTCGCCCGGTGGAGCCTACTTTGTCTTATCGCGATGTTCACGAGGGCGATCGCTACCTGCTGTGCTCGGATGGTCTATCCGATCCAGTGTCCGCGGACACCATCAAGGATGTGCTCTCGGAGGGCACTCCGGACGAGGCCGCTACCAAGCTCATTGACTACGCGTTGAAGTCCGGTGGTCCGGATAACATCACCGTGGTGGTTGCCGATGTTGTCGATTCGTCGGCACGCACGCCTTACGAGCCCGCCCTGGCCGGTGCCCTACAGAGTGCGGAGGAGGAACTCCCCCGCCCCAATACGTCAGCGGGACGCGCGGCGGCACTCCGCCCGCGGAAGTCGCAGGAAATTGCAGTGACTTCGGCGCCGGAGAAGAAAGCTTCCAAGGGCAAGTGGCTAGTTATTTCTGTGGTGCTGGTGCTGGTGGCCGGGTTGGTCGGCCTTGGTATTTGGGGCTGGCAGAAGAAGGAGTCGATGTACCATCTCGCGGTGGTCGACGGGCAGGTGCAGCTGATGCACGGCGTGCCCGGCAGTTTGCTGGGCTTCGATCTGCAAGAGCCACATCAGTTCATCTGTTTGACCGATGACAATAAAGTTCAGCTTCCTCCGGCTGGGACGCCGAAGGAGAAGGTCGACTGCCACATCATGACGCCGGAAGATCTCTCACCGGCGGCACGCAATTCGCTGGAAGGTCTGCCGGCTGATTCCTACGACGGTGTCAGCGACCAGATTGGCCGTTTGGCGGAGTCGGCACTGCCGGTATGTCTGTCCGTTTCCGACGATGACAAGAAGGATGAAAAGCTGGGCTCGAAGCCAGGAGTCAACTGTAGGCAGGTGCGAAAATGAGTGAAACTACCACGAAGCGACAGCTTCGGATGAAGGAAATGCTCCTGCTGCTGCTGTCGGCAGGATTGTTGCTTTTGGCACTAATTTCACTGGAACTGGCTCAGGGCAACTCTCTGACCGCAGATGTCTTTTACATCATTGGCGGATTCTTTGTGATCTTTGCAGTGGCGCATATCGCGCTGACCTTTGTGGCACCCAACGCCGATCAGGTGATGCTGCCGGTTGCGGCCACGCTCAACGCCTTGGGGCTGGTGATGATTCACCGCCTCGACCTGGCCAATGACACCTCGTTGGTGCGCAACCAGATCATGTGGACCGTACTCAGTGTCGCACTGTTTATCGGCGTGATTGTCCTGCTGCGCAACCACCACTCGCTGTCGCAGTACTCGTATCTGCTGGGTCTCGGCGGCTTGATTCTGTTGGCGCTACCGCTGGTGTGGCCGTCGTCGATTAATGCTGATGCCCGCATCTGGATTTCCATCGGCCCGTTCTCCATGCAGCCGGGTGAGTTTGCCAAGGTCATGCTGCTGATCTTCTTTGCTCAGCTGCTGGTGAATAAGCGCTCGCTGTTCAATGTGGCGGGCAAGCGTTTCCTGGGCATTGATTTCCCGCGTGTTCGCGACCTGGGTCCGATTCTGCTGATCTGGGGCATCGCTACCGTCATCATGGCTCTGCAGAATGACTTTGGCCCGGCGCTGGTGCTCTTCGGCACTGTGCTGGCAATGCTCTACGCTGCCACCGGTCGCGGTTCCTGGCTGATCATCGGCATGGTGCTGGTGACCGTCGGCGTTGTCGGTGTCTACATGGTTTCGGACAAGATTCAGGCGCGAGTCACGCATTTCCTGGATCCGTTGGGCTCCTACGACGAGGGCGGCTACCAGCTCTCCCAGGGTCTGTTCGGCATGAGCTGGGGTGGCATCGGTGGCACCGGTCTGGGCCAGGGCTACCCACAGAACATTCCGGTGGCACACTCTGACTTCATCCTCTCGGCCTTTGGTGAGGAGCTCGGTTTTACCGGCCTGAGTGCCATCATCCTGCTGTTCGCGATTCTGATTTCCCGCGGTATTTCGGCGAGCTTGGCGGTACGTGATTCCTTTGGCAAGCTGCTGGCGGCCGGTGTCGCATTCTCGATGGCCATTCAGCTGTTCGTGGTTGCAGCCGGTGTTTCCAAGCTGATGCCGCTGACCGGTCTGACTACTCCGTTCATGTCAGCCGGTGGTTCCTCACTGCTGGCCAGCTACATCATGTTGGCCATCGTGTTGCGCGTCTCTGACGAGGCCAACCGCCCCTGGGGTATTCCAAGCAACCCTTCGGGCCTCAACGACAATGCCACCGCATCTCAGGAGGTGAACCAGTAGATGAATAAAACCATTCGCCAAATCTTTGTTGTCGTTCTCGGACTCTTCGTTCTTCTACTGGCGAACCTGACCTACATCCAGGGCTTCCAGCAGGATAAGTACGCCCACAATCCGCTGAATAGCCGCCAGTTCCTGGAGGAAAAGTCCAAACCTCGCGGCCAAATCACCACTGACGGCGACATTCTGGCCCACTCGGTCAAGGGCGAGAGCGGCTTCTATGACCGCAGCTACGACACCGACCCGGAGGCATATGCCGCGGTGGTCGGATACCTGTCGGACATCTACGGCTCCGCCGGTATCGAACGCTCTCAGAACGAGATCTTGAACGGCAGCGACCCTTCGCTGTTTACCTCCCGCGCCCTCGACATGGTCACGGGCAAGGAACCCTCTGGGGCCTCCACGGAGCTGACGCTGTTGCCGAACGCTCAGCGGACTGCGTACCAACAACTCGCTGAACGCGGCTACGTCGGCTCCGCCGTCGCCATTCGCCCATCGACGGGTGAAATTCTCGCGATGGCCTCCACACCGTCGTTCAACCCGAATGACATCGCCGCCGGCGACGAGAGTACCTGGCAGTCCCTCAATAACAATGAGGGCGCACCGCTGCTCAACCACGCCACTCAGCGTCCGCTGCCGCCGGGTTCCACTTTCAAGGTGTTGACCACGGTCACGGCACTGGAGCAAGGCGCTTCCCCGGACACCTCAGTCACTGGCGCACCGCAGATTACGCTGCCGGATACCACCACTACGTTGGAGAACTACGGTGGCTCGACCTGTGGTGGGGCTACTACAACTCTCCGCCAGGCTTTCGCGCAGTCCTGTAATACGGCATTCGCTGAGCTCGGTATGCAGTACGGGGCCGATGCGCTCAAGGACGTCGCTAAGCGATTCGGCATCGGTGAGACCCACGATGACGCGGGCCTGCCGATTCAGCCCTCCGCTGTCGGTGATATTCCGGATCAGTCCTCGCTGGGTCAGACCTCCATTGGTCAGCGCGACGTGTCCTTCACGCCGCTGGACAACGCCATCATCGCCGCCACGATTGCCAACGGCGGCGTGCGCATGGAACCCCAGATCATCAAATCGGTGCGCGGTGCCGACCTCTCCGAAATCAAGTCCTTTAAGCCGATTGAAGCCGGCGAGGCGATTTCGCCGGAGGTCGCGGAGACCGTAACTGAGCTGATGCGCGGCTCCGAGTCGCACTCGGGCGGTAACGGTTCGCGTATTGCCTCCAAGACCGGTACCGCCGAACACGGTGCTGTCCGCGGCGAGTACGCGCCGCACGTCTGGTACATCGCCTTCGCGCCGGACTCCGATGTCGCCGTGGCTGTCGTCGTGGAAAACGGTGGCGGCCAGGGCCAGGGCGCTACCGGCGCCTCCGTTGCTGCCCCGATTGGCCGTGCACTCATTAACGCGGTCGAACAGGCGGGTCGATAAGCATGGATGCCCACCAAGTTCAAGACATCGTTGGCGACCGATATCACGTCCGCCGTCTGCTCGGCCGTGGCGGCATGTCCACCGTCTGGCTTGCCGACGACGCCACCAGCGGCGAACTGGTTGCAATCAAACTTCTGAACCAGGAGTACTCGGACAACTACGAGTTCCGGCAGCGTTTCCAGAACGAAGCCGCCGCTGCGCGCAGCGTCAACAGCCCAAACGTGGTGAAGATTGTCACCTACGAGGAAGGCGACATCGGCAGCCACGGCGCGTGTTACATCGTCATGGAGTACATCCGTGGCGAATCTCTGTCGCAGGTGCTGCAGCGGCGTCGCACCCTGCCAGAGCACCTGATGCTCGACGTTCTGGAGCAGACTGCACACGGCCTGTCGGCAATTCACGCTGCGAACCTTGTCCACCGCGACATTAAGCCGGGCAACCTCCTGGTGACGCCGGAGGGCACCGTGAAGATTACCGACTTTGGCATTGCCAAAGCCGCTGAAGCGGTGCCTCTGACGCGTACCGGCATGGTCGTCGGTACCGCGCAGTATGTCTCACCGGAGCAGGCGCAGGGCAAACAGGTGAGTCCGGCGACTGACATCTACTCGCTTGGCTGTGTCGCCTACGAAATGGTGGCCGGCGCCCGGCCCTTCCAGGGCGACTCCACCGTCGCGGTTGCCGTGGCACACATCAACGAGGCTCCGCCTGCGTTGGCGCCGACGGTCAATCCGCATATCCGCGAACTTATCGGCATTATGCTGCGCAAGGATCCGCAGCGTCGCTATGCCGATGGCCGTGAGCTGGCACAGGCTGTTTTGCGAGTGCGCGCGGGGCACCGCCCACCGCAGCCGCGTGGTGTGACCCCAACGGTGCACCGTCAATCCAACGCTGCCAACCCGGCGACCACCGAACTCGGTGCCATGACGCGACCGCCCATGCCGGTGTCGCAGCCACCGCAGCAACCGCAGCGACCACCGCAGCAACCCGCCCGACAGCGTAAGCCGGCAAAGAAACGCAGTGGCTGCGGTTGTGGCTGCGGCAGCATTGTGCTGTTGGTGCTGCTAGTGTTGCTGGCCGGTGCTATCGCAGTCGTCTATTCGCTGTCGACTACCGGTTCACTGCCAACCATTCCGAACTTGGAGCAGTACATTCCGAACCAGTCACAGCAGCAAACCCCAGAGGAAAACACCGACCCCAACGACGGTTCTGGTTACGGTTGGTCGGGAGACAATTCCGGTAACTGGGGAAATAACGACGGCGGCAACTCTGGGGAAAACTACGGCGGCAACAATGACGGTGCCTCTGACAGCTCCACTGAGCAGGACACCAGCGAGACCGCTCCGGATACGTCCGAACCGACTCAGGATTCGGGCAACGACAGTGGCGACAACAGTGGCGACGACTCCAGTGGCGGTGGTCTACCCGGTATTCAATTGCCCTTGGGAAATGACTCCGGTAATACCTTGGGGACTCCAGATGCACAGTAATATTCAGGTACAAGATGTTTTGGTGGAAATCCTTCCGAAGGGACTGACGAACAATGTCTGGCAATGACGATCTCCTCTCCGGCCGTTATCGGCTCGGCGAGCTCATTGGCGTTGGCGGCATGTCCGATGTCTACCGCGCTGAAGATACTGTTCTCGGTCGCTCTGTCGCGGTCAAGATGATGAGGGCCGACCTTGCCAGGGATGAGAACTTCCTCGCAAGGTTCCGTCGTGAAGCGAAAAACTCAGCGCTGCTGAATCACCCGTCGATCGTGTCGGTGTACGACACCGGCGAGACGGATAGCCCGATGGGGCGCGTGCCTTTCATTGTCATGGAGCTGATTCAGGGCGAGACCCTGCGTGATCTTGTTCGTCGTGAGGGGCGGCTCGACCCGAAGAAAGCCGCATCGATCATGGCATCGGTGTGTGATGCGCTGACGGCATCCCACCATGCGGGCATTATTCACCGTGACATCAAGCCGGCGAACATCATGCTGACCAACACCGGCAAGGTGAAGGTGATGGACTTCGGCATCGCTCGCGCGCTCGGTGATTCCACCACGATGACGCAGACTGCGGCGGTGCTGGGTACCGCGCAATACCTCTCGCCGGAGCAGGCGCGCGGTAAGACCGCCGACGCCCGTTCCGATATCTACGCTGTCGGCTGCGTACTTTTCGAGGCCGTCACGGGCGCCCCGCCGTTCACCGGCGAAACCCCTCTTTCTGTCGCTTACCAGCACGTTCAGGACCAGCCGCCGCGGCCTTCGGGGAAGCTCAACACCGACCCAAACACGGCTCAGGCCCTCGACGCGGTGCTTCTGACCGCGATGGCCAAGGATCCGATGGAGCGCTACGACTCTGCAGAGGACTTCGCCCAGGATTTGCGTCGTCTTGCACGCGGCGAGGATCCGTTGGCGCTGGCGCACCACGGCGCGCATGACGACGATGCGAAGACCACCGAATTCCTTCCGGCAGCTCCATCGGATGCTGAGACCCGGGTGACCCCTGCACAGCAGGCAACTCCGGCCCCGGCCCCTGTCCCTGCTCCGGAACCGGAGAGAGCAGCTGCCCAACCGGAAGCCCCTGCTCAGATTGCTAACACTGACGAGCCTGAGAAAAAGAAGGGTGGCGCAGGAAAGACTGTCGCACTGGCGGCTGCTGCGCTGGTCGCTCTTGGCGGTGTCGGCTACGGCGCCTACCAGCTTTTCAACTCGTCCACCGAGGTCGAGACCGTTGCCATTCCGCAGGTCGAGGGCCTAAATGTCAATGAGGCGACGCAGGTTCTCGAGCAGGCTGGTTTCGTGGTCAACCGCGTCGACGAGCCGAACCCAGATGTGCCCCGAGACACGGTGATTGCCACCGAACCGGGCGTCGGATCGGGGTTGCCGCAGGGATCTCGTATCAAGCTGCGCGTATCTTCGGGCCCAGAGTTGACCAATGTGCCGGATGTACGCGACAAACAGGCCGAGGAAGCTCGCCGCCTACTCGAGGAGGCGGGGCTTGTCGTCAATCCGAAGCTGCAAGAGGAACCGAGTGAGGACGTTCCGCGCGGCAATGTCATCGAGCAGTCTCCAGCTGCCGGTTCTCAGGTGTCGAAGGGAACCCGTGTAACTTTGACTGTCTCCTCCGGTATCGAGACCAAGACTGTTCCGGATGTCACTGGTCAGAGGTTGGATTCCGCCCGCACGACCCTCGAATCCGCTGGTTTCGTTGTCGAGGTGGTGGAGGTTGACTCCACTGAGGAACAGGGAACCGTTGTTGAGGTTCCCCAGAAGGGCACGGAGCTCACCGTCGGAACGACTGTCGAGCTGCACGTTTCGCGCGGCAACCAAATTAAGATGCCACGAGTTGAGGGCCAGACTCGCAGCGATGCGGAGAAGGCACTCACCAATGCCGGCTTCGAGGGAACTATCCGCACCGAGGAAGTCACCACGCTGGATCTGTCCAAGGTCGACCACGTGGAGAAGGCCGACCCGTCGGCCGGCTCCAAGGTCAACAAGGACGGCGAGGTCACCCTGCGCGTCTACCGGCTGGGGGTTGCCCCGGAGAGCTCTTCAGAGGAACGGCCTGCTCCGGAACCTCCCATAAGGCTGCCGGATCTGCTGCCTAACTAGCGGCTAGTGTGCCAGCACGTCTGAGAAGGCGCGCTGGTACACGGCCTGCTGCTCTTCCAACTCCGCCAGGAGTTCCTCGGTGTACTCACCGCCGGCCAGCCGCAGCCAATTGACCAGCATGCGGTGCCCGTACTGGGTGAGTACTGACTCCGGGTGGTACTGCACGCCGTGAATCGGCAGGTCGCGGTGGCGCATCGCCATCAGTATGCCCGAATCCGTGAATGCCGTGGCAATGAGTTCCTCCGGCAGTGTCTTCGGATCCACCGTCAACGAGTGGTAGCGCGTGGCAATAAAAGGACTGGGCACATCGGCCAGAACACCCGTGCCGTCATGAGTGACCGGGGAGGTCTTGCCGTGCAACAGCTCGTCGGCACGCACGACCTGCGCACCAAAGACCTCACCAATCGCCTGGTGACCCAAGCACACACCCAACACCGGTGTCGGCTCGTCCTGCCTGCTCACCGCGCGAATAATGTCCTCTGTCCACCCCGCATTAGACGGCTCACCGGGACCGGGCGACAGTAGGATTGCATCAAATTGCTTTACGACGTCGTCAACATCGCGGAGACGCGCATCATCATTGCGCCAGACAGTAACCGTTTCGCCGAGCTGGCCTATGTACTGGACCAGATTGAATACGAAGCTGTCATAGTTATCGACGACGAGAATCTGCATAACTGGGAATTCTACTGCCTGCGAACTTCACTGGTAAGTTCGGATGCAAAGTTTACAATTATGCATATACCGCGGGAGTGTAGATACCGCGCTGATCGCAACCTGCTGACCACAACCTAAGGAGTTTAAAGCGCTATGCCTAAGGCAAAGATCGAAAGCACTAATTCACCACAATCCGGTGGCTCCTCCGTCAGCCGTACCCCGGTCAAAATCAACAGCACTCAGACGCCGGTGTGGTACAAGGTGCTGATGTTCGGGTTCATGCTGATTGGTTTGGGCTGGCTGCTGGTCAACTACATCGCGGGTCCGCATATTCCGTTCATGGTGACTTTGAACGCATGGAACTACGTCATCGGCTTTGGTCTTTTCATTGTTGGTCTGCTGATGACTATGGGTTGGCGTTAGTCAGCTCTAATACATCGCACCCCCTCAGGCGCATCCACTTTTGGATGCGCCTTTTTTTCATACCTAAAAACCCAGGTCAATTCACCCCCGTCAATACACCCGTTTCCCACACGTTTTTCGACGAATGAGGATTTCCCTCCTACTGATCGCGCAAAAAAGTTATCCACAGAAACCTGTGTAACAATCATGTAATTTGTGGATAACTGTGGAGAGATTTCGTCCCAAATTTCTCACGGGTTACGTGACAGAAACCGTAAAGCATGACAACTTTGGTTCTATCCCCTGTGTCCACAGTATCCACAGCCTGTGGATAACTCTGTGAACAAGTAACATAGTTGCAAGTCAAGTTGTGCGTAACTCCAATATTCTGCGGAGTTCGACCACTTTCGAACGCTGGTTCGTAAATTACAAGAATGGAATTATCCACACATGTGCACAAGTCTGTGGACAACTGTGAATTGTTGTAATTTGTGAAAATTGGAACCCGTAACGTGCTTCTTGGCCCGTGTTCACCTAGGTGAACAGTGGAGTATTTTTTCCACAGGGCTGTGGACATGTGGAGAATCAACACGATGTGCTACTACCCCCACTACCCCTAAACACAACATTGAAGTTACGGGCCGTCGTAAAGCGAAAATGGGCATGAAAAAACCCGCCCGGAACAACCGGACGGGTTAAAGAGCGTAGAAGCTAGCGGATTACTTCTCGATGTCGATGGAGGTAATCACGACCGGCTCCAGCGGGCGATCCCAGTGATCGGTAGCCACACGAGCGATCTCGTCGACAACCTTCTTCGAGGCATCATCAGCGACCTCACCGAAGATGGTGTGAGCGCCATTGAGGTGCGGGGTCGGAACAACGGTGATGAAGAACTGGGAACCGTTGGTACCACGGCCGCCGCGCTTGCCGGCGTTTGCCATAGCGAGCAGGTACGGACGATCGAACTGGAGCTCCGGGTGAATCTCATCGTCGAACATGTAGCCCGGGCCGCCGGTGCCGGTGCCCAGCGGGTCACCACCCTGAATCATGAATCCAGCGATGATGCGGTGGAAGATGGCCTCATCGTAGAACGGGCCGGACTCGGTGCCAGAGGCGTTCTGCCCCTTGTACTCCTTGGTGCCTTCTGCCAGGCCGATGAAGTTGTCGACGGTATTCGGCGCGTGGTTGCCGAACAGGTCAATCACGATATCGCCATGGTTGGTGTGCACAGTTGCAGTAGCAGTCTTAATAGTCACGTTCCTTAGGATACCGACCTTGGTGGCCAATTGCTCCTACTGGTGAGTTTCTCCGTGGCAGAAACCAGCGAAAATGTTTCTCAAGATAAGGAAAAGAGTTCTTCGTTGACCCCCATGGAGGCCAAATAGTGCCTAAGCTGGAATGTGAGCCTGCTGCAAATATTTCGGCGCTAGGCCTAACTGGGCCCTAGCTCTTGGACTTAGAAGCATCTTGGTCTCAGAGGCACTGGCGCCGCAGCAGTATTAATCATTGATTGAGAATTAAAGGCGATGCCTGTTGGCGACGCACTAATAAAGGAGAGTCATGAACCCCAACGCAATCTCGCTGGCTGTCAAGGGACTGAAGTCCGCTTACGACAGCTACTCGGATTACCGGGACAAGAAGGCTGCAGAGCTCTACGACACGATGCAGGAGGCTAAGAAGGTGGCAGCTGCACAGAACGAGGCAGCAAAGGACGCAGCAACCAATTGGGCGGAAGACGTTAAGGAAAAGGTTTCCGACGCCCGCGATCAGCTCGCTGAGCAGGCCGAAGAACTGACCGGCAAGGTTGAGAAGAAGTCCAAGGAGACCAAGAAGCAGGCTAAGAAGGCTGCGAAGCAGGCCGAGAAGGACGCTAAGCGCAAGGGCAAGAAGACCCGTTGCAAGGCTCGCTGCGAGGCTAAGAAGGCTGAAAAGAAGGCCAAGAAGGCTCGCAAGGACCTCGAGGTGCGTACCCAGAAGGCTATCGACAAGGTAACCGGTAAGGAAGAGCAGCGCGCCAAGAACGGTCGCATCGCAACCGCTTCCCTGGTCTTCGCTGTTGTTGCAGCAATCGTCGGTGTCATCGTTTGGAAGCTGCGCAAGGACGACAAGCTCCCGGTTGACCCAGCTCCGTACCAGCAGAAGGCCCAGGAAGTTAAGCACAAGGTCGAAGAGAAGGCCGCAGAGGTCAAGGAGACCGTTGAAGAGAAGGCTTCTGAGGCTAAGGACAAGGCTGAAGAGGTAAAGGGCAAGGCAGCCGACAAGGCCGACGAGGCCAAGGACAAGGCTGCTGAGGCCAAGGAGACCACTGAGGAGAAGGCCGCAGAGGCTTCCAAGCAGGCTCAAATCAAGGTCGACGAGGTCAAGACCGAGAAGAAGAACGCTGACGACGCTAAGAAGATCTCTTCCAAGCCGTCCAAGCCGGCTCCGAAGCCGGGTCAGGCTCGCAAGAAGTAAATAGGCGGCTAGATAGCCAAAAGCCTTTTCACGCCCGATTGTTCTGTGCAGTTGATGCGCAGGCGGTCGGGCGTTTTTGGTTAAGCAGCAAACCTGACAACTTCAGAAAGACGGGCTGCAAATGTGAAACTGTGCAAGTTTATGACAGTTTCAAGCCATTTTTCACGCGGTAGGGTCAGGCGGTCATTGCATCATGGATAACACCAGAGATTACCTCCCGGGGAGTTAACCCGTCGAGCACTACCCGTGGCCGGTTATTCA
>NZ_JBFLKW010000032.1:0-10843 GCF_040743205.1 Corynebacterium sp. 045007
AATTAACCAGAAAGTCAAACCAACGACTCCCAGCGGCTAACCGCACGAAAACATTTCCCCCACATCAGCCAACCAAACACATAAACTGCCTGGCCGCGCTGACCTCCGAATACATTACACACACCCCACCAAAGACACAAAACCCCAGGTAAAATAGCGAAAACCACCACAAGCCCCACTGGAGAATCACTCCTAACGGTTCTATAGCATCCAGAACCGAAGACTTGCGATGGTTCTCCGCGCCGCGCGTTTAACTAGCACCGTGCGCTTAGCCGTTAGCCATTGACCAGAGGCCAACAATCACTAGCTAACCCGTTCAACCGATGCGCCAAGAGAATTGAGTGTCTCTACGAAGCCCGGGTAACCGCGATCAATGTGATAGACATCGTGCACCTCAGTGACGTCACCTTCTTCAGTGCACAGTCCAGCAAGCACTAGTCCCGCTCCGGCGCGAATGTCCGAAGACCACACAGGTGCCGAACTCAACGTTTCCTTTCCGCGAATCATCACGTGATGACCATCGATAGTCGCGTCAGTGCCGAGGCGAATCATCTCGTCGACAAACCGGAAGCGCGACTCAAAAACGTTCTCGGTAAGCACCGACGTCCCTTCGGACACCGCAGACAGAGCAATGGCCATGGGCTGCATGTCCGTCGGAAAGCCGGGGTAAGGCAGCGTTTGATAGTTCACACCCTGGGGACGCCCGTCCATACGCACGCGGAAGCCCTGCGGGTAGGTCTCGACCTGAGCGCCTGCGTTCTTTAGTTTTTCCAGAGGAAGGTGCAGGTACTTAGGGTTAATGCCAACGACCGTAATATCGCCGCCGGTCATCGCTGCAGCATAAGCCCAGGTCCCTGCGATAATTCGGTCGCCGACGACCTTGTGCTCAGTCGGGTGCAGCTTCTCGACGCCCTCAACCGTGATGGTGTTAGATCCCGCACCCGAAATCTTGGCGCCCATCTCCACGAGCATCTCGCACAGGTCGACAATTTCGGGCTCACGGGCGGCGTTATCCAGCACAGTCGTACCTTCCGCCAGTACAGCCGCGGTCAGAATATTCTCGGTCGCGCCGACGGACGGGAAGTCCAGCTTGATGTTCGCCCCCTTGAGTCGCCCCGCCTCAGCCACCACGCAACCGTGGTGAATATAGGTGCGTGCTCCCAATTTCTCCAGGCCAGCCTGATGCATGTCCAGCGGGCGGGAACCAATAGCGTCACCACCGGGCAGTGCGACAATCGCGTTACGGGTACGCGCCGTCAGCGGCCCGAGCACACAGACCGAAGCGCGGAACTGGCGCACGGCATCGAAATCGGCGTGATGCGAGAGTTCTTCGGGCACCGTGATTTCAATCCGGTCGCCCTCGCGCGTCACGGAGCAGCCGAGCCCTTCGAGGACCTTTTGCATCAATGGCACGTCGTCAATTTCAGGGCAGTTCGTCAGTACTGTCGTGCCCTCGGCGAGAAGCGCCGCACCCATCAGTTTCAGAACCGAGTTCTTCGCCCCGGAAATCTGAACCTGACCATTTAGCGTCGCTCCGCCTTTAACCAGAAATCGCTCATTTCCCACTCCCCCAGCCAACCACATTTCGCAATATCGCGCTTAGGCTTGAAGCTATGAGCGTTCATCTAACTCGCATTTACACTCGCACCGGCGACGACGGCACCACTGGATTATCCGATTTCAGCCGCGTTCCCAAGGATGATTCTCGCCTTATCGCCTACGCCACGTGCGAGGAGGCCAACGCCGCACTCGGCCAGGCGCTCAGTTTCGGCACGCTTGACGACGAAATCTCGGCTGTCATTCGCTACGTGCAGAATGACCTATTTGATGCCGGAGCCGACCTGGCAACACCTATTGAAGAAAACCCGAAGTACCCGCCGTTGCGTATCGAGCCGGATTACATCGAGCGACTCGAGCACTGGTGCGACCAATTCAATGAACAACTGCCGAAACTGGATTCCTTCATCCTCCCGGGAGGCACACCAGCCGCAGCACTGCTACACACAGCTCGGGTGATTACTCGCCGAGCCGAGCGTGCAGCATGGGCTGCCTGCCGCGAATTTCCCGAAACCACCTCAGTCCTACCGGCGAAGTATCTCAATCGCTTGTCTGACCTGTTGTTTATTCTTTCGAGAGTGGCCAATGACGGAAACGACGTTAAGTGGATCCCCGGTGGTGAGCGCGAAGCCCAGCGGCAAGCAGGGGGTAAGTAGCGGGTCAAGTAGCAGAACTGACTACCCCAATACCCGCGGGTTTGGGCGCAAAGGAACCGTCGTCAAGCGGTTTACGGCAGTGCGCCGATGCGACGGGCCGCGTTGACGGCCTCGTAGCGAGTGTGGGCGCCCAGCTTGCGCATCACGGAGCGGAGGTAGGACTTAACCGTCTCGGCACCGATGCCCATTTCCTCTGCGGCCTCGACGTTGGTGTGACCGAGGGCGACACAGGCGAGAACATCGAGCTCACGAGCCGACAGCTTGGTGGTCTGCTTGACGCGAACCGGGGTGACCATCTGATCGCAGAGCACCTCGAGCTCCTGGCGCAGCTTCTCATCATCCACACGGTTAGCGAGCATGCGCAGCTTGGAGTGCGTGGAGCGAACCTGCTCCCACTCAGCGCCATTCATGATGCGGCCGCCCTTACCGTTGCCCGAACGATCCATGTTGCGGCAGGCATCGACGACAGCGAGGTCCTGCTCCAGGCAACGGGCGGTCATTGTGACCTCTTCAAGAACCTTGTCCCCCAGGCGCACCGAGGAGTGCACGCCACCGTAGAGCACGCCACGGACAAGACGCGAAACGATCACCGGCACGGCGACCAGCGAGTGCAGGCCTTCGTCACGAATCTTGTCGTCATACTCATGGGTAATAACCTTGGCGCGCAGGTAGTCACTGACACCCACCGGGCGGCGCGTGGCCAACACGCGACCACCGACACCCGCACCCGATTCCACAGTCAGATTCTGCAGGGCCGGAGTACGCAGGCCAACCCAGTTGTTGATCTGCATCTTAGAGTTATCGGTGACTTCCGCATACATTGTGACCGGAATACCAGTCGCATTCTTTAGGGCGACCAAGGACGACTTAATAACCTCATTGTCGTCCAGAATGCGGTGGGGATCCATCTCGCGTCCTCCTGCGTAACGGGCAAATTGCTTCACTGGCACCCACAGAGGCACCATCAGCCTGTGACTTCGCGCCGACTTACACTCCTACGAAATGGCCAACTACCGCTCAGCGGCCACTGACCCTTTCGGGGGCTGTAAACCGTACAAAGTAGATAGTACCCTCCGAACGGGTACACCTGCATTAAGGCATCCGTCACACAATCTTAGGAAACAACTAGGTTTCTCTACAAGTACGTAAAGAAAATACCAGGATAAATCCTGTCATTAGCCCCGCCTCGGCCGAATAAATACAAGGCAGGGGGTAGCTATTTTTCCGCTAACAAACTGCGTGAATGTTGATAACAGAGGGTAATGAACGGCGTTTTACCCCCAATGCGGACATTTTCGAAAAAGACCTTCGCTTATTTTGCATCGTGCGCTATTGTCATACATGCAACAGGTTTTGTTGAGTTCCACTTTCAATGCTACGTCCTCCACGTGGTTGTCCGAAGGTGGTGCACAGCAAACGCAAGAGGGAATCCGGTGCAATTCCGGAACTGTCCCGCAGCGGTAATCTGGAACAAAATTCGCCAACGGCACTGAGGTTATTTCAACCTTGGGAAGCGGCGAAAAGTAGGAAAATTGATAATAAGGATCTGCACGTAAGCATTGAAGCTTGCGGCAGTCGTCATCCCCTTATTGTCGGTCACGCCAGAAAGTCCGAATACCTGCCTGATGCGCCGAGGGCACTGCAAAGTGCCACGGCCACGGAGATCGCCCGCGGACAGGTGTGACGTGAAATGGAAGCGAAGAAATGCGACAGCTTCGCCTATATTTCTAGGCCTATTTTCATAGGCATTACGCCCTGCCCGCGGGCGCTTTTCTCATTTTTATCGTGGTTTAGCTGCACATATCGATGAGCTATTCACCAACCAAACCGCTCGCCTAAACATCCTCTGGATGGCACACATCTCGCCCAATCGCCTTGGAGACCACGGGCGCCCAGGGCAAAGCCAATCGAGCATGTTCGACCAACCGTCGATCGGCCAAAATTTCCTCTTTGGAGCCAACTCGCAGTTTGCCGTCGGCAAGCACTGCTGCCCTATCGGCGAAATTCCACGCGAAGTCGATGTCGTGCGTGGCGACGACGACGGCAGTGCTCTGATCGCGCAATTGATTGAGCGTGTGTGCAAGCTTTCGGGTCGCCTGCGGATCGAGGCCGGCGGAGGGCTCGTCGAGAAGCAGCACACGCGGATGCATCGCCAGCGCACCAGCGAGAGCGACGCGCTTGCGCTGACCATAGGAAAGCTGGTGCGGAACGCGTTCGGCGAGATCGGTGATCTCGGCGGTACCTAGAGCCTGCCGGACGCGCCGTTCGACTTCCTCGTTCTTAAGCCCCAGGTTGACGGGACCGAACGAGACGTCTGCAAACACGCTAGCCGCGAAGATTTGCTCATCCGGATCCTGCGTGACCATCTGCACTGAGCGACGGACCGCATTGCGGCCGTGCCGGGAGTACGTGTAGACGGTGCCGTCAAGGCGGACCTCACCACTATTGGGCTTAGACGCTCCCGCGAGCATACGCAACAGCGTGGACTTGCCAGAACCGTTTGCGCCCAACAGCGCTAGGCGCTCGCCGCCCGAAATTGCCAAATCCACGCCTTTCAGGACGTGGGTTTCGTCGTAAGCGTATGTAACTGCAGCCGCTTCGACAATGACACCGTTGGCACCATGTACGTGATCAGCGCGATTTTTCCTGCTGCTCGACATCCCTATACACCCCATTTCAGCAGCGCCCAGGCCGCAATCAACGACAAAAGTAATGCACTGGATATCACGATGAACTTCGGCTGCCTGGGCCGCGAAATCACCAGTACTTTCATTGCGCTCGGATCGGCGCGCAGCTCGATTCCCTCTTGCATCTTGCGCGCGCGGGTAAAGGCAATGACAAAGAGGCTGGCGGACTGTGCCGCTACATCTCGGATCATCGCCCGGCGCGTGGAGTGTCCCAAGCGTCGTGCTTGCGCTTCCGTCATCGAGTGTGCGGAGTGAATCAGCACGCCGGTCATCCGGTAAATCACCTCGGCGAGGTACGTCAAGTATCGCGGCAAGCCGTGCTTGTCGAGCCAGGCAATGAGCTCCGAAATCGGAGTGGTCAGCGCAAAGACCATCGTGCAGCTGATACCCGCAAACGAACGCATCACAACCTGCGCCATTCGCTGCGGGCCATCCGGCGACCACGCGAGACCGTCGGGAGTAAGCGCTACCAAAAGCGGAAACGCGCCGACGAGCACAAAAGCCGCCGGTGCCAGCACCATTGCCACATACAGCTTGCGGGGCACTCGGGCTATGTACGCAATAGACCAAGCAATGACCGCAATGACAGGCGCAAAGGGAATTGGCGGTAGCGCAACCGCCAGAATCAGCAGCCCACCGAGCAGCAGAATCTTTTCACCCACGTTGCGGCGTGCCCAAGCGCTGCGCGCCGCTGCAGCTTCTAGCGCATTCACTGCTCTTTCTCGCGCTTGTCCGAACGCGCAGCAGCCTTCCCTCGGTAGAAGCCAATAACGTAGAACAGGACGCCAGCACCGATAACGGCCTGGAGCGCGAACAGACCCGACTCGACCTCACCCGGCAGCTCGCCGACGAGTGGCTCGAACCACGGCTCGTAGTTCGGGTCGATTTCCTGAATTGTCTCCGTAGCGGTGGCATCAGTGCCGGCGAACGGCTCCTCGGCGTCGTCGTCCCCGTAGTTGAAGAACAGCGGGAACATGGCAATTACGACTACCAGGACAATGAGACCAACGCTGACCCACACGGAGTTCTTCTTCGGCTGGCTAGCTGCCTGTGCGTCGACAATCTGCGCGTTGTTTTTTGCATTCATAATCGTGCTCTCTTTCGCTTCTTTTCGCTTGACGACGGCTACTGCTTCTGGCCAGATACGGATGCAGCTGCCGCATTCTGCGAAGTGACAGATCCTGCAACAGCGTCAGCCGTGGCTTCTGCAGCTTTCGCCTCCAGCGCCGGTGCTGGCGCATCACCGAAGCGGGACAGGAAGCCGAGATCGAGGAGCTCAGAATGTGCCACGGCCAGCAGGGTGCGCATGAGAATGACGGTGACCAGAGCCTCGATGATCGCCAGCGGAATCTGCGTGATAGCGAACAGGCCGAGGAATGTAGCCAGAGCGCCGCCGACACCGCCCGGGTTTGCCGGGTGTGCAAGAGCGAGCTGCACGGAGGTCACAACATAGGTGGAGAGGTCAGCGAAGAACGCTGCCATAAACACACCTGGTAGCAGGCCTCCGCCGAGCTTTCGGGTCAATACGTAGAAGGCGTAGCCGACCCACGGGCCGACGATTGCCATGGAGAAGATGTTCGCACCGAGCGTCGTAATGCCGCCGTGAGCGAGCAAGATTGCTTGGAAGAGCAACACGATGGAGCCAAGCAGCGCCATCACCGGAGGTTTGAAGATTACAGCACCAAAACCTGTACCCGTCGGGTGCGAAGTGGAACCCGTCACGGATGGAATCTTGATTGCGGAGAGCACGAAGGTAAACGCGCCGGCAGCACCGAGCAGCATGCCGCTACCGGGATGTTCTTTCATAGTGCGCTTGACTTGAATTGCGCCGTGAATGACAAAGGGAGCGGCAGCTACGCCCCACCCAATGCAATGAGTAACTGGGAGAAATCCCTCAGCAATATGCATGATGTAAATCATCTTTCTACGGCGCTATTCACCTCGACAGCACCGCTCGACCGCCAATCCGCGGACGCGAATTGGATGATTTACAGTCGGTCTCCTGGCTGATGGGCTGAGGAAAGCTTCACACTTCTATTAATGCTTCGCCTCCTTCCCCAAAGGTTTGAGTCCCCCTGAGTGGCTTCGACGAAGCACCGCAATCGCTGAGTCCATTGTCTGCGTTTTCCGGTTATCGCATATAACCGCTGTGCAGATAAGGGCCGCAATCGCGCCCAATCACAGTGGCGAGGGCCGCTGCCTATTTACAAGGCATTCCCGTGCACTGTAAATCACGTCTCAGAATAGTGGATTCTAAGAAACTTTAATGCTCTTTACCCTCACAATGGAGGTAAGGACGAGCAAGGCAATGAGATAGCGTTAACGCGGCAAGAGCAGGAGCATTGCGACAATAGCGGTGCGACTGCGACGACGCCGGCCGCGGCGACTATGACGGTGGCGACACCGGAACTGACAGCTTCCACTTCCCTACGCAAGCCATGAAATAGACGAACTGGTCTGTACTAATTGCAGGATCAGGCGTACACTACGGCTACACGCGAAAACTCATTAGGAAGTCCTCTGTGATTTCCGGAATGGATAAGATTAATGACTATTTATAACGATGTCACTGAACTGATCGGCAACACCCCGCTGGTTAAGCTCAACCGTGTTACCGAGGGCCTGCCGGGCAACGTGATTGCCAAGCTGGAGTTTTACAACCCTGCCAACTCGGTCAAGGACCGCATCGGCAACGCAATTATCGATGCCGCCGAGCGCTCTGGCGAGCTCAAGCCGGGCGGAACCATCGTCGAGGGCACCTCAGGCAACACCGGTATCGCGCTGGCAATGGTCGGCGCAGCCCGCGGTTACAAAGTCATTCTCACTATGCCGGACACCATGAGCCAGGAGCGCCGCGTCGTTCTGCGCGCATTCGGCGCTGAGCTTGTACTCACCCCGGGCGCGGATGGCATGCGCGGTGCTGTCGATAAGGCCAACGAAATCGTGGCTAACACCGACAATGCAATCCTGGCTTCCCAGTTCGCCAACCCGGCCAACCCGGCTATCCACGAGGCAACCACTGGTGAAGAAATCTGGGAAGCTACCGACGGCAAGGTTGATTACTTCGTGGCTGGTGTCGGCACCGGCGGCACCATTACCGGTGCTGGTCGCACGCTGAAGAAGCACAACTCGGACATCCAACTGGTTGCCGTTGAGCCGAAGGCCTCCCCGCTGCTGACCGAGGGCACCGCCGGCCCGCACAAGATTCAGGGTCTGGGCGCAAACTTCGTCCCAGAGGTTCTCGATCAGGAGCTTCTCGACGAGATCATTGCGGTTACCAACGAGGACGCTATTGAGGTCTCCCGCAAGGTCGCTGCAGCCGAGGGCATCCTCGGCGGCATTTCCGCCGGTGCAAACATCAAGGCTGCTCTCGAGATTGCAGCCCGCCCGGAGTCCGAGGGCAAGAACATCGTCGTGATTGTTCCTGACTTCGGCGAGCGCTACGTCTCCTCCATCCTGTACGAGGATCTGCGCGACTAAAGCCGAGCACTATAAGCACCCGTAACCTTCTCTGCAGAGCCCGCTAGCTGGCACTTTCCGTCGGCAAGCGGGTTTTTGCATTGCCCACACCTCCGACCAGATAGAATTGACGCCCATGAGTGACTTTTTCCGAATCCTCAAAGAGGATCTGGACAATGCCCGCGCGCATGACCCAGCTGCGCGCAGTGATGTAGAAAATGCCATTGTCTACTCCGGCCTACACGCAATCTGGATTCACCGATTCTCGCACCGCCTTTGGAAACGAGGCGGGATTTTCAAGGGCATTGCACGAGTACTCGCACAGTTTTCCCGTTGGCTGACTGGTATTGAGATTCACCCGGGCGCTCAAATTGGCCGAAGGTTCTTCATCGACCACGGTATGGGCATCGTCATTGGCGAAACCGCAGAAATCGGTGACGGCTGCATGCTCTACCACGGCGTGACGCTTGGCGGCCGCTCACTGGAGAAGGTAAAACGCCACCCCACCCTGGAGGACAACGTCACCGTCGGAGCAGGTGCGAAAGTCCTTGGCCCCATCACAATTGGTGCAGGCTCATCAATCGGCGCCAACTCCGTGGTCACCCACAGCTGCCCACCCGATTCCATCGTGATAGGAATTCCGGGCCGCGTACGCCCTGCCAAGCCCGAAGAGCACAAGCCGTTGTGCGATCCGGCGGTGTACGTCCAGGGTGACGGAGACTTCATCTAGCCCCGCCCTAAAACTAGCTCTACATACAAAAGCCGGCCGGCTTCTTTGTGCGTTCTTCGCCCTTCAGCGACTAGCCAGCCAGTAGATCCTGGTATTCCGGGTTTTTCTCCACGAAGTTGGCAACAGCGGAGCAGCTGGTGCGAATCTTTCGGTTGTTCTTCCGAACATCATCCAGCGCGCCTGCGATAAGCGGCTTGGACAGGCCTTGTCCACGGAATTTGCCATCTACAACCGTGTGGTCAAAGTCCAGGGCGCCTTCCACCGGGGTGTAAGCGGCAAAGCCGGCCTCTTCTCCCTCTACGGTGAGAACGTAGCGCTGACCGGCCTCATCATGCGAAATAGTGTGTGCCATTTTCGGAATCACTTCCCTCTCATGGTTGTGAAGCGTCGTCATTGCAAACGACTCTTAGGATGTAACCCAGATAACAGCTCTCGCTTCGGATTAATTCCGAATTCTGGTTAATTCTGCACTAGCGGGGGTTCGCCCGGGTGCTCGTCGGCACGCCCGACAGCGACACGGCACGGGACATCGCCCTTCGCGACCTTAGTCGCAGCCTCCCCCTCTGCCCACCCTGGGCTGACGGCCTCAGCGAGCGGGCCTGCCAGGTCCGCCATTTCGCAGTGAGACAGCCCCGGAGCCACCACACTGATGCGGTAACGCTTCCGATCCCCCGGATCCATGCCCGGGTTGGCCTCCGCCCACAAATCAGCGAGAGAGGAAGTGCGCCCCACATCGGGCATGACATCCTCGTAGACGTTGACTTCCTGATCCGGAATCAGTTCCGCGAGCACCCCACGAACCTTCTCAGCAGCCGATTGACTGCCCTCAGCATCCGTGTAGACGAAGATGCGCACGACCCACGGCAGCGTCTTATCGTCGGACAGCGTTCCTGCTGAGGCGAATTCCTTACTCATGCACAACATCCTATCCGCTAGGGTGTGTACGCGGTTTAATTTCCCCCACTTTAAGGTTTTCGCACGGCTCGATGCACTGTGCTTTACGACGATCCCCGCGACAAACACCTGGTAAAACAAAGAATCCCCAGCCCGTTTTCGGACTGGGGATTAATTGTGGCCAGAAGCGGGATCGAACCGCTGACCTTCCACTTTTCAGGCGGACGCTCTACCGACTGAGCTATCTGGCCAGACTTGAAATTAATCAAGTGGCGACCCTGACGGGACTTGAACCCGCGACCTCCGCCGTGACAGGGCGGCGCGCTAACCAACTGCGCCACAGGGCCTTAAATGCCGTGCTCAACTTTCTGGATTACCAGCGCTGTGCACGAGTTGTTACTCTACAGAACAGCGCTGAACATAAGCAAATCGCCAGTTCATGGCAGATATTTTAAGTTGAAAACTGACATCCAGCCCCGGGTCTCGGGGCAACCTAGACTGTGGCAAAAGCTCTCCCCACCAAACCCGGGTAAAGCCCCCCCTCTCCCCCAGTGTCACTGATGCGAGTTACTGACTACGTTTATGGCTGGCGGCGTTGGGGCGATGCGAGTTACTGACTACGTTTATGACAAAAATGGCTCGAAAAATGGCCTGAAAGTGTCATAAACTCATACAGTTTCACATTTGCAGCCCGTAGTTTTTGGCTTCTCACCAGTCACCATCTTGAGAGTCAGACACACTTTTTGTCCATTACCCACGCCGACGCGGGTTAAGTAAAGAAAAGTGTGTCCGCATGCCACCATAACCCCAGACCACACACCACAAACCACCAAAGAATAGCTCCCCGAAAGCTATTACCC
>NZ_JBFLKW010000033.1:0-6248 GCF_040743205.1 Corynebacterium sp. 045007
ACACCAGCTACCAACACAACCTCGGCATCCAAAAAGGCTGGATCAAATAACCGCAACACGCCCGGAAAAGACACACTTTTCTTTACTTAACCCCAAGTTGGCGCCTACGCTTGTTATGCAACAAAAAGACCGGGAGGGTATTTCTACCTTCCCGGTCTGTATTGTGCGCCATCAGGGACTCGAACCCCGAACCCGCTGATTAAGAGTCAGCTGCTCTGCCAGTTGAGCTAATGGCGCTTACTGTTTCCTGCTTGGTGCTCTCTGTGTGAGCTCCTCGCCGGCAACGAGAAGATATATAACCAGGTTTCTGATTGTTTGTAAAATCGGCTGGTCAGGCCCTGTTTTTTGGTCGGTGTTTTTGCATGTTTTTTGAAAGGTTTTGCGCAACCGTTTGAAAAAAGTTCAAAAAAAGTTTGGAAATCCTCAAAGTGGGGTAGGGCCTGTATCAATGCCATCGACGTTGGGAGTGTGCATAGATGTCGGAGTTACGTTCGACAGTGTTCAGTAACGTCCGGAAGCGTCCGGTGGCACTTTTGAATAGCGAACTGATTACTTTTCGGTAACGCAGCTTCAAGGGGGCGCTGTTTTCCCAGGTCGGTTGAAGTGCCCCGGTTTTTTGGGGTTGCACAGCAATTTTCCAGAGGGTTAACTGTAGGAACCGTTGGGCTACTTTGCGTGCTGCGCCCTGTGAGGGGTTGATGACTGCGATTGGGCAGTCAATAAGGCTTTTCAGTTAGGGCGAGCGTTTTATCGGTGGCTAGTGCCGCTGCAGGGTAGTCTGACCTTTTTCGAGGGCGCACCAGGGGCTGTAGCAGGACTCCGCTGTGTGTCGCAGTGTGTCCCCGGGACTTACTACTTAATAATTGCACTGTTGGAGTGAAGCACGATCATGCGGCAATCTTTTAAGCGCCTGTCGATGGCGGTGGTGACATTTGCGACCACCATCTCGCTAGCTGCTTGTACCGTCGGCGGAGATAATGCCGAGCAGCAAGAGGCGGAGAAGCCAGACGTTGGTCTTGTCGCCAGTGTGGAGGACAACGCCACCGATGTTTCGGTGGTTGACCCGATTTCGGTTCAGGTGGAAGAGGGACATCGCCTGGACAAGGTTGTTATGACCAACCCTGAGGGCAAAGAGGTCAAGGGCAAGCTCGACTCCAGTGGTACCAAGTGGACCACCGCAGAACCCCTGGGCTACTCAAAGACCTATGAGATTAACGCCACCTCGGGCACAGAAAAGCTGGCTACTTCTTTCACCACCATCGAGCCGAC
This sequence comes from Corynebacterium sp. 045007, assembly GCF_040743205.1. Classification (NCBI taxonomy): domain Bacteria; kingdom Bacillati; phylum Actinomycetota; class Actinomycetes; order Mycobacteriales; family Corynebacteriaceae; genus Corynebacterium; species Corynebacterium sp. 045007. The sequence continues at coordinate 1,270 of NZ_JBFLKW010000033.1, forward strand.
TTCTCAGGTAAATGGTTACCTGTCCCCGCTGGATGGTTCCACCGTGGGTGTCGGCCAGACTATTGCTGTGAAGTTCAGCGCGAGTATTTCGGACCGCAAGGCCGCTGAGGAAGCAATCAAGGTGACCACCGAGCCTAAGGTGGAAGGCGCTTTCTACTGGCTGAATAACAGTGAGGTGCGCTGGCGTCCAAAGGAGTACTGGAAGCCGGGTACCAAGGTTACCGTGAAGTCCGATATTTACGGCACGGATCTTGGTGACGACATGTACGGTGCGGAGTCCGCCGAAACCAGCTTCACCATTGGTGATGAAGTCATCGCTATCGCTGATGATGCGACGAAGACCATGGTCATTAAGAAGAACGGTGAAGTCGTAAACTCCATGCCTATCTCTATGGGGTCGAATGTTCACCCGACTCCGAATGGCCAGTACATCATCGGTGATCGCAACGAGACCATGGTGATGGACTCCCGTACCTACGGCCTGTCTCTGGAAAACGGTGGCTACGTCACGCCGGTTAACTACGCAACGCAGATGTCTTACTCCGGTATCTACGTCCACGGTGCACCGTGGTCAACGTGGGCACAGGGCAGCGTCAACCAGTCTCACGGCTGCATCAACGTCACTGATGCCAACGCTAAGTGGTTCCTGGACAACACTAAGCGCGGTGACATCGTGATTGTGAAGAATACGATTGGTGAGACGCTCTCCGGTGTTGATGGACTCGGTGACTGGAACATTCCGTGGGAGACCTGGAAGAAGGGCAACGCCGACGAGACCAGCTCCTGGTAGCTCATGTCCTCTAAGTGAGGCCATCATTTAAGTCACACGGGCTAGTCCGTTTCCTAATCACCCAACATTCCCAGCTCCTGCGCCCGAGCAACAGCCGCGGTGCGGGAGCTGACGTCTAGCTTGGTGAAAATATGTACCAGATGCGATTTCACAGTCGCTTCGGTAAGCACCAGCTGGTCTGCAATTTTTCTATTCGACATACCCCGCGCGACCAACTCGAGCACTTCGAGTTCGCGCGGGGTTAGTGCTGTATTGGGGTTGCGCATCCGACCCATCAAGCGCCCGGCCACTTGTGTGTTCAGCACGGTCTCGCCGCGAACGGCACGACGGATACCATCGATGAGCTCCTCCGGAGCGGCATCCTTCAGCAGATAACCAACTGCGCCTGCGGTGACAGCGCCGAGCACATCCGAGTCCGAAGAATAATTGGTCACCACCAACACTTCTGGAGCCTTTGCGCCGCGCCCGGCCAGTGCGCGGATGGCTGCGGTGGCATCAACTCCGCCTGCGCGGGAAGCGGTGCCAGGGGCTTCACCAAAGCGAAGATCCATGAGTACCAGATCGATGTGGTCGCAAGAGTCGTCGTCAAGCGATGCACGCACCTTCTCGACCGCGTCGTCACCGCTGGCAGCCTCGCCAACCACGACGATATCCGGCGCCGATTCAACGACAGCGCGAAGACCAGCGCGCACGATGGGATGATCGTCGGCGATGAGGACTCCGATGGGCTTGGTCACCTGGCTATCTCCTCGGGTGATGTGAATGGTCGTTTGCTACCTGCATACCAGGCGCGGGGCTTTAAGAGGCGAGCTCGTGCGGGATGCTGACGCTGACACCGCAGCCGCGCCCAGGTTCCGACTCGATGGTGAAGGTGCCGCCGAGCTTTTCCACGCGTCGGCGCGCGTTGGCGATACCCACGCTGTCGTCGTTAGTTGGTGCGGTGGGGTCGAAGCCGATGCCGTTGTCGACGCAGTCGAGCAGAATCTCGTCGGGCTGGTAGGTCAGGGTGACACGGCAGCGGGTGGCGTGTGCATGCTTGACGACGTTCGCCAAGCTCGCCTGGGCCACCCTGATGATGGTTGCTTCGACGGTGGCCGGCAGCCGCGTGGGTGTGCCGTCGACGCAGAAGCTGACAGCATCGCCCAGCACCGTGGAGGAGCAGACTTTCTCCAACGCACCGGATAGGTCTGCGCCTTCGAGGGGAGCCGGCTGAAGTGCTGCGATGATGCGCCGGGTCTCGGCGAGATTGTCGGCCGCAACCTTGCGGGCGAGCTGTAGTGAATCCACCGAGGCCTGGTCATGCTGAGTGGGAGCACTTTTCATGCGGGACTCCACCGAATGCAGCAGCAGCTGGATGGAGGAAAGCCCCTGCGCCACGGTGTCATGAATATCGGCTGCGAGGCGTGCGCGTTCGTCCAGCTCACCGGCACGACGGGACAGTGCTTCCGAGTGGGCGCGGGCGGCTGAGAGCTCCTCCAGCGCCTTGGTCTTTTCGATAGTCTCCTTCTGCAGGAGCCGGAACCCCAGCCCCACCGTAAGTACAAACGTCCCGCCCAGAATGGGGCCAAGGACACCACCAAATGTCAGCGGAGTATGAATAGCGATAGCGCCAATTGCCGTCGCCGTTGTCGCTGCTACCATGATTACGGCCGTAAGACCGCCGGTTACCTGCAGAATTACGAAAAACAGTGGGAAAACCAGGAACGAGGCATCCAGCGTTGCAAACGCCAACGCCGCCCAGCACAGCAGCAGAATCACAAGCCAGCCCAACAGCAGGCCACGCGGCTTAGTCAGCGCGACCTCGTTGGCTACGTTGCCATGCCGAGCCCGCCCAATCGGCCCAATGGAACCTGCGATGTACACCGCTAGAAAGCACGCCGCATAGGTGATGATTCGCCACTGCGGATCCGGAACCACGCATACCGCCAGCAGCACCAGCACCAAAACATCCAGGGCAAACCGCAGTAATTGCCAGCTGCGGTTCAGAGTCTCAGGAGTATCCACGCTCTCGAGCTTAGGGCAGTTCCGCCTGCCAAAACACCGCTGACAAGCCGGAATTGTCAACATCAACCGAAAGTTGGAGACGAAGTTCAACCTCGCTGGCGATTAAATCCTCCTTTGAATCCACGACCATAATGAGTATGTACCAGTCAATGAAAGAACTTCGAGCCGCTCCAGGCCGTGCCGCACTGATCACCATCACCGTCGGGATGATTGCTGTGATGGTCGCGTTCCTCTCGGCTTTGGCCGCCGGCCTGTCCGCCCAGTCCGTCTCCGCACTTGACGAGGTCTACGGCAAAAACGACGCCGTCGTCATCTCGGAGGGGGCTACGTCGCTGTCGTCGTCAAGCATCGGCGAGACGGCGCGAAAGAGCGTCCAGACGTGGGCGAACGATAACAACGCCACCATCCGCGATGTCTACGTCAGTCGTGCGCGCGTCGATGAAACGCCCGTCACCGTCATCTCCGACTTTTCGCTTAACGACGACCAGGTGGCCGTCACCGACGGTGTCAGTGAAACCGCCATTGCGGAAGGTGACTCGCTGACCCTGTCTGGCGCGATGGGCGAGCACGAGACCACCGTTGCGCGCGTGGCGGGGGATAAGTGGTTGGACCACCAAGCGGTCATTTATGCCGGGCGCGGTGTGATGGAAGACCTGACGCCGGGGCAGATGGTGCCGGCGGCGATGGTTGTCGACGAGTCTGCGACGCAGCTGCCGAATGTCCCGGAAGGAACAATTCTGCGCGACGGCGAGCGCAATAATCTGTCGGCTTCCTATCAGGGCGAGCAGACCTCGCTGAACGCGATGACCTCGATGCTGTATGTGATTTCTGCGCTGGTGGTAGGCGCGTTCTTCACCGTGTGGACTGTTCAACGACTGCGTGGTGTGGCCATTTCCTCGGCGCTCGGTGCGTCCCGCTCCGTGCTGGTGGCTGACTCTCTGGCGCAGGTCCTGGCCGTGCTGGCAATCGGAGTCGGCGGCGGTGTTGTGGTGACTGCAGCGGCGGGCTGGGCTCTGCAGAGCGGCGACGTCATGCCAATTGTGGTCGATGCTTCCACGACCGTCGTGCCGGGGCTCATTCTGGCCGTGACCGGCGTAGTTGGTGCGCTGCTGGCACTGGTGCCGGTATTCCGCGTCGATCCTACCACCGCATTGGCGAATGCGTAGTGGCTCGTTAGTACGGCCTAGCACGGCGGCTTCCCACAGAACACTCACATCGCGTTAATCATGCACAACCTGCAACTGAGGAATTGAGGAATTGAGGACAAAATGACTACCTACATCGACAACCAGGCTCCCGTGGCACTCGCTCTGAAGAACATCTCGCTGACCGTCCAAGATGGCGACAACAAACGCACCATTTTGGATGACATCTCGCTGAAGATCCGGGCAGGCGAGGTAGTGGGACTGGTCGGACCATCGGGTTCCGGCAAGTCGACTCTGTTGACTATCGCAGGTTGTTTGAAGAGTGCCGATACCGGACATGTCACGCTGTACTCCACCAAGCAGGACGCGAACGGTGCAGGCGCGGACGAGAGTGCGGAAAGGAAGGCCATTGATCTGAGCGCTCGCGGCGCGGATGCTGCCAAGATTCGTCGCGAACACATCGGTATTGTTTTCCAGCAGCCGAATCTTCTACCAGCGCTGACGGTCAAGCAGCAGCTCATCGCAATGCGGCGATTGGGCCGTGTTTTCGGGTGGCCCGCGGGTGGCCGTCGTGAAGCGGAGAAGCGCGCGGATGAGCTGCTAGAGGCAGTCGGCCTGACTGGGCTGGGAAACCGTCGCGTGAGCCAGCTTTCCGGTGGTCAGCAGGCACGCGTCAATGTTGCGCGCGCACTGATGAATGAGCCGGAAGTGCTGCTAGTCGACGAACCGACCGCGGCTTTGGATCAGAAGAGTGCAGGGGCGGTGACGCGACTGATTATGGATGTGACGCGGAAGATGGGTGTGGCCACCCTGTACATCACCCACGACCTGGGGCAGCTCCACGGTGCCGACCGAATCGTGGAGATGGTTGACGGCAAGCTGCAGTCCGCGGATGCAGGCTTGGTGGCTACTCGGTAGTGACTATGGGGGGCTTAGCAGCAAAAAGGCGGGTTAAGTAAAGAAAAGTGTGTCCGCATGCCACCATAACCCCAGACCACACACCACAAATCACCAAAGAATAGCTCCCCGAAAGCTATTAC
>NZ_JBFLKW010000034.1:0-5491 GCF_040743205.1 Corynebacterium sp. 045007
GACACCAGCTACCAACACAACCTCGGCATCCAAAAAGGCTGGATCAAATAACCGCAACACGCCCGGAAAAGACACACTTTTCTTTACTTAACCCGTGCTAGAGGTTATGACGCAAGTTTATTGAATTCCAGAGAATTTCTGAACATCCGGCGAGCGAAGGAAACGCCCGGCCATTTCCACAGCTGGCTGAGAAGAATCTCCTTCGATTACAAGGGACGCAATCGCCAATTCCCCTGTCGTTCCAGCGAACCAGCCATTGGAAAGCTTGCCATCAATTTCTGCTGTACCAGTCTTTCCGCCAAGTGCACTAAGATCACTCAACGACCTAGCTGAACCGTGGTCAATTGTTGATTTCATCATCGTCCGGAGGCTTTGAATAGTTGTATCGCTGACATGCTGGTCTGCCTGTTTATTCACTACTGTCTGTTCGCCTTGAATGAGCTGTGGAGGAACAAGCAAGCCGCCGTTAGCGACAGTCGATTGCATGAGCGCAATCCCAAATGGACTAGCTAGAACCTCGCCCTGTCCAATAGAAGCCTCCACACGAGGAGGTCCAGCCGGTGTCCGCGGCACCGAACCAGTAAGTGTGGTCATCCCTGGTACGTCGAAGTCGGAGCCAATTCCGAGTTCTAAAGCAGTCCGTTGCAGATCATCTTCTCCCAAACGATCCGAAATGACCGCTTGGGTTGTGTTACATGATTGGGCGAAAGCTTCTTCCAGTCGAACGCTACCTAGATCGAAGTCATGATCGTTGGGAATCTTGCGTCCAGCGACGGTGATATTGCTAGGACAAGGTAGTTCCTCATCCATGCTGACTGCCCCTGCCTCTAGTGCCGCCGCTGTGGTCACAGTTTTGAACGTCGATCCCGGTGGGAATAGCCCGGTGAGTGCGATTGGCCCTTGGTTATTTGCCTTGTCATTTTGTGCAACGGCAAGGACACCTCCTGTTCTAGGATTGAGCACGACTAGAACTGCGGCACGTTGCTCACTGTCCACTGCTTGTTTTGCTGCGCTTTGCAGTGTGTTATCCAGAGTGGTTGCGATTGGCTGAACTCGGCGAGGCGGCTCAGAGGCTACCGTCGTCATACCTTGTGAACTCTCAGCGCGTATCGACCATCCTGAATTAGCATCGAGCACTGACTCCCAATATTTGTTCAATTCAGCATCCAGCGGAGAGTTAAGAGTTTTGGACACGCTTAAGAGACGCCCCTGCTCCACAGTGGAAATTCCCTCAAAGGTCCTAAGTTGCTCTTGTATCTTCCGGAATTCTTCCTGCCTCAAAGTGAGGAGCACGGTGTCTTCATCCTGAGACTCTCCCAAGGTCTGCTCGATCCACTCCTTAGTCGTTGTGGGAGACACTGGTGCAAAAATCTGGGCCAATTCCTGCGCTCTAGAGGCTATATCTTTGCGACCTCGTACCTGAATAACTTTCGTCCAGGTCATATATTCATTGCCCAAGCGATCTTTAATTGGAAGATCGTACTGTTTATCTTCAGCAAAAAAGAGTGCGGAATCATCGCTCAACTGAGCTTCGAAGATCGAAGGCAACCATTGAGGCTTACCATCCTGTCCACTAAGGACGAGCCGACCATTGCTCTCCAACTCCACACCATCTTTGGACCAAGTCACATGAGTATTCTGCTTTCCATTGGAAATATCAGATTTTTCGATGTTGACCTTCACACCATGAAGTGACTGCCGAAATTCATGAAGGGCGCGCTCCGGGTCTGGATGATCCAGATACCGTGCAGCCTTGCTGTCATCTCCCGCGTTGAAAGCTTTGAGAAATACGTCTGAGTCTGATTCCCACGGTAGAGCTGAACAGCTGCTCAACATCACTGCGGAGAGCGAACAGAGTGCAATCACCGACTGACGGAAACGATTGTGCTTAGTCATCATGGGAGTGACGTTAAGTGAGACGCATTGGATGCCACCAATATCACATAATGCAATTGTCTCATTTCATTCACATATAGGCGATGGTAGAAGTGTGTATTCAAGTGGCAGAAATTCTAACGAAGAGCGTCCACGAGCAGTCTAGCCACTTCGCCAATAGCACCATCGTGAGTACTCATTGCTTGTTCTGGCACCACCTGTTTCAGCATGATGGACACCACAATGGGCTCCTCGCCCTCAACCTGGATAATCGAAGCTTCACCATGGAGAAGTCCTACAGTGCCCGTTTTTCCATAGATATCAACGCCGCTTGGAGGAAAGCCTGAAGGAACACGGTGACGCCACACCTGCAACCCCAAGAGTTCACACATAGATCGACGTACCGCTGCACTATCGTCTTTCCAAACCTGTTCCAAGTCATTAGTTATTTCCGCCAACGAAGAGACTGCAGAAAACGCTATATCTGTACTACTCCCCCCTTGGGATTGAACATATTGACGCAATTGTTTCTCCGCCGTCACTAAGCTATTCCGATCTTGCAAGTCATAATGAGGTGGAAACCGTTTAAGAAATGCTTCTCGAGCCCACGCAGGCAGTAGACGCAAAATCTCGTGGGCGGCCACGTTATCTGACACCGATGCGACTTGTTTCATTAAGTCTCGGAGACTCACGTTCACTGCGTCATCAAAGGCAGCGAACCCATACCCTTCGTAAGTTCCTTTGGACGGTGCAACGTCAACACGAAGACGAGGATCCAGATCACCTCGTTGAATCGCTTCCAAAGTGAGGTGGAGGAGCCGGATTTTATATAAGGATGCCACCGTAATTTTCTCGTCTTGTTTGCGTCCGATAGTCACCCCATCGTGCAGTCGCGATGCACACCACCATCCCTCACACCCCGACCGCGTCAACACGTTTTCCAGGGCCATCTCCATCCGTGCAGTCATTGGTTAATCCTTCGACAAATTCTTTCGGCGACCGCCATGGCCTCGGCGCCATTGTCCATCCCACCTCGGCGAACCACTACATCCACGGAAAAATCGAAACGGGAAGGAAGCTCAATAGCATTGTCAAACTGGTGAAAACCGCGAAATACCAAAGACATCCCCTCCCCTCTTCCAATCAATAAGCCCCTACCTAGAGCATCCTCTGAATCATTAATTTCGCAAGACACACCCGACCGAAATAGCTCTCTCGCCAAACCACTGGCTGCACTTGAATTGTCATTCAGGTTCTCCACCAGCAGATTCAATTGAGACAAGGTCTTATCCAACCTTGAATACCCCGGCGGCACCACTAGATCACGTGACAGAGAAAACTGCCTCGCACTGCGGTGAGTACCCAAGGGAACCGGAGCTTGAACAAGCCCCGCATGAATAGCGCCTTCTTCAACACGGGCAAGAATCTCAACAGAAGGCAGTGACGACAAAACTACTCCATCATGCTGCTGTGCCTTTGCTGCAATACGCGATCCTATCTCGCTTGGAAGCGCACTACTGATGGCCAAACGAAACCCGCTTTGCGCACCACTTCGGATACCGTCAATCATCGAATGCATAGTCTGAAGATCGCGATTAATCACCCGGGCATATGGAAGCAAGGTCAACCCTGCCTCGGTTAGTTTCACTTCCCCCGCCCCTCGGATAAATAGCGGTGTACCTACACCAGCTTCTAAGCGCTTAATGGCATTGGAGACAGGCGGCTGACTCACTCCCAGTCGCGCTGCCGCCGCTGTAAAACTACCGGTCTCCGCTAAAGCCACGAAATACTGCCATTGGCGCAGATTTCCCGTCTGAGCAATCATGGGTCTCAGCATAGTGGAGCACGAGTTCGCACCACTGCAGCGTAAAATGATGTCTTTGGCTTGAGCAACACCGTCGCGGTGGCGTCGATAAACAAAAAGGAAGTGACACACAGCGTGGGCATTGGAAACGGACCGCTCATTGTGCAGTCGGATAAGACCGTGCTGCTGGAAATCGACCACGAACAGGCGCAGGAGGCGCGCACCGCGCTGGCACCGTTCGCGGAGCTGGAGCGCGCGCCGGAGCACGTGCACACCTACCGCATCACCCCGCTGGCGCTGTGGAACGCCCGCGCGGCAGGGCACGACGCGGAGCAGATTATGGACGTGCTGGAAACCTACTCGCGGTTCCCCGCCCCGCAGCCGCTGCTCATCGACATTGCCGACACGATGGATCGCTACGGGCGGCTGAAGCTCATCAAGCACCCAGCGCACGGGCTCGTGCTAGAGACGACGGACAGGGCTGTGCTGACGGAGATCCGGCGTCACAAAAAGATCAAGCCCATGTTGGGCGCAGAGATCGACGAGGACTCGATCGTTGTGCACCCTTCCGAGCGCGGCAGGCTCAAGCAGGAACTGCTGAAGGTCGGCTGGCCCGCAGAGGACCTGGCGGGATACGTCGACGGCGAGGCACACCCCATCGAGCTGTCGCAGGAACACGAAGAATGGCAGCTGCGCGACTACCAGGAGATGGCGGCCGATAGCTTCTGGGAAGGCGGCTCGGGCGTGGTAGTGCTGCCATGTGGTGCGGGCAAGACGATGGTCGGCGCGGCCTCGATGGCCAAGGCAAAGGCCACCACCCTGATCCTGGTGACGAACACCGTCGCGGGCAGGCAGTGGAAGGACGAGCTAGTGCGCCGCACCTCCCTGACGGAGGATGAAATCGGCGAATACTCCGGAGAGAAGAAGGAGATCCGCCCCGTGACCATCGCCACCTACCAAGTGGTCACGCGCAAGTCGAAGGGCGAATACCGGGCGCTGGAGCTGTTCGACTCCCGCGACTGGGGCTTAATCATTTACGACGAGGTTCACCTGCTGCCTGCCCCGGTGTTCCGCATGACCTCCGACCTGCAGTCTCGCCGCCGTCTGGGGCTCACCGCCACCCTGGTGCGCGAGGACGGCCGCGAAGGCGACGTATTCAGCCTGATCGGGCCGAAGCGCTATGACGCCCCATGGAAGGACATCGAGGCCTTCCTGGATCGCATGTCCCCCGGCGGTCTCTCGTCCGTTCCCCAGTCCCTGCGGTATTTGATTGACGACGCCACCAGGGCATTCCAGCAGGGCTCCGCCACCGAACCCCACTCGGCTCGTGTCCCGTCTCGCGTGGATACTCCCCAGCGCAACATCATGGACATCACTGGGGACTCCACCGAGATCGCCTCGGAGATCGACGGCGCCGTGGAGGGTTTTCGCCGCGCCCACGACCAGGCCATCGCCGTGGACCCGGCGGACGGCACGAAGGCCTCGGACACCCGGACCTTCCGCTCGCCGCGGGAGATCATGTCCGAGCTGCGCCGCGCCTATACCGCGGGCACACAGGTGCGCCTGCACTACGTGGACTATGCGGGTGCCACCAGCCATGACTGGATCTCCATCGTGATGATGACCCCCTCCACCATCTCCGCGGTGCTCGAATCCACCGGGGAGAGCCTCACGATCCAACCCCACCGCATCGCTGCGGTGGACGTGCCGTGCTAGAGGGTTAAGTAAAGAAAAGTGTGTCCGCATGCCACCATAACCCCAGACCACACACCACAAATCACCAAAGAATAGCTCCCCGAAAGCTATTACCCA
>NZ_JBFLKW010000035.1:0-4618 GCF_040743205.1 Corynebacterium sp. 045007
CACTCGATAGGAATCAGAAAAGGCCCCATGAAGTAACAAACGGTGTGCCCGCCCCGCAACACGCCGAGCGGACACACTTTTTGCTACTTAACCCGCTGGGGCAACCAATAGAAAAGGCTCGGACCTCACTCAGTTAACAAGAGTGAGGTCCGAGCCTTTTACTATCCGACGCTTTTCACAGCGTCTGCTGACAGCTCTGCTCAGCTAATGACTTAGTTGAAGGAGTCACCGCAAGCGCAGGAGCCAGTGGCATTCGGGTTATCGATGGTGAAGCCCTGCTGTTCAATGGTGTCAGCGAAGTCGATGGTGGCACCGGACAGGTACGGAACCGACTGGCGATCAACGACCAGCTTGACGCCACCGAAAACTTCGGCGACATCGCCGTCGAGGCTGCGGTCATCGAAGTAGAGCTGGTAGCGCAGGCCGGCACAGCCGCCCGGAGCCACGGAAATACGCAGTGCCAGGTCGGTGGCACCTTCTTGGTCCAGAAGTGCCTTTGCCTTGGCAGCCGCAGCTTCGGTCAGGGTAACGCCAGTGCTCTGAGCAGTAGTCATAGCGCGTGTCCTCCTTGTTGAAGTGTTTAAGTATGCGAGTCGACCCCAAGGTCGGCTACGTCATTATTTATCACAACCTTACCGACCAGTCTTTAATTCCCAATTCTGGGTTCTCTTTTTCTTTCTCTTTTTCGGAAGTCTCTTTTTGCCGCCACATCGCAACCACACCACGGCTTCCCACGCCACAAGCGCACTCTTCCCGCCTGCCCCTGCGGCGGTCATCCCCAAAACCTCGCCCTTGCCCCGTCCCTGCCCCTCAACCTGCAACCTAATTAGGGAAGCACCTTGAAGACCTTATAATCTGGGGTCGTGAATCTACCGTGGAAAAAGAATGACAAAAAGTCCAAGGCAGCTGACGCAGCTAACGCTGACGCAACCAACGCCGGAGAAGTAGCCACCGACGCGACCGCATCCAGCGGGGCCAAGGGCACCGCTTCGGAGTCTCAGCAGCCCGAGAAGAAGCACAGCGGTGCTTTTACTCCCAAGAAGGGGCGCCCCACTCCGAAGCGCAACGAGGTTGAGCGCGAACGCGGCATCCGCCGTGGCCCGGTCGAGGCGCCGCTGACCGCTAAGGAAGCTCGCCAGCGCCGCAAGGAGCTCAAGGCTTCCATGTCCAAGGAAGAGCTCAAGGCCGCCAAGGCACGCGAGCGAGCAGAGCGACGTGAGCAGCGTCGCATTGCCGACGAGCGCATGGCCGCCGGCGATCCGCGCTACATGCTGCCACGCGACCAGGGCGCTGAGCGCAAGTTTGTCCGCGACTGGGTTGATTCCCGTCGCTTCCTCGCTAACGTGTTCCTCCCGTTCGCGCTGATTCTGCTGCTGATTATGATGATTGGCACTTCCCTGCCGAAGCTGGCCAACATCGCATCTCTCATCGCGATGGTTCTCATCATCGCCCTGATTATCGAGGGCATTTACATCGGCCGCCGTGCCATCAAGTTGACGCGTGAGCGCTTCCCGAAGACCACCGAAGGGGCCTGGGGACTGGGCTTCTACGCTTACTCCCGCGCTTCTCAGCCGCGTCGTCTGCGTACTCCGCGTCCGCAGGTCAACATCGGCGACGAAATCAAGTAGCCTCATCTGCCATGCGCACTTTGGTTCTCGGTGGCGCCCGCTCAGGCAAGTCCTCATGGGCTGAGCACGAGCTGCTGGCCACCGCCGCAGCCTCAACCGGCGGTGCCTCAGATGCTGCAGCCTCAACGGTGTTGCATTACATCGCAACAGCACGGCCCTGGCCCGGTGATAGCGATTTTCACTCCAGGGTCGAGGAGCACCGCATTCGTCGTCAAGCACAGGCAAAAGAGCACGGAGTGGCCTGGCACACGGTTGATGACGTCGATGCGGTGGAAGCTCTCGCGTCGCCGGAGCGGCGCATGCTGCTGGACGATGTCGGCACCTGGCTGACGCACATCATCGACGCGCAGGGGCTGTGGGAGGCGCCGAGGGGCAGCGTCGCGCCGTGGACGCACTCGCTTGTCGACGCCGTGCGCAACTTCCCCGCAGATTCCGACCTGTTCATTGTGTCGCCCGAAGTGGGCTTCGGTGTCATTCCCGAACACCGCTCAGGGCGGCTTTTCCGTGATGAAATTGGCCTTCTCAACCAACAGCTCGCAGCTGTCTGTGATCGTGTTGTCCTAGTTGTGGCTGGCTGCCCCATGGAAGTCAAGGCGGCGAACTAGATTCACTCCACGCCGCTTCCCCTATGACGGTCTGCCTAGCAATGCGAATAGCTGTGCACCAATGGTCGGTAGACAAATCGTTTTCGGGTAGCGTTTGAGAGTATGAACGCGGATTATTTTGGACCGGTAGCACGCCCTGACGAAGAGACTGAACAGGCCGCCCGCGCGCGCCATGAGCAGTTGACTAAACCCGCAGGCTCACTTGGCCGGTTGGAAGAACTCGGCATTTGGATTTCGGCGTGTCAGGGAGAATGCCCTCCGCGTGACCTGGACGATTGTCGTGTTTATGTCTTCGCTGGTGACCACGGTGTTGCCCAGGGCGGGGTGTCCGCGTACCCGTCCGAGGTGTCTATTCAGATGCTTGCCAATATCGAGGCAAAGGGTGCCGGCGTGAACGCTATCGCTGACATCGCGGGAGCCACTGTTACCGGTGTGGACATTTCCCTCGACCACGATGCCGAAGGGCCATACCGTATCCGTCGCAGCTGTGGTTCTATCGACCGCGAGGATGCGATGAGCGAGGAGGAGGTCGATAAGGCCATCCGCACGGGCATCGCGATTGCCGACGCCGCCGTTGATGAAGGCGCTGACCTGCTCATTGCCGGCGACCTGGGCATCGGAAACACCACTCCAGCCGCGGCGCTGATTGGTGCCGTGACCAACTCCGAACCGGTGGTCGTCGTCGGCCGAGGCACTGGCATTGATGACGAGGGGTGGAAGCTCAAGGTCGCTGCCGTACGCGATGCCATGTTCCGCGTGCGTCGCCTGCGCAATGACCCGGTTGAGGTGCTCCGTCGTATTTCCTCGCCGGATATGACCGTGATGGCCGCGTTCTTGGCGCAAGCAGCGGTTCGTCGCACTCCTGTGATTTTGGACGGAGTGGTTGTCACATCCGCTGCTCTGCTGGCTGACCAGCTCGCTCCGGGCGCCCGCGATTGGTGGGTCGCCGGCCACAAGTCGGCAGAGCCCGCGCACGCGCTTGCCCTTCGACACCTGGATAAGGAACCACTTCTCGAATACGGGATGCGTCTTGGCGAAGGCTCCGGCGCCGTCGCTGCCCTACCGCTGGTCAAGTCCGGCGTATCGGTCCTGCGCAACATGGCTACTTTCGCCGACGCAGGCGTAAGCACCAAGGACTAATCGACTTGTCCGACAAAGCCGGCCCGTCTCGCCAGGACAACCTCGACGGCGATCCCTCTGCTCACGGCAATGCCGTCGCTGAGGCCATCACCACTGCCCTGTCCTGGCTCACCATCCTGCCCTTCAAAGGCGCGAGCGTGTTCGACCGCATCACCGGCCGTCGCGCCATCGCCGCACTGCCAGTAGCTGGGCTCGTTCCTGCCGCGGGTGCAGTTCTCATCACGGCGGCGCTGTTCGCAACGTCGTCGTCAGGCACGCCCACGCTTTACGACGTCACCCCGATCCTCGGCGGCACCCTGATTATGGTGGCGGCACAGATGTTGACCCGCGCGATGCACCTGGATGGGCTGGCGGATGTGGCGGATGCCCTCGGCTCGTATAAGCCGCCGGAGGGGGCGCGGGAGGTGCTGCGCGATCCGAGCACCGGCCCAATGGGCGTGGGCTCCATCGTGCTGACGATGTTGACGACGACGACTGCTTTTGCCGTGATTGTGGCTAGTGTGCTGTCGCAGTGGTCTGCTGGTCAGATGTGGCCTGGTGTGGTTGCGCTGTGCTTGCCTTTTGTAGCCTCTCGCGCGGCAGCAACGACTGCCTGCTGGCGCGGCTTTCCGCCTTTTTCGAACAGCGGCTTCGGCTCTCTGACTGCCGGTACTCAGTCCACAGTCACGGTGACCTGCTGGTGGATACTGTTGCTCGCTGTGTCGGGCTGGATGGTTGGGCTCGTGGGCGTAGTCGCTTGTGCACTGAGCTTTGGCGTTACACTGCTGCTGACGCGGCATTGCGTGAAGAGGTTTGGCGGAGTCAACGGCGACGTGTTTGGTGCAGTCATTGAGATAACGTGCGCTGTCTGTGCCGTGGCACTTGCCATAGGGTTCTAGCAGGGAAAATGCGCGCATTGCCCCCGTTGGGGTTTTCTTTAAAAAGAACTATTGACGGTCGCTTTGACGCGGACGTATTCTGAGGGCACACCGCCGGGAAGGCGGAGTACAGGAGGCTCGTTTCGGGGCTCGCCCAAATTATTTTGCGCCGACCGTTTGCCGGGGCGCCAAGAACGAGCACACCTTCTAGCCTCCCAGCTAATTAAAAAAGCGCGTCCCGCCGCAGCGATGCACGGGACGCGCTTTTCTTTGTTGGGGTGACACTCCCAGGTTTGGGGTTAAGTAAAGAAAAGTGTGTCTTTTCCGGGCGTGTTGCGGTTATTTGATCCAGCCTTTTTGGATGCCGAGGTTGTGTTGGTAGCTGGTG
>NZ_JBFLKW010000036.1:0-4163 GCF_040743205.1 Corynebacterium sp. 045007
TCGCCGCCGGCATAAAAAGTTTATTGTGTGGGTCGTGGTTGCCTTGCCCCTTGTGTGGGGGTTGGGGTGCTGCGGCCCACTTTTTGTTACCCACAAGTAAACAACATTTTGTTAGTGGTGTTCGCTTTTCAGTGGCTTTGTAATCCTTCGCTTCTGCTTCAATACGTTCTCCAAGGGTATAAGGAAAGTCCGCAGAAGCCTTAAAGGAACAATTTTCCATTCCGATCATGGCAGTGTGTACACCTCGCAGGCATTTAGAGAGCACTGCGCTGTATTTGGTGTGCGTCAATCCATGGGCGCGGTGGGAACGAGTGCCGATAACGCCGTGGCAGAATCATTTAACACCACCTTAAAGCGTGAAGATCTGCGTAATCGGAAAGTCTTTGACGATCCCACTACCTGCCGCCAAGAAGTCTTCCGAAGGTGCATGCGCTACAACACGCGCAGACGACACTCCTGGTGCAACCTTCTAGCCCCCGATACATTCGAAGCGCTTAATTCAGCTACAGTGACCCAAGCAGCATAGCTAACCCCCGACGTGTCTACTTTCCGGGGGGGGGCAGGCCCTTATCCCGATGAAAAGGTCTAATGCGTTCAACCAGCGCCAGCTTCGCGAAGGCGACGAACACTTAATCCACAGGCCTTGGACTGGCGATACCCACGCGAGGTGATGAACCCGCCAGCGTGATGAACCCGCCAGCACGGTTATTTTTTCAACGCCTTACAGATGAACTCGACAGGGAAAATACTCCGGTACTCATCGATAAACCGGATCTATTCTTAACGTTTTGGGCCTGGTTCCGACGCGAAAAAGCTGAGGTAGCTTTTAAAAGTTCTTTGGTATCGCGTAGCTGGTGAGTTTTACGGCGTAGCCTTGCGTTTTGGCAGCCACATCTTCAGGCACCGGTTCTGGGATGTTCCCTGCACGACGGGCCTGCGAAAAGTCCATTGATAAGCTGTGTGCCGTGAAACCCCTAGCTTTGGTCTAATGCTTGGCACGCGACTTGCATCGACATATTTTCCGCCAAGATGCGATCTTCCACGAGCCGGATCACACGGTCCTTCGCATTTTGGTCCAAATTTCTCGGCATATTCCGGTTTTTCCCATCTACTCAAACGGAACAAAACCTAGGACACGTCAGATAAATTACCTTTCGTCCCAACCCAACCGGGCTGGTTATCAGGTGTCCATCAAACAGCGCTCAGGTCCGAGTGTCGTTAAAACGCTACGAGACCTACAAGGGAATTTACCTAGGAAAGAACTCAAACTTTGTCACATTAATTGCACGAATGAGTGACGTGACGAAATTTAAAGGAAATGGCCGGGACCCTGAAATTTAGCGGGGTACAGGGACATGTGCGGGGTCACGATCAGAGGGTTCGAAAATGGCAGGATTGAATCCGAACGCGGAAAGTGTTTCGTTGTCTGAGTACGTTACAGCGTGTACACGGAGGCTGAGGTCGCCAAACAATTCTTCATCGAGTTCCCGCCCACCGAACATAGTAGGGTCGTAATTGCAATTGATGAATCTGCTCTCAATAGCTTTTGGAGAAGCCTGTTCATCAACCTGAACGTCCGAAGAAAAATATTTGTAAATCATCAGTTCTGCTCCTTCGGAGACTCGACGCAAGATGTGTCGCCACCACCATCGATCCGTTTCTCCGATTGAGCTGCCAAAGATAATGAAAAATTCTGATTCTTCGATCATCTTGCGGTAGCGACGGGATGTTTGTGCCCAAAAGATTTTTTCAAACTTGTGGGAGGAACCTTGGTTCGCGTCTTGATCCGTACCGTCAATCCCGAACAATAGGGATCGTGGTACTGCCTGCATTCCATGCGGATGATGGATCTCTGTCATCAGGTAAGAGGAACAACCAGTTTCAGCGTTTGCTCTAGAGCAGTACTCACTTGGATAGAGATGATTCCGTGGATTCCGTCGAAACTGAAAGTTCGTGTCCACGGTGGTGTTTGGATGAGGATCGAACTGTTCTTGGTCGAGATATAGGTAGTTATCAAGGAGGAAAGTGTAATTGAAATTGATGATGTTGAAATTGAAAAGATCGTAATGATTGGTTTTAGACGGCAGAGCCAAGTATTGATAGGCGTTGCTGTCGAGATCGCCCAGAAATCGGCTAAATGTACAATAGGCCCACTGGTGAGATTGCGCCTCCCTATCCAATTCGTTTAGCAAATCTGGGCTGACCACTAGGTCAAGAAAACTGGAAAAGTGACGTTGGATTTCTGCCAAGTCGCGGCGGAGTTTTACGAAGTCGATAGGACCCGGACTAGATACAAATTCCTGTAACCGTGCTTCGAAATCGCTCCAATTAGGGAACCCATCTTTGCCTTGGCCACGCTGTTCTTCATGTTCTTTGCGCAGCTCATTCATCTTCTTGAAAATCATGTTTTCGGCGTTAAAGTTCATTGACTTCAGATAAAAGAAGAATGATTGGTAGTCAGTTCGATACTTGGCATTAAGCAGGGAAAGAGCAGCAATGTCGAAGCCATTTCCGACAAGCATCATAATATTGTGCTGGACCTTGTCGTTGGAGGGCTTTAGACAGGCGAAATCAGTGTGGTCGTATTTCCTGATGCCGTGATGGACTGGATCCTCGGTGCGGGTAGTCGGCTTGGTCATCGTTCCTTCAACCTGAGTCTTCAAAATTCTTTAACGGAGTTTGAAGCGTCCTGGGTTTAGTTCCGCTTCTTTTACGGCCCTGTGTTGATGGGCTGGGTGAAATAGTACTTGGTTTCTACTTCTTGTGGGGTGGCGTACTCCAATGCTTCATGAAGCCTTTTGGTGTTCCACCAATGCACCCACCGCAAGGTGGCCAGTTCGGCTTCCCCGACCGACGTCCAGGGGCCTTGGGCATGAATCAGTTCCGCCTTGTAGAGACCGTTGACGGTCTCAGCTAGAGCATTGTCTTAGGAATCGCCGACTGTTCCGACACTTCGCCGGATTCCGGATTCGGCTAGCGCGGTGGAATACTTCAGTGACACGTATTGGCTGCCCCGATCGCTATGGTGAATCAGTTGGTTTCCATGGATTCGTCCTGCAGTCGTTAAGGCATGTTCCAAGGCCTCCATGGGCAGCGCATCGGTGCGCATCGTTGAGCGTGTAGCAACACCAACAATTTTTCGGCTGTAGACATCCACGACAAACGCGGTGTAGGCGAATCCCGACAGAATGCGAACGTGAGCAATGTCGGCAACCCAAAGCCTGCCTGGCGCTTGTGCACGAAAGTCTCGCTGCGCTAGGTCTGGGCGATGATCCGGTGTCTTCGGGCTAATTGTTGTCACGGGGGTTCGTCCGCATCTGCGGCAGGAAACACCTGCTAGCTTCATTAATCGGGCGGTCTTGTCGCGGCCGATATGAAAGTCTTCACGGTTCATCGCGTACCACATTTTGCGGATTCCGTAGACTGAGAAATTCTGCGCATGCACACGCTGTATCTCTGCAATGAGAAGGCTATCGCTTAAGGCTCTTGCACTGGGAGCGCGTGTGGTGGCTTTGCGGTAGCCGCGTGAAGTGATGAATCCACGATCTGCTTGTTTTAGGCCTCGACCCCCAAACTGATCTTTATATGCGTCGATGTAGGAGATCATTTAGTCGTGGGTCGGTCGAGTTCCGCTGCGAAAAAGCCGAAGCAGTCTTGAGAATCCCGTTTGCTCGTTTCAGTTCGCGGTTTTCGTGGCGCAGATGCTTGAGCTCTTCTTCCATCGTTTCGCCGCCAGACGCGTCAGAGTCATCACGTACCGAAGCGCCGTCACGGTGCCAAGCCCGCAACGTATGGTGAGATACCCCAAGCAGCTCACCGACCTCCGTGTAGGCACGTTACAGTGAGCAAGACTCCCGGCGGACCATTTCGATGATCTGATGGACCGCCTTCTCCTTGAACTCGACGGAATATTCTCTAGGCATAGTTCAGTCCTTCCTTAGCTGAGGTAGGAACTCAACCCAGGACGCTTCAATATGGATCGTGTGTATAAACTGGTGGAAATTGGGTTGATGACCAGCGGATTCGCTTAAATAAGGGCGTGTGTGTAATGTATTTGGAGGTCAGCGTGGCCAGGCAGTTTATGTGTTTGGTTGGCTGATGTGGGGGAAATGTTTTCGTGCGGTTAGCCGCTGGGAGTCGTTGGTTTGACTTTCTGGTTAATT
>NZ_JBFLKW010000037.1:0-3787 GCF_040743205.1 Corynebacterium sp. 045007
CCTGGGCGAAATGCGCCTGGTAAGCAGAGTTTTTGAAATGTAAGGCCTTTGAATAAGACAAAAGGCTGCCTCATCGCTAACTTTGCAACAGTGCCCGCTCAGATCGACACCACGACTGCGTCCGGTCGCATGGTGTTCGGAATCTTCGCCACCTTGGCCGAGTTCGAGCGGGATCTGATCCGAGAGCGCACCATGGCGGGTCTCGCCTCCGCGAGAGCGCGCGGTCGCAAGGGCGGACGAAAATTCGCGCTCACCAAAGCTCAGGTGCGTCTCGCGCAAGCCGCCATGGCCCAGCGCGATACTTCAGTTTCCGATCTCTGCAAGGAACTCGGCATCGAGCGCGTCACTCTCTACCGATATGTCGGTCCCAAAGGCGAGCTCAGAGACCATGGAAAGCATGTTCTCGGACTTACGTAGCAACTCGTTTCTTTTCGCAGGTTGAGCCACCTCCGCGCTTCATCAGAAAACTGAAGGAACCTCCATTGAATCGAACTAATATTTTTTTTGGTGAATCGCATTCTGACTGGTTGCCTGTCAGAGGCGGAGAATCTGGTGATTTTGTTTTTCGACGTGGTGACGGGCATGCCTTCGCGAAAATCGCACCTGCTTCCCGCCGCGGTGAGCTCGCTGGAGAGCGTGACCGCCTCATTTGGCTCAAAGGTCGAGGTGTGGCTTGCCCCGAGGTGATCAACTGGCAGGAGGAACAGGAGGGTGCATGCTTGGTGATAACGGCAATTCCGGGAGTACCGGCGGCTGATCTGTCTGGAGCGGATTTGCTCAAAGCGTGGCCGTCAATGGGGCAGCAACTTGGCGCTGTTCACAGCCTATCGGTTGATCAATGTCCGTTTGAGCGCAGGCTGTCGCGAATGTTCGGACGCGCCGTTGATGTGGTGTCCCGCAATGCCGTCAATCCCGACTTCTTACCGGACGAGGACAAGAGTACGCCGCAGCTCGATCTTTTGGCTCGTGTCGAACGAGAGCTACCGGTGCGGCTCGACCAAGAGCGCACCGATATGGTTGTTTGCCATGGTGATCCCTGCATGCCGAACTTCATGGTGGACCCTAAAACTCTTCAATGCACGGGTCTGATCGACCTTGGGCGGCTCGGAACAGCAGATCGCTATGCCGATTTGGCACTCATGATTGCTAACGCCGAAGAGAACTGGGCAGCGCCAGATGAAGCAGAGCGCGCCTTCGCTGTCCTATTCAATGTATTGGGGATCGAAGCCCCCGACCGCGAACGCCTTGCCTTCTATCTGCGATTGGACCCTCTGACTTGGGGTTGATGTTCATGCCGCCTGTTTTTCCTGCTCATTGGCACGTTTCGCAACCTGTTCTCATTGCGGACACCTTTTCCAGCCTCGTTTGGAAAGTTTCATTGCCAGACGGGACTCCTGCAATCGTCAAGGGATTGAAACCTATAGAAGACATTGCTGATGAACTGCGCGGGGCCGACTATCTGGTATGGCGCAATGGGAGGGGAGCAGTCCGGTTGCTCGGTCGTGAGAACAATCTGATGTTGCTCGAATATGCCGGGGAGCGAATGCTCTCTCACATCGTTGCCGAGCACGGCGACTACCAGGCGACCGAAATTGCAGCGGAACTAATGGCGAAGCTGTATGCCGCATCTGAGGAACCCCTGCCTTCTGCCCTTCTCCCGATCCGGGATCGCTTTGCAGCTTTGTTTCAGCGGGCGCGCGATG
Organism: Corynebacterium sp. 045007; assembly: GCF_040743205.1. Taxonomy (NCBI): domain Bacteria; kingdom Bacillati; phylum Actinomycetota; class Actinomycetes; order Mycobacteriales; family Corynebacteriaceae; genus Corynebacterium; species Corynebacterium sp. 045007. Next base: position 1,704 of record NZ_JBFLKW010000037.1, read on the forward strand.
ATCAAAACGCAGGTTGTCAAACTGACTACGTCCACGCGGCGATTATAGCCGATCAAATGATGAGCAATGCCTCGGAACTGCGTGGGCTACATGGCGATCTGCATCATGAAAACATCATGTTCTCCAGTCGCGGCTGGCTGGTGATAGATCCCGTCGGTCTGGTCGGTGAAGTGGGCTTTGGCGCCGCCAATATGTTCTACGATCCGGCTGACAGAGACGACCTTTGTCTCGATCCTAGACGCATTGCACAGATGGCGGACGCATTCTCTCGTGCGCTGGACGTCGATCCGCGTCGCCTGCTCGACCAGGCGTACGCTTATGGGTGCCTTTCCGCAGCTTGGAACGCGGATGGAGAAGAGGAGCAACGCGATCTAGCTATCGCGGCCGCGATCAAGCAGGTGCGACAGACGTCATACTAGATATCAAGCGACTTCTCCTATCCCCTGGGAACACATCAATCTTACCGGAGAATATCGTTGGCCAAAGCCTTAGCGTAGGATTTCGCCCTCTCCCGCAAACGACCCCATCTTTGCGGCGATCGTGGCCGGATAGCCGTCTTCGACAATCAGCCGAGCTAACCGGAGACGGGCACGAGGAGTGAGAAGAGCGTTCGGATGGGTCATCAATTGGCCTCCGCCGCGGTCTTCGTAAGCGCGCGTCTGGTGAGAAGCATGATGACGAGAGCGATCGCTGTCAGCACCGAAGCGACCCAAACCGGCGCGAGCAGCCCCAGCCCGGTCGCGAGCCCGAGCGCACCAAGCACGGGCCCCGCTGCAGCTCCGATATTCAATGCTGCGGTTGCGTACGAACCGCCCATCGTTGGCGCACCCGATGCTGCATACAGCACACGCGTGATCAGAGTACTGCCGACGCCGAACGACAGGAATCCCTGAACGAGGACGAGGACGATAAGCGCAACGGGATGAGATGCGACCACTGCCAACACGATCCAGCCTGTCAGCAATAGCGGTCCGCCGACTGCGAGCACGAGGCCAGGTCGTTGATCTGATAGTCGTCCTGCGATCGTGACGCCAAGGAACGATCCGATGCCGAACATCACCAGCGCGACGGACACCCACGCTTCGGCCAAGCCCGCGGTCTCGGTCACGATGGGTGCCAGGAAGGTGAATGCCGCAAAGGTCCCTCCGTTGATCAGCGCTCCGAGTGCCATGGCCAGGATGAGCCGCGGCGTCGCCAACTGGCTGAGCTCGACACGGAGCCTTGGTGAGGTCGCGCTAGTCTCGCTCCGACCAACATTGTTCGTGACGCCACGAATGACTCCAACGGCCGCGGGAATACAGAGGATGGCGATCGCCCAGAACGTCGTTCGCCAGCCCAGCGCTGTGCCGAGCAGTGCCCCGGCGGGGACGCCCACGACGGTTGCGATCGTCGTGCCGGAGAGCAGGATCGACAGTGCACGCCCCTTCTGGTTCGCTGGCACGAGGGTAGTGGCCGTGCTCAGTGCTACGGCGAGGAATCCTGCGTTTGCGAGAGCGCTGAGCACCCGGGTGATGAGCAGGAGAGAGAACACTGGTGTCATCGCTCCGATGACGTGGCTTCCCGCGAACACGAGAAGGCAAACGATCAATGTGAGCCGCGGTGGCCAACGGCGAGCGAATGCCGCCATCACTGGCGCGCCGACGACCATACCGACTGCGAATGCGGAGGTCAGCAGGCCCGCAGTGCCGACCGAGACGTCAAGTTCGGTCGCGATCGCGGGGAGCAATCCCGCGAGCATGAATTCTGAAGTGCCCATGACGAAGACCGCCAGGGCAAGCATGTAAAGGGCAAAAGGCATCGAGTACTCCGAGGTGTGAGATCAAGAAATGGTTCTTCTTGTCACCACGGCCAGCGCCCCGGGTACGCCAGACATACGCCCACACAGATCGTGGGCGTCGTAACTAGTGGTTCAAGGGGCTGGCGGTGTGACCGACAACCCCTGACCTGTCTGATTCGGGACTCGACATGCCCCAAACTCTAACATGCCTTTGGGGTTGCCCGCAAATCGTGGACACGTAGTGGGGCTACCTAGTGTTTAGGCAGCTATTTCTTTTCTACTGGTGGTTAGACCAATGTGGTTTTCG
>NZ_JBFLKW010000038.1:0-2463 GCF_040743205.1 Corynebacterium sp. 045007
CCGCCGGCATAATAATCTTGTTTGTGGGTCGTGGTTGCCTTGCCCCTTGTGTGGGGTTGGGTGCTGCGGCCCGCTTTTGTACCTACGGGTAAACAACATTTAATCGACAAATGTCGTGGCTTATATCTCGGGGTAGCTACCGATTTGGCTTAATTGCGGGTACTTAGAAGGGTCCGATGCGCAGTACACCGGTCGGAGGCTCCTCGAATTCTGTCACTGAGCTTGTTGGCATGTCCGATTCAGTTATTGCACTTCTGTGATTACCACAGCCACTCATCCCGACATGCAGATACCGCGCTTCAATGGGGCTTTACTGCCAAGCTGTCCAAATAGGGATCCATACGCTTATTTGGAATTCGTCCTGATTCTTAAGCCCTACCTACGAGACAACGCGGCGCCATCCAAGGTCGCGCCAAAAGGAAATCCCGTATGGGCGAGGTATTGCCTGCGCCCATACGGGAATGTGTTGTATTTAATTACGCCAGCGCGGTCTGGGATTGAGCTATCCAGCCACGCTAATCAAAGTACCGAAGTTAGTTATTACTGCTTGGCTTAGCGGGCGGGACGTCGCCGTAGCCGTCGTGGTCCTTATCTTCAGAGTTGATACCTCCGCGGAAGGTGTCGTGAGCGCTCGGAGTAACTGCGTGCGGTGCACGGTCGGCGGTGTTGAACAAAAGGTTCAAGATAATAGCTGCGACGGAACCTACGCAGATTCCTGAGGCCATAAACGTTTGTGCCCATGCCGGCAGTCCGGAGAATAGTTCGGGCGATACAGCCGGAAGCAATGCCAGTGCCAACGGAATACCAACCACGATCACGTTGGATTCAGTGAACTTAACCTTGGATAGGGTGCGGACGCCGGATGCTGCGACCATGCCGAACAAGGCGATACCGGCACCTCCCAAAACTGGAGCCGGGATAGCAGCAACGAGAGCGGCCGTCTTTGGAATCAGTCCCAGAATCAGCAGCATTCCGCCTGCAGCTGCGGTAACCCACCGGGATCGCACACCCGTGATGGACAGGACGCCGATGTTCTGGGCAAACGCCGTGTATTGGAAGGTATTGAAAATACCACCGATCACGGTCGCAGCACCGTCGGCACGCAGTGTGTCGGCAATACGGCGATTATCAATCTCGGTCTCGGTAATCTCACCGATTGCAAGCACATCTCCAGTTGCCTCGACCATAGTCACAAGCGAGACAATGCACATGGCAAATACAGCCGAGAAGACAAACTCAGGCATGCCGAAGTAGAACGGATGTGTCAGCCCAAAGATTGGTGAGTCCTTGGTCCCAGACCAATCCACCATTCCCAATGGAATGCATAGCAGCAACCCAGAAATCATGCCCACTAGAACGGCGATTCGGGCGAGCCATTCCGGTGCCCAACGCTCAATACTGAGAATCAAGACCAACACAAACACAGCTACTGCCAAGTTTTGGGGCGTGCCGAAATCAGGAGTGTCCTTGACTTCAGCACCGCCACCAACCCAGTCAGCTGCGACTGGCATAAGCGTCGTACCGATAATCAATAGCACCGTGCCAGTGACCAACGGCGGAAATAGACGTAGAAGCGACGCAAAAAGCGGTGCAAAGAGCATCATGAAAATGCCCGATGCAATCACCGAACCGTAGATTGCGGGCACGCCGTATTGCGATCCGATAGTGACCATCGGAATGGCGGCAGAGAAGGTACAGCCCTGAATCAGTGGTAACCGCACACCAAATCGCCAAATACCCACCGACTGCACGATGGTGGCGATGCCGGCAACAAACAGGTCCGCGGCAATTAGGTGCGGAATATCGGATGGGGACATACGCCCGGCATCCACAAGTGCCCAGCCCACGAAAAGCGGGACTGCCACCGCGCCTGCATACGCGGCGAGCACATGTTGAAAGCCGAGTACAAGCAATTTCACATGGCCCGGATACTCATCGACCGGATGGACGGTCCGAGCATCGGTCTTCGTTGATGTAGTCACAGTTCGACTTTAGTTCCCTAGCCCAGCTTTTCCTCACTGGAGCTTTCTATTGGGGTGGTTTCGCTCCATCTCGCTTTACGACGAAGGCCTCGAGACTTGTCACTTTGCTGAGATAACTCGTGAGTGTGCGTAAGAAGCCGGTGAACGAACGCATTGCCGAACAGCTTTAAGTGAAACTCTAGGGTTATGGTCTTCTATTAGCTCGAAAGTACCCAAGAAAGTCATTGTGACCTGGGGGTTCGCTTTATGTGTGAAGTGTGTGTAATGTATCCGGGGTCAGCGCGACAGGGCGATGTGATTGCTTGTTGTGGTGATGTGGGGGAGAGTTTACTTTGTATTCACGGTCGGTTTGACTTGTGTTTGCAGTGAAGGTAGAGTCTTCTTCTGCTGCTCATGTGGTGGTTGCCCTGGTTTTGGGGTGGTTGTCTTCGTGGGTGTGTGTTGTGTGAGAACTCAATAGTGTGCCGATGTACTAACTAAT
>NZ_JBFLKW010000039.1:0-1411 GCF_040743205.1 Corynebacterium sp. 045007
GGGTTAAGTAGCAAAAAGTGTGTCCGCTCGGCGTGTTGCGGGGCGGGCACACCGTTTGTTACTTCATGGGGCCTTTTCTGATTCCTATCGAGTGTTCGTACTCGGTTGGGATAGCGTTGTCGTAGAAGGCTGGTCGGCCTGTTTCATGGTCGGCTTTGTTGTGGTCTTCTTCGACAAGATCGTTGACTTTGGCGAGTTGATCTTGGCCGAAATTGCACTGCCTGGCGATCTTTAATGGGTCGTCAGGCAGTTGCGTTTTCGAGTGCAGGTACCACTCGAGCATTTTTCGTTGGCGTTCCCCGGACCTGCCGCGATGCGCGTCGGCGATGCGTTTGAGCCCGGCGTTGATGCCGCCTTCCAGACTGTTTGTCGTTGAAGCCCAGCGTTGAGGCTCAAGCGCATTCGGTGGTGGCTGCAGGTAGGTAAACAGCCATCCTTTCCGTGAGAGGTGCAGCAGGGAGTTGTATGCCTTGCGAACTCGCAGATGGGTCCATTCCCACTGGTTGTTGAGTGTGCGGCGCTCTTTTGACACGGGCGTTTTCTCGTTGAGGAATGCTTTGAATACCTGTCCGAAGTCGTGCAGACGCAGCGTCCACTCCCGTGCCTGGTCGAGTGTGGTGATACGGGTCAGTTTCAACGCCAGGGCGTAGATGGCTTTGCCGGCGTCGGTGCGTGGTCGTGATGTGGTGTAGCGGCGGATGACGCGTTGCGCATGGACGAGGCATCGTTGGATTATCGCGTTCGGCCAGCAGGCTTTAATCGCAGTAAGTGCGCCTTGTCCGCCGTCGAGGACGACGCAGAGCGGCTCAGCGATTTTGCGGAGTAGCTGCGTGTAGGCGTGGGCGGTTTCGTGTTTGGTCCAGTGCCATGCGATGACGTGGTCGTGGCTGGCTGCGACGAGCAAGCATCCGGCGGCGGTGTAGGTACCGTCGATGAAGATCTGGTCGTAGATGCGCTGTGGGTCACCGTCGTTGGGGATGTCGATGAGCCAGAACGGTTTGAATCGGCGGTCAAGTGTCCAACGGCTTACCCCTTGTTGCTGGGCGAGTTCAGACAACGTTGCTGTGGAGGTGGCATAAGAGACGAAGGCTTTAAAGTCGCGGGTCTGCGTGCGGTCGGTGCGGGTTCGTGTCGTGGAACTGCCGCAGTTCGGGTCCTTGCATCGCCACCTGGTTGTGCCTTTAGAAGTGGTTCCGTTTTTCTTCATTTGCCCAGCGCATATCGGGCATCGTGGTCTGTTTTTACTCACCCGGAAAGCACACCAACCCCCGATTAGCACATGCGGGTGCCATTCCGGTGGATTGAACACTAATCGGGCGGATATAAGGTCTTGATGCTTATATCCGCCCGATTTACCCAGCCTAATCAGCAGTAATGCTGAAAGTCAGACACACTTTTTGCTACTTAACCC
>NZ_JBFLKW010000040.1:0-1323 GCF_040743205.1 Corynebacterium sp. 045007
TGGGGTTGCCCGCAAATCGTGGACACGTAGTGGGGCTACCTAGTGTTTAGGCAGCTATTTCTTTTCTACTGGTGGTTAGACCAATGTGGTTTTCGAAGTCGACGGGGCTGACCATTCCTAGTGCAGAGTGCCGGCGCCGACGGTTGTAAACGACTTCCATCCAGTAGGCAACGGCCTTGCGCGCAGCATCGCGGGTAGGCCAACGCTTACGGTCGTAGAACTCGGTTTTAAGCGTCGACCAGAACGACTCAGCCATCGCGTTATCAAAGCACACACCAGTACGCCCCACAGACTGAGCAATGCCCAGGTTATGGCAGACTTCCCAGAGCTTCTCGCTGGTAAATTGCGTTCCGCGGTCAGCGTGGAACACCAGCCCATCAGGAACGTCACCGCGCAGTGTATATGCCATCCGCAGGGCCCGTTCGACCAGGCATGTATCTTGAACGCTATCCATCGCCCAGCCCAGCACCCTGCGGGAATGGCCGTCGCGGACCGCACACAAGTACAACCATCCCTCGCTGGTGCGTAGGTAGGTAATATCCGACATCCACACTCGGTTGAGCTCACCAGTATCAAACATGCGCTTGACCAGGTCAGGAAGAGCTGACTTACGCTTGGATTGAATCGTTGTCACCGGGACAAAGGCACGCGGTGAAATCCCTTCAATGCCCATCATGCGCATCCGCTTAGCCACAGTCTTGCGATTCAGGGTGATCTGGTAGCGCTCGGTAAGTTCTGCGGTGATCCGCGGAGCACCATAAACCTCATCGGAGTCTTTCCAAATCTGATGAATCTTTCGGTCAACGCCATCGTAAAATGCAGCACGATCATTTTCGCCAGATAGTCGCTTCTGCTGCGTATCAGCCCATTTGTAGTATCCAGACCGAGACACTTTTAATAGCCGTGCCATGCGTTTGATGCTGTAGTTTGCCTTCTCCTGCTGCATCAATTCGAACTTTTCTGCTCGCGTTGCTTCGCGGCGAAGAAGGCTGTCGCTTTTGACAAAAACTCATTATCCATCTTGGCTTCCGCCAACTCACGGCGCAGACGAGCATTCTCAGCACGAAGATCCGCCTCACTCATCCCATCCGAGGCCCCTCGGCGTTCACGCTCGAGTTTGACCCACCGGCCTAAAAGCCCGGCGGAGACGCCAATCTCCTTAGCCACATGAGCGATAGGGCGCTCTGACTCGATTACAAGGTTCGCGGCTTCACGCCGGTACTCCGGCGTGTACTTCTTGCGCTGTTGACTCACAATGAACATCCTCTCCTACGGACACAAGATCCGCACAAATAGGGTGTCCACTAAACGAGGGTAACCTCA
>NZ_JBFLKW010000041.1:0-1083 GCF_040743205.1 Corynebacterium sp. 045007
GGGTCGAAGCGGAGAATTTAAGCCCCAGTAAACGGCGGTGGTAACTATAACCATCCTAAGGTAGCGAAATTCCTTGTCGGGTAAGTTCCGACCTGCACGAATGGCGTAACGACTTCCCTGCTGTCTCAACCACAGACCCGGCGAAATTGCAGTACGAGTAAAGATGCTCGTTACGCGCGGCAGGACGAAAAGACCCCGGGACCTTCACTATAGCTTGGTATTGGTGTTCGGTTCGGTTTGTGTAGGATAGGTGGGAGACTGTGATGCCTCAACGCCAGTTGGGGTGGAGTCGTTGTTGAAATACCACTCTGATCGTATTGGACATCTCAACCTCGGCCCGTGATCCGGGTTAGGGACAGTGCCTGGTGGGTAGTTTAACTGGGGCGGTTGCCTCCCAAAGAGTAACGGAGGCGCCCAAAGGTTCCCTCAGCCTGGTTGGCAATCAGGTGTTGAGTGTAAGTGCACAAGGGAGCTTGACTGTGAGACTGACAGGTCGAGCAGGTAGGAAACTAGGGACTAGTGATCCGGCACCGGCTTGTGGAAGCGGTGTCGCTCAACGGATAAAAGGTACCCCGGGGATAACAGGCTGATCTTCCCCAAGAGTCCATATCGACGGGATGGTTTGGCACCTCGATGTCGGCTCGTCGCATCCTGGGGCTGGAGTAGGTCCCAAGGGTTGGGCTGTTCGCCCATTAAAGCGGCACGCGAGCTGGGTTTAGAACGTCGTGAGACAGTTCGGTCTCTATCCGCCGCGCGCGTAGAAACTTGAGGAAGGCTGTCCCTAGTACGAGAGGACCGGGATGGACGTACCTCTGGTGTGCCAGTTGTCCCGCCTGGGGCATGGCTGGTTGGCTACGTACGGAAGGGATAACCGCTGAAAGCATCTAAGCGGGAAGCCTGTTCCAAGATTAGGTTTCTTTTGAGGTCCCCTATAGATGATGGGGTTGATAGGCCGGATCTGGAAGCATCGTAAGGTGTGGAGGTGACCGGTACTAATAGACCAAACATTCAACACACAATGTGTGAATTACAGGGTTTTTGCTCGCGTCCGTTATTCAGTGTCTGGCATGACACCACCCACCC
>NZ_JBFLKW010000042.1:0-1043 GCF_040743205.1 Corynebacterium sp. 045007
AGAGCACGGCAGTGAGACTGCGGGGGATAAGCTTCGTAGTCGAGAGGGAAACAGCCCAGATCGCCGGCTAAGGCCCCTAAGGGTGTGCTAAGTGGAAAAGGATGTGGGATCGCGAAGACAACCAGGAGGTTGGCTTAGAAGCAGCCATCCTTGAAAGAGTGCGTAATAGCTCACTGGTCGAGTGGTTCTGCGCCGACAATGTAGTGGGGCTCAAGTACACCGCCGAAGCCGCGGCAATCACCTTTGTGGTGGTTGGGTAGGGGAGCGTCGCGTGACTGCTGTGAAGCGCTGGGGTAACCCTAGTGTGGAGTGTGCGCGAGTGAGAATGCAGGCATGAGTAGCGAATGAGGAGTGGAAAACTCCTCCGCCGAATGACTAAGGGTTCCTGGGCCAGGTTAATCCTCCCAGGGTGAGTCGGGACCTAAGGCGAGGCCGACAGGCGTAGTCGATGGATAACGGGTTGATATTCCCGTACCCGTGTGTCCGCGCCCATGGTGAATCAGGGATACTAACCCACCTGAACACGCGCCGTTTACTAGCCTTTTAGGTTGGTTGGTGTGTGTGATGCTGGGGACCTGAACTGGTAGTAGCCAAGTGATGGGGTGACGCAGGAAGGTAGCCGTGCCACGTGATGGATATCGTGGTGTAAGCGTGTGGCCCGTGTTCTAGGTAAATCCGGAGCACATATAGGGTGAGGCGTGATGCGTACCCGTTTTGGGGAAGTTGGTGATCCTATGCTGCCGAGAAAAGCCTCTAGCGATGTGGATATACGGCCCGTACCCGAAACCGACACAGGTAGTCAGGTAGAGAATACTAAGGCGATCGGGAGAACTGTGGTTAAGGAACTCGGCAAAATGCCCCCGTAACTTCGGGAGAAGGGGGGCCATGACTGGTGACCGACGTGGTTGAGCTGGTTGTGGCCGCAGAGAATAGAGGGAAGCGACTGTTTACTAAAAACACAGGTCCGTGCGAAGACGGGTAAGTCGATGTATACGGACTGACGCCTGCCCGGTGCTGGAAGGTTAAGAGGACCTGTTAGACCC
>NZ_JBFLKW010000044.1:0-996 GCF_040743205.1 Corynebacterium sp. 045007
CCGTCCGGATACTGCCAGATATCGGCGTCCAGGGAGATGTCCTGAAGCGCGGTGTCCGGAATTTCAGGTTTGTGTCTCTACAAAGACTAACTATCAGAAAAACTCATCGAGCATCAAATGAAACTGCAATTTATTCATATCAGGATTATCAATACCATATTTTTGAAAAAGCCGTTTCTGTAATGAAGGAGAAAACTCACCGAGGCAGTTCCATAGGATGGCAAGATCCTGGTATCGGTCTGCGATTCCGACTCGTCCAACATCAATACAACCTATTAATTTCCCCTCGTCAAAAATAAGGTTATCAAGTGAGAAATCACCATGAGTGACGACTGAATCCGGTGAGAATGGCAAAAGCTTATGCATTTCTTTCCAGACTTGTTCAACAGGCCAGCCATTACGCTCGTCATCAAAATCACTAGCATCAACCAAACCGTTATTCATTCGTGATTGCGCCTGAGCGAGACGAAATACGCGATCGCTGTTAAAAGGACAATTACAAACAGGAATCGAATGCAACCGGCGCAGGAACACTGCCAGCGCATCAACAATATTTTCACCTGAATCAGGATATTCTTCTAATACCTGGAATGCTGTTTTCCCGGGGATCGCAGTGGTGAGTAACCATGCATCATCAGGAGTACGGATAAAATGCTTGATGGTCGGAAGAGGCATAAATGCCGTCAGCCAGTTTAGTCTGACCATCTCATCTGTAACATCATTGGCAACGCTACCTTTGCCATGTTTCAGAAACAACTCTGGCGCATTGGGCTTCCCATACAATCGATAGATTGTCGCACCTGATTGCCCGACATTATCGCGAGCCCATCTATACCCATATAAATCAGCATCCAGGTTGGAATTTAATCGCGGCCTCGAGCAAGACGTTTCCCGTTGAATATGGCTCATAACACCCCTTGTATTACTGTTTATGTAAGCAGACAGTTTTATTGTTCATGATGATATATTTTTATCTTGTGCAATATAACATGGGTT
>NZ_JBFLKW010000045.1:0-960 GCF_040743205.1 Corynebacterium sp. 045007
GGGTAATAGCTTTCGGGGAGCTATTCTTTGGTGATTTGTGGTGTGTGGTCTGGGGTTATGGTGGCATGCGGACACACTTTTCTTTACTTAACCCCAGTAACTCGCATTGCCCCACCGCTCACCGCCACCGAACATAAACGAAAAACCCGCCACCCAGACGCATTTTCATACGCCCTGGATGACGGGTACTTGCAGGGGCGACAGGACTCGAACCTGCAACCTGCGGTTTTGGAGACCGCTGCTCTACCAATTGAGCCACGCCCCTTCACCACCAGCGAAAGAACTTCTCAGTCCTTAGCTGACAATGTCCCACCTTACTGCATTGCTGCATAATCAAGGCGGGGTTCGACGAACATCACTGTCCGTAGTAGCGATGGGGGGGATCGAACCCCCGACCTCACGATTATGAGTCGTGCGCTCTCACCATCTGAGCTACATCGCCCCTATTCTCTACCGGACATAAGTCCGTATAAAAGAACAGAGCCCCCTGACAGAATCGAACTGTCGACCTTTTCCTTACCATGGAAACGCTCTGCCGACTGAGCTAAGGGGGCATCAGCATCCGTTGAACTCAGCACGTAACTCCGTGGCCAATTGTTGACCGCTTTGTTTCGTTCTGTGCTCTCCGTGAAGCCTTGCAAAGATTAACCCGAAATCACCACTAAGCACAAATCAGCAGGTAGGCAGCGGTATTTCTTGTCATGTTTGCAGACATTTGGCGCGCACTTATGGATAATCTATTCACTTATCGATGAGCCCCAGCGGAACCATAAGTGAATAGCTCATCGATGAGTGGCTGACCTCTAACTCGAGCCCCTGCCCCCGCTTAATCCAGAGCCCCTCACTCGAGCCCCTACCCCAAACCCCGGGTTAAGTAAAGAAAAGTGTGTCCGCATGCCACCATAACCCCAGACCACACACCACAAACCACCAAAGAATAGCTCCCCGAAAGCTATTACC
>NZ_JBFLKW010000046.1:0-785 GCF_040743205.1 Corynebacterium sp. 045007
CAGGGTCTGCTAGTCCTGCGTTGTGTTGTGTGGGTGTAGCGGAAGTGGATTGGAATGTCCTGCCGTAGACGGTGAGAGTCCGGTACGTGAAACACTCGTGCGTGCAATTGGTGTGTTGCCCGAGTAGCAGCGGGCTCGTGGAATCTGCTGTGAATCTGCCGGGACCACCCGGTAAGCCTAAATACCTGCTATGACCGATAGCGGATTAGTACCGTGAGGGAATGGTGAAAAGTACCCCGGGAGGGGAGTGAAATAGTACCTGAAACCATGTGCTTACAATCCGTCAGAGCCCTTTTTTGTGGGGTGATGGCGTGCCTTTTGAAGAATGAGCCTGCGAGTCAGCGGCATGTCGCGAGGTTAACCCGTTTGGTGGGGTAGTCGTAGCGAAAGCGAATACTAACTAGTGTGTTGTTAGTGGCATGTCCTGGACCCGAAGCGGGGTGATCTACCCATGGCCAGTGTGAAGCAGAGGTAAGACTCTGTGGAGGCGCGAACCCACTTAGGTTGAAAACTGAGGGGATGAGTTGTGGGTAGGGGTGAAAGGCCAATCAAACTCCGTGATAGCTGGTTCTCCCCGAAATGCATTTAGGTGCAGCGTCGTGTGTTTCCTCCTGGAGGTAGAGCTACTGGTTGGTTTAGCGGGACTATCATCTTAGCGACATCAGCCAAACTCCGAATGCCGGTGAGGTGAGAGCACGGCAGTGAGACTGCGGGGGATAAGCTTCGTAGTCGAGAGGGAAACAGCCCAGATCGCCGGCTAAGGCCCCTAAGGGTGTGCTAAGTGG
>NZ_JBFLKW010000047.1:0-740 GCF_040743205.1 Corynebacterium sp. 045007
CAGGTTGGCTGCACTGTGGGGTGATAATACGTCCATGACTATTAGCCACGAGTCGATTTACCAGGCCCTTTACGTACAAGGGGCAGGCAGCTTGCGCAAAGAACTTGTGTTTGAAAAGTCCTGCCGGACTACCCGGCCAGGGCGTAAACCCCGCTCGCTTCTCGCAGGGGTGCCCAAGCCACGTGGAAAACGCTGGACTCATGATGCCAATATTTCACTTCGCCCAGCCGAAGCCAATGATCGTGCGGTACCCGGTCATTGGGAAGGCGATTTGATTATTGGCGCAGATGGCACCAGTGCTTTAGCGACGTTGGTGGAACGCCGCAGCAGGTTTGTGCTGCTCGGCAGACTCGGCACTGACCATACTGCCGCCAGTGTCAATGAGGTGATGGTACGGATGATTCGTCGGCTCAAAGAGTCGATGGACACCACGATTTCGACGTTGACCTGGGATCAGGGAGTGGAGTTTGCCAAACACACGGAGTTTTCTGTCGCGGAGAATATCCAGGTGTTTTTCGCCGATCCGCATTCGCCGTGGCAGCGAGGTAGCAATGAGCGGATGAACCGGGATATCCGGTTTTATTTCCCCAAAGGCACCAACTTTACCGATGTCACCGACCAAGAGGTCGCCGAGGCGGAAGCATTGCTGAATAACCGGCCACGGGTAGTGCTCGACGGGTTAACTCCCCGGGAGGTAATCTCTGGTGTTATCCATGATGCAATGACCGCCTGACCCTACC
>NZ_JBFLKW010000048.1:0-632 GCF_040743205.1 Corynebacterium sp. 045007
TGGCCGCCATCGATAACGGCGATAAGTGGGGCTTCGATGCGCTCGAGAAGTCGTTGGTAGTCGCGCGTGGTTTCGTGTTTGCACCAGTGCCAGGCGATGACATGGTCGATAGTTGCGGCAATGATCAAACAGCCGCCGGCGGTATATGTGCCGTCTAGAAACACCTGGTCGTAAACCCGCCCGATATGTCCGATGGTGGGATCTGGTACGTCAACGAGCCAGAAGGGTTCGAAGCGGCGTTGCAGTGTGCGCGGTGAGCATCCCACACGACTGGCAACGGTATCGAGGCTGGCGCCAGTGGTCAGGTGGTCAATGAAGGCGGCAAAAACCGTGGAATTGGTGATGTCGCTGCGGCGCTTCACACTCGACGCGCCGCAGTGTTTGCATCGCCACCTCGTAGTTCCTTTGCTGGTAGTGCCGTTGCGTTTCATCTCATCGCCGCAGTGGCAGCGTGGTTGGTTCTTTGACATTGCGACACCACACCACGCCGCGTGTAGCACATCACTGCTGCCACACCGCGGATTTACCGTCCCGGAGCCAAATATATGCTCCCGGAGCATATATTTCTCTGAAACCTAGAGGTCAACCACTACAAATCACCGAATCCAGACACACTTTCTGTCGTTTAACCC
>NZ_JBFLKW010000049.1:0-630 GCF_040743205.1 Corynebacterium sp. 045007
GTTTGTTGTTGCTGCAAGGTTGTCGGGGTCGATGGTTGTTGGTGGGGGTTGCAGGTAGGTAAACAGCAGGTCTCTGCGGTGCAGAGATAGCAATGATTGATAGGCCGCTCGGACGCGTTGGTGGGTGTAGACCTTGGTGTAGGCGCCGGTAGCAGGGTCTTTGATGGTGGTTTTCTCGTTCATCCATTCCCGGTAGGTGTGGTCGAATTCGTGCAGGTGGGCGACCCATGTGGATGCTTGGTCAAGGTCGGTGATGCGAGTGAGTTTCAGGGCTAGGCGGTAGAGGGTTTTGCCGGCATCGGTGCGGGGGTTGCTGGTGGTGTGGCGGCGGACTGTTCGTTGGGCGTGGACGAGGCAGCGTTGGATGCGTGTTGTTGGCCAGCAGTGGTGGATGGCTGATTGGGCACCTTGTCCGCCGTCTGTGACTGCGATTAGTGGTGCGGCAATGGGGCGTAGGAGTTCGGTGTAGGCGGCGGTGGTTTCGTGTCTGGCCCAGGTCCAGTTGATGACGTGGGTTTTACTGGCTGCGATCAGGAGGCATCCGGACTTTAGATAGGTCGCGTCGAGGAAGATTTGGTCATGGATGCGGAATGAGTCGATGGTGGGTGTGGGGATGATCCACCAGCACCA
>NZ_JBFLKW010000050.1:0-615 GCF_040743205.1 Corynebacterium sp. 045007
CACATGTTGTTGTTCCTGTTTACAGGTTGCTGCGTGCTGCGGGCAGGCTGCTGTTGTGGTGGTTTGTGTGTGGTGTGTGGGTGTTGTGTGAGAACTGGATAGTGGACGCGAGCATCTTGTTTTTCTGTAAGTTCGATTTTGTCAAGCAGTTTTTCTGTTTGTGATTGTTCTTAGTTATTTGTTTGTGTGTTGTGTTGTAAGGGCGCATGGTGGATGCCTTGGCATAGTAGGCCGATGAAGGACGTGAGAGGCTGCGATAGGCCTCGGGGAGCTGCCAACTGAGCGTTGATCCGAGGGTGTCCGAATGGGGAAACCTGGCCGTCGTTGTGGGCGGTCGCCGTTAGATGAATTCATAGTCTAATTGGTGGTTACGCGGGGAAGTGAAACATCTCAGTACCCGTAGGAGTAGAAAACAATTGTGATTCCGTTAGTAGTGGCGAACGAACGTGGATGAGGCTAAACCGCGTGCGTGTGATACCTGGCAGGGTTTGCGTGCGTGGGGTTGTGGGGATGCATTGTGCAGGGTCTGCTAGTCCTGCGTTGTGTTGTGTGGGTGTAGCGGAAGTGGATTGGAATGTCCTGCCGTAGACGGTGAGAGTCCGGTACGTGAAACAC
>NZ_JBFLKW010000051.1:0-588 GCF_040743205.1 Corynebacterium sp. 045007
TTTCCGGAAAGTATATGCTCCGGAAGCATATATCTAGCCCCCGACGGGAAATCCTCGGTGTGGCAGCCGTGATGTGCTATGCGCGGCGTGGTGTGGTGTCGCAATGTCGAAGAACCAACCACGCTGCCACTGCGGCGGTGAAATGAAACGCAACGGCACCACCAGCAAAGGCACCACCAGATGGCGCTGCAAACAATGCGGCGCCTCCAGCGTCAAACGTCGAAACGACATCACCAACGCGGCAGTGTTCACCCAGTTCATCGAGCATTGCACCACCGCAATATCACTCGACGACCTAGCCAAACGAAACGGTGTTAGCCGCGCCACCATGAAGCGGCGCTTCAAGTGGTGCTGGCTCGTTGATGTGCCTGACCCCACCGCCGGCCACCACAAGCGGATCTACGACCAGGTATTTCTCGATGGCACCTACACCGCCGGTGGCTGCCTGATCGTCGCGGCGACCATCGACCACGTGATCGCCTGGCACTGGTGCAAACACGAAACCACCCGCGACTACCAACTGCTGCTTGAACGCATCGAAGCCCCACTCATCGCCGTCATCGACGGCGGCCAAGGCGCATACAGCGC
>NZ_JBFLKW010000052.1:0-548 GCF_040743205.1 Corynebacterium sp. 045007
CAACGCGTGGTCCGCCGCTACACCACCACCAACCCACGCACCGATGCCGGGCGCACCATCTACCGACTTGCGCTGAAACTGACCCGGATCACCACACTGGATGAAGCCGCCGCGTGGGGTGTGCAACTGCACGAGTTTTCAACGATCTACCGGGAATGGATGAACGAGAAAACCATGATCAAAGACCCCAAAACAGGTGCATGGACCCGCGTGTGGACCCACCACAACGTGCGCAAGGCCTACAACAGCCTCAACCATCTTTGGCGGTCCGAGATGCTGTTTGTCTACCTCAACCCGCCAGCAGGAGTCCTTGCGCCCGAGCGGATCAAATCCACCACCAACAGCTTAGAAGGCGGCATCAACGCCCAGCTCAAACTGCTCGCCAGAACCCACCGCGGCAGATCAGGCGAACGACAACGCCGCATGCTGGATTGGTGGCTCTACTTAAAAACGGAACTGCCTGACGATCCAGTACGAATCGCCAGGCAGTCCGACTGGGGCCAGGGCCAACTCGCCAAAGTATCCACCCTGACCCAAACCGAGAACCA
>NZ_JBFLKW010000053.1:0-493 GCF_040743205.1 Corynebacterium sp. 045007
GGCACTGTTGCAAATAGTCGGTGGTGATAAACTTATCATCCCCTTTTGCTGATGGAGCTGCACATGAACCCATTCAAAGGCCGGCATTTTCAGCGTGACATCATTCTGTGGGCCGTACGCTGGTACTGCAAATACGGCATCAGTTACCGTGAGCTGCAGGAGATGCTGGCTGAACGCGGAGTGAATGTCGATCACTCCACGATTTACCGCTGGGTTCAGCGTTATGCGCCTGAAATGGAAAAACGGCTGCGCTGGTACTGGCGTAACCCTTCCGATCTTTGCCCGTGGCACATGGATGAAACCTACGTGAAGGTCAATGGCCGCTGGGCGTATCTGTACCGGGCCGTCGACAGCCGGGGCCGCACTGTCGATTTTTATCTCTCCTCCCGTCGTAACAGCAAAGCTGCATACCGGTTTCTGGGTAAAATCCTCAACAACGTGAAGAAGTGGCAGATCCCACGATTCATCAACACGGATAAAGCGCCCGCCTATG
>NZ_JBFLKW010000054.1:0-477 GCF_040743205.1 Corynebacterium sp. 045007
GTTCTCACACAACACCCACACACCACACACAAACCACCACAACAGCAGCCTGCCCGCAGCACGCAGCAACCTGTAAACAGGAACAACAACATGTGTCATCCCAGACACCCAACAGCGCACCAACAACCAACCAACACCAAAGGAAAGCACAAACGCTTAAAATCATCACACGCACGCGCAGACCACCACTTCAGTGATCTAACCAGTAGGTGTTCCACCCAAAAAACAAAAAATAGCCACACGCCACCAACACGATGACACATGACACAAAGAAAAAATAATCTCCTTAGAAAGGAGGTGATCCAGCCGCACCTTCCGGTACGGCTACCTTGTTACGACTTCGTCCCAATCGCCAATCCCACCTTCGACAGCTCCCCCACAAAAAATGTGTTAGGCCACTGGCTTCGGGTGTTACCGACTTTCATGACGTGACGGGCGGTGTGTACAAGGCCCGGGAACGTATTCACCGCAGCGTTG
>NZ_JBFLKW010000055.1:0-452 GCF_040743205.1 Corynebacterium sp. 045007
AAAATGTGTTAGGCCACTGGCTTCGGGTGTTACCGACTTTCATGACGTGACGGGCGGTGTGTACAAGGCCCGGGAACGTATTCACCGCAGCGTTGCTGATCTGCGATTACTAGCGACTCCGACTTCACGGGGTCGAGTTGCAGACCCCGATCCGAACTGAGACCGGCTTTGCGGGATTAGCTCGCCCTCACGGACTGGCAACCCACTGTACCGACCATTGTAGCATGTGTGAAGCCCTGGACATAAGGGGCATGATGATTTGACGTCATCCCCACCTTCCTCCGAGTTAACCCCGGCAGTTTCTTACGAGTCCCCACCACAACGTGCTGGCAACATAAGACAAGGGTTGCGCTCGTTGCGGGACTTAACCCAACATCTCACGACACGAGCTGACGACAACCATGCACCACCTGTATACAAGCCACAAGGGAAACACCATCTCTGGCGCGATC
>NZ_JBFLKW010000056.1:0-422 GCF_040743205.1 Corynebacterium sp. 045007
CAAAGCTGCATACCGGTTTCTGGGTAAAATCCTCAACAACGTGAAGAAGTGGCAGATCCCACGATTCATCAACACGGATAAAGCGCCCGCCTATGGTCGCGCGCTTGCTCTGCTCAAACGCGAAGGCCGGTGCCCGTCTGACGTTGAACACCGACAGATTAAGTACCGGAACAACGTGATTGAATGCGATCATGGCAAACTGAAACGGATAATCAACGCCACGCTGGGATTTAAATCCATGAAGACGGCTTACGCCACCATCAAAGGTATTGAGGTGATGCGTGCACTACGCAAAGGCCAGGCCTCAGCATTTTATTATGGTGATCCCCTGGGCGAAATGCGCCTGGTAAGCAGAGTTTTTGAAATGTAAGGCCTTTGAATAAGACAAAAGGCTGCCTCATCGCTAACTTTGCAACAGTGCC
>NZ_JBFLKW010000057.1:0-376 GCF_040743205.1 Corynebacterium sp. 045007
AATGGGTTTGATGGCACTGTATTTCGTTCGGCGGGTTTGCTTCACTACTTCTCCTGGTCGAAAGTGGTGATGCATTCACCGCCTGAACCTACCGGGCATTTTTCGTGCCATTTTTGACATAAACGCAGTCAGTAACTCGCATCCACCCAACGCCATCAGCCATAAACGCAGTCAGTAACTCGCACTGGGGTAAGTGGCGAAAGGTGCCCACCGGCGACGCACCGCCCAGACACGCTTTTCTTTACTTAACCCTTTCTTTACCTACCCCATTATCCGCGTACTTTTGGGGTTAAGGGTCAAAAAGTGTGTCCGGAATCGCGGATTTTCACGGATTGACCTGTAGGTTTCCGGAAAGTATATGCTCCGGAAGCATATA
>NZ_JBFLKW010000058.1:0-294 GCF_040743205.1 Corynebacterium sp. 045007
GTAATAGCTTTCGGGGAGCTATTCTTTGGTGATTTGTGGTGTGTGGTCTGGGGTTATGGTGGCATGCGGACACACTTTTCTTTACTTAACCCCAGGTTTGGGTTCAGTGGGGTTTGGGTTCAGTGGGGCTAGTGACTGCGGTTATGTTAGCGACGGCGGGCCAATGCGAGTTACTGACTGCGTTTATGTCAAAAATGGTCCGGTAGGTTCAGGCGGTGAATGCATCACCACTTTCGACCAGGAGAAGTAGTGAAGCAAACCCGCCGAACGAAATACAGTGCCATCAAACCCATT
>NZ_JBFLKW010000059.1:0-287 GCF_040743205.1 Corynebacterium sp. 045007
CGACACCGACTACACCCACTCAATCGGCATTCAAAAAGGCCAAATCTAACCCCCGCGACACGCCGAGCCAGACACACATTTTGACCCTTAACCCGCATTTTGACGACCGTCCTTCAATGCCCGGTTGTGAAGTGCGCGAGTTCGTCAGACCCAACGACTGCCCAACGGCTTAACCCCCAAACGGTGATTTGAGGGTTAAACGACAGAAAGTGTGTCTGGATTCGGTGATTTGTAGTGGTTGACCTCTAGGTTTCAGAGAAATATATGCTCCGGGAGCATATATTTGG
>NZ_JBFLKW010000060.1:0-285 GCF_040743205.1 Corynebacterium sp. 045007
CAGGGTCTGCTAGTCCTGCGTTGTGTTGTGTGGGTGTAGCGGAAGTGGATTGGAATGTCCTGCCGTAGACGGTGAGAGTCCGGTACGTGAAACACCCGTGCGTGCAATTGGTGTGTTGCCCGAGTAGCAGCGGGCTCGTGGAATCTGCTGTGAATCTGCCGGGACCACCCGGTAAGCCTAAATACCTGCTTATGACCGATAGCGGATTAGTACCGTGAGGGAATGGTGAAAAGTACCCCGGGAGGGGAGTGAAATAGTACCTGAAACCATGTGCTTACAATCCGT
>NZ_JBFLKW010000061.1:0-254 GCF_040743205.1 Corynebacterium sp. 045007
TTCATTTGTGGGAAAGATCATGGTTGTTCTCTTCTTTTTTGGCCTCGTCGGTTCGAAGGGGAGAACGTTTTATTTTTGGATAACGGCCAGGCCGCGCACTGTTTTTTGGTGTGTGGTGGTTGTTTGTCTGTTTTTGTCAGGTTTTTGGGCCTTTCATTGTTTTTGATTCTTCTGATTTGAAGGGTTTTTGATGGAGGGTTTGATCCTGGCTCAGGACGAACGCTGGCGGCGTGCTTAACACATGCAAGTCGAAC
>NZ_JBFLKW010000062.1:0-250 GCF_040743205.1 Corynebacterium sp. 045007
TGATGGCACTGTATTTCGTTCGGCGGGTTTGCTTCACTACTTCTCCTGGTCGAAAGTGGTGATGCATTCACCGCCTGAACCTACCGGCCATTTTTCAGGTCATTTTTGACATAAACGCAGTCAGTAACTCGGCGTTCTTGCCCCCTCCCCTTCTAGGGTTAAGTAGCAAAAAGTGTGTCTGACTTTCAGCATTACTGCTGATTAGGCTGGGTAAATCGGGCGGATATAAGCATCAAGACCTTATATCCGC
>NZ_JBFLKW010000063.1:0-248 GCF_040743205.1 Corynebacterium sp. 045007
CACACCACGCCGCGCATAGCACATCACGGCTGCCACACCGAGGATTTCCCGTCGGGGGCTAGATATATGCTTCCGGAGCATATACTTTCCGGAAAACTACAGGTCAATCCGTGAAAATCCGCGATTCCGGACACACTTTTTGACCCTTAACCCTTAAACGACAAAATGTGTGTCTGGCTCGGCGTGTCGCGCGGGGGTTAGATTTGGCCTTTCTGGATGCCGATTGAGTGGGTGTAGTCGGTGTCGAT
>NZ_JBFLKW010000064.1:0-242 GCF_040743205.1 Corynebacterium sp. 045007
TAAGCGTTCCGCCAGCCCTAGCCGCCGACCAGTACCAACACGAGATACATCACCAGGTGTTATCCGACTGCGGGTATTCATAGTGGTCAATCTAGCCCGCCGGTTGTACACCGTGGTTGTGCACACCCCAGCCTGTGCAGCAATCTGGGCAACACTATATGAGCCGGCCATAAGCATCTCGTAGATCACGCGATGCTTATCCATCATCGATAACTTCGGGTAGTGCGATTGGTGCTGGATCT
>NZ_JBFLKW010000065.1:0-230 GCF_040743205.1 Corynebacterium sp. 045007
GGAGCGTTTAGCGCGATCAAAAAGTGCTGGCCCACCACGAAAATCCAGCGTTGCCTCGTCCACGCCCAACGCGTTGTACGCCGCTACACCACCTCACGGCCCCGGACTGATGCCGGGCGCACCATCTACCGACTGGCGCTGAAACTGACCCGGATCACCACCCTGGACCAAGCAGCAGCATGGGGTGCACAACTGCACGAATTCTCCACGATCTACCGTTCCTGGATGGA
>NZ_JBFLKW010000066.1:0-226 GCF_040743205.1 Corynebacterium sp. 045007
TCGTAGATCACGCGATGCTTATCCATCATCGATAACTTCGGGTAGTGCGATTGGTGCTGGATCTCAATTCCGGCTTGTCGCGCCCACCGCCTGACAGTTGGTGAGGGAATCGCTAAATCGCGCCCAACCGCGCTTGCTGATGCCCCGTTGGCAATGTGTTGAAGCGCAATGGGTTTGATGGCACTGTATTTCGTTCGGCGGGTTTGCTTCACTACTTCTCCTGGTC
>NZ_JBFLKW010000067.1:0-210 GCF_040743205.1 Corynebacterium sp. 045007
CCAAATATATGCTCCCGGAGCATATATTTCTCTGAAACCTAGAGGTCAACCACTACAAATCACCGAATCCAGACACACTTTCTGTCGTTTAACCCCAATTTCATCGAGTCCTACCGCGGGTTAAGTAAAGAAAAGTGTGTCTTTTCCGGGCGTGTTGCGGTTATTTGATCCAGCCTTTTTGGATGCCGAGGTTGTGTTGGTAGCTGGTGT
>NZ_JBFLKW010000068.1:0-209 GCF_040743205.1 Corynebacterium sp. 045007
GATATATGCTTCCGGAGCATATACTTTCCGGAAACCTACAGGTCAATCCGTGAAAATCCGCGATTCCGGACACACTTTTTGACCCTTAACCCGGATTTGCAGTGTATGCCGGGGGCGGGTTAAGTAAAGAAAAGTGTGTCTTTTCCGGGCGTGTTGCGGTTATTTGATCCAGCCTTTTTGGATGCCGAGGTTGTGTTGGTAGCTGGTGT
>NZ_JBFLKW010000069.1:0-204 GCF_040743205.1 Corynebacterium sp. 045007
CCAAATATATGCTCCCGGAGCATATATTTCTCTGAAACCTAGAGGTCAACCACTACAAATCACCGAATCCAGACACACTTTCTGTCGTTTAACCCGGATGCGGGGCAGGGGTTTGGGGTTAAGTAAAGAAAAGTGTGTCTTTTCCGGGCGTGTTGCGGTTATTTGATCCAGCCTTTTTGGATGCCGAGGTTGTGTTGGTAGCTG